>CAMJPM010000030.1 GCA_946407725.1 uncultured Lachnospiraceae bacterium
GACATTAATAGATTTACTTTGAAATAATATTTTACCTGTGGTATACTCTAATTGGAGGAGCCACAATTATGAATAATAGAAAATATAACACAGACCCCGAGCTGTTGCTAAAACAAGGTAAAGCAATTATGTCGTCATCGGATGAATCCCGATTTCATTTTAGGGTCTTCGCCGTAAATATGGTTCTTTCAGGGTTCCCCGCCTCCGAGATAAGCGCTATGGCTGGAGTAAGCAAGGTGGCTGTTACCGGATGGGTGAAAACAGCCGATGAGCAGGGGTTTGACGCCCTAAGACCCAAAGGACACAAGGGAGCCATGCCAAAGCTCACGGATGAACAGTGCAAAAAGATTGACGCCATTCTCCAGTCGGATCCCAAAGAATACGGCTACAAGAACTGGGATGGGCCCAGCCTTTCCGCATATATCAAAAGCGAGTTCAATGTCACCCTCAGTGTCAGACAATGCCAGCGCTTGTTTCACAAACTCGGCTTTTCACATATCCGCCCCCAACCGTATCCCTCAAAAGGATATGAGGATACGGACGAGCGAAATGAGTTTAAAAAAAACGCCACGAAATAGAAGCGGACGATACTGCTGTTTTGGTGTATCAGGATGAAGTACATTTCCAGATACAGACAACTGTCACCTGCGGATGGTTCAAAAAGGGGAGTGCACCTACGGTGAAATCATTTCCCGGACGATTCAAGGCATCCTACAGTGGCTTTGTAATACCTGAGACAGGAGAACGGTTTGTTACCACTCCTGAAACCTTCAACTATGAAACCACGATATCCTCAATCCGTGAGTTTTTGACAGCCAAGCCACTTCCAGAGAGGAAGCACTATGTGCTTGTAATGGATAACGCTCCGTGGCATAAGAAAACCCTACGTCTTGTCGATACAGAGAAACAGGCAGACTATACCGATATATCCAGCAAGGTGTCTTTTTTGATGCTTCCCTCATATTCGCCGGATCTGAATCCTATAGAGCAAGTATGGCGAATAACACGGAAAGAGAATACCCATAATGTTTTCTTCCCAACCTTGTCAGCTCTTAAGGAAACTGTCAATAAGGCATTTAAGGAATGGGAAACGCCTAATTATCAATTGAAGTCATTGTGTAGCTTTAAGTAAACTTATTAATGTCGTTCACTATAATTTTTTACTGAAAATTTTGAAATGAGTTAAAAAAATTCCCCTGGGTACAAAATGAGCACAGGAGAATCTGAACCATATGGACGATATGAATAAATCGAAATAAAATGATGCGATTTGGGGTGAAAAACAAAGGAAATATCGGTTTGAACAGAGGAGAGAATCGATGACAGAGCTTTTTATTTCCGTTCTTCTCAGGGAAAGATCCGATTATACCCGATGGAGACAGAAATATTTTGAAGATGTGAGTTCCGATGAGTTTCATGAAGCGGCGGTAGAATACGGAAAGAATCACCCGCTTTAAGAAATACAAAACAACCATTAAAAAAATAAGAATTCCCACAGAAGAGACCGCTGAATAACAACCGGCGGTCTCCTGCTTTTCTTGACTGCTATAATGCACACGAAGATTGCGTATATATTCGCATGCGAATATGCTTGTTGCTGAGAAAGATTTATTGTATTATATATTTGAAATGAGCCACCGATTCGATGGGAGGAATTTGTTTTATGCCAAGTATAATGCCTATTTCAGATTTGAGGAATTACTCAGAGGTCTTAAAGGAAGTTGATAAAATGAATCGGGTCTATCTTACAAGAAATGGCCACGGTGCATATACTATTATGACGATAGCGGAAGCTGATGAGCTTGACAGGCTCAGAGCCGCCCGTGCTCTTGCTACAGATCTGAGGAGAGCAGAGAATCGGGCAAATAGTGAAGGCTGGATTGATGCGGATGATTTTGACCGGGAGATGGGGATAATAGATTGAAAAAATTAAAGTATTCTCCCGATTATACCGAGAAAATACGGGAACTGAAAAAATATCTCGACTTCCAATTTGGCGTAGATGTCAGGAAAAAAGTAATAAAGGAGATCGGCAGCCAGGTCAGGTCTTTGCGTGAGAATGAAAATTTCGGTATTTCCGTTCGTAATATGTATGGTGTAGATTCGGAATGCTTGTGTGTTTTTGTGGGGAAGAATTATGTATTCTACAAGATAGAGCCGGATTGCATATATATCGTGAATATTTACAACGAGAAGGAAGATTTCATGATGGATCTGTTCGGGATAAAAACCACATCCCAGGAGACTGAGGATTATTGGGGAGAGTAAAATAAATCTCTGGGTACAAAATGGGTACAGGAGATTCAGGACCATATGGACAATACGTACAAAACGAAACAAAATGATACGATTTGGATGAAAAATAAGAGGAATAACGGTTTGAACAGAAGAGAGAATTGAACTTGAATAGACAATAAATTGTGGGAATCCGCTTAAACAGTGGGTTTCCTTTTTTGTGCGATAAACCGCCAAGCGGCTGCCGTGCTTGCACGAGCGGACATTTGGCGGCCAACGGTCAATCGAGAAGGGGGCGATCTTTCCCCTGATAGATTGGTTGCAAAATGGTTGCAAAAATTTTGCATGCGGTCAGTGTCATGTTTGTGTAAAGGCAATAGGTAGGCAGAACTGGTACCTGAACTTACGGTTGTATCAGGGAATATATTTGAAAAGTCCAAAGCCAGTGCGCTAACAAGTGAAGCCTTTGCAGGCTTTATTGAGGAAAACGGGATAGAAGAGTTTTATATTGTTGGTGCTGATGCAACGGGTTGCGTCAAGTCAACGAGTTATAATTTGGCAAAAGCAGGATACAAAGTGCACGTGATATCTGATTGTGTAACGAGCTATAATCTGAAAAAGGTGGATGAGATGCTTAACTACTATGCGGAAAAGGGCTGTGAAGTGCTGCCGCTTGAAGAGTAGTATTTTCGAAATCTCGGTAAGCTGATTGATTCTTTTATCGATTCTGTTTTCAGTGTATAATTCTTTTCAGACAGCACAATAGAGGTAATCGGAATACTAAACAAATGTCAACAATCCATCCCATTGCGCCGGTGTTTGATGAACGGTCGAGAATACTGATACTTGGCAGCTTTCCTTCTGTAAAGTCCAGGGAGGCAGGGTTTTTCTATGGACATCCCTAGAACAGATTCTGGAGGGTGTTAGCTGAAGTATTTAATGATCCGGTTCCGGTGAGTATTGATGAAAAAAGAGCATTTCTGTTAAAGAAACATATAGCGGTCTGGGATGTTATACGGTCCTGTGATATAGAGGGATCATCGGATTCTTCCATCCGAAATGTTGAACCGAACGATTTGAGAAAAATACTGGATATAGCGAAAATAAAGGCTATATATGTTAATGGAAGAACAGCGGAAAAATACTATTTGAAGTATATCGAGCCCGACTTGGGAATAAAAGCAGTATGTCTCCCTTCAACAAGTCCGGCAAATGCTGCCTGGAATCTGGAAAGGCTTACTGAGGCCTGGGGAATCATACTGGACGATAAGAAATAATAAAGTAACGGTATGGAAAAGAATTTCGTTAGTGAGTATAACTAACAAAAAAGAATTATGGAAAGAAAAACACAGCACGGAGAGAGATTATGGGTGAACATGTAAAAATAGTACCGGCATTATGCACGCAATGCGGTGGAAGAGTGGAAGTTGATCCAAATTCCGAGAAAGCAGCCTGCCCTTTTTGCGGCATGACTTTTATTGTTGAAAAAGCCATCAATAACTACAATGTCCAGCATGCAACAATAGAGCATGCGGACAACGTTAATATAGATATGACAGGAACAGTCAAAACAGTTCTTGATTTTGTGGGTGATCAGATAAAAGAGGGACGGGAAGAAAGAAAAGAACAGAGAAAGCTTGAAGCAGAAAAAGATAAAATAATAACCCGGGGAATGTTCAAAATCTTTGGCATCATGTTTGCGGCAATGTTTATCTTTGCCATAATTGCTTTTATCTATTTCCAGATAACGGATAAAGAGATAACAGACAAAGATAGTACAGGTGATACGGTTTATTCAAATATAAATGGATGGTCTGTTGCCTATGATGATTCCCTTTTTGATGTGGCAGAAAATGGCGATGACGTATCTTTTGAATACAAAAACGGAAATGAAACGGCAACTGTAAACATTAGAAATGAAGTAAACGTCCAGCCTGAAGAACTGCTTACAAATGTGACCGAAAACTGGGGACATAACGATAACATCAACAAAAACGAAGGATTTTTTCCGGGGACAACTGATAAATGGGGGTATTGGCGCACACTGACAGGCGATCATACAGGGGAAGGATGCAATAGAACCGCCATAGCAGGAGAATATAACGATGGAGTGCTCCTGTTTGACGTAACGGAATATACAGACGACATTAAGGATGGTATTACTATTGATGATGTTTCAGATCTGGTGAATTCCATTACGTACGAATCTTTTGAAGACCAGACTATATATGATTATTATGCCGGAACTTACGTGGCTGAATACACAGATGAAATCGAAGGTGAAAATATTACAACCACCTATTCGGTTACATTAAATGAAGATCACACGGGCACCCTTAGTTTTCAGGATGATGTGGATATAATCTGGGGTACATCTACTATATGGTACGATGATTATTCCTCCTCTATGGAATTTACAATCGAGGGAGATTCTCTTTATATCAATGACGCGAATAATGAGTGGATTTCATTTGAAAGAGAAGGTATTTAGTTACGGGAAACAGCCCTGGAATTTAGCTTTTACGTGGAATTCATTGTATTGACCATGGGTTTTTGTTATATTAGAAAGAAGCAGCAATGGTGGGAGACATCCTGACGGAACAACGGATCCCGTACCATTTTTACAACAACAAGGGAGAAAAAAGACAGAAGGAGAAAATATAACTCTGGCAACAGTATTTTCAAGAGTCAGGCTGAATACCAAACAGGTGATAGCGATGGTGATATTTGTTCTGATCGCTTCCCTGGCGCAGCTGCTGGCTCCGTCACTGGTCAGCATGATGGTTGACGGTGTAAGCGGCAATGAAGAGGGCTTGATCATTATGCTGGCAGTGGCCATGATCGTGCTTTCAGTGGTAGGACTTATTTTTTCTGTTGCATTTTCCGGACAGATCGCAGTGGTTCTTGCCGTTGCGATACCTATCCTTGTGATCGCAGTGACAGGGATACTTTTCGGGGCAAGCCGCTATTCGGTCAAACTCCGGAGTAAGACAGACGCAATAAACCGTCTTTTTCTGGAAGCTCTCGAGGGAGTCCGGGTTATCCGGGCTTTCAATAAGCAGGAGCATGAGATAGACCGTTTTGAAGACACGAATGAGGAAGCGGCTGAAATCTCACGGAAATCCATTGTCACATCCGGTCTGATGACCCCTGTGGTAAACACATTATTCGGGCTCACCTCAGTAGGGGCAATGATGGCCGGAGCCGCCAATATCGGCCATGGCGGGATGGAGGTCGGATCCCTGGTGGCCGCCACCCAGTATATTAATATCATCCTTATCGCCATCATGCTGCTGGCTTCGGTAGTCAGCATGTTCCCTGATGCCTACGCCTGTATGAAAAGGATAGGGGAGGTGCTTGAGACGGAAGTCACTATAAGGGATTCTGAAAAGGATAAGCCGGAGCCTTCCTACAGGGGGACCGTGGAATTCCGGAATGTCACTTTCGCATATACAGGGGCTGACGCACCTGTGCTTAAGGGGATAAACTTTGTATCAAAGTCCGGGGAGACCACGGCGATCATAGGCAGGACCGGATGCGGGAAGTCCAGTATCGTAAAGCTTATACCAAGGCTTTATGATACGCTCTTTGGAGATGTCCTTGTGGACGGGGTCAACGTGAAGGACTATAAGCTGGACGATCTGAGGGAAAGGATAGGCTATGTGCCCCAGAAGAATGTGCTCTTTACCGGCGACATTGCAGAGAACCTTAATTTCTGAAATGAATCGGGTAGTGAAGCAGACTGGGCGGAGGCATTGAGGATCGCCTGTGCTGATGAATTCGTGGAGAAGAAGGAAGGTACGGTTCATTCCGCAGTGGCCCAGGGAGGTACAAATTTCTCGGGAGGCCAGAGGCAGCGTCTTGCCATTGCGCGGGCGGTCATGAAAAAACCGGAGGTATACATCTTTGACGACAGCTTTTCGGCACTGGATATGAAAACAGATAAAAAGCTCAGGGCAAATCTGGCTTGTTACGGTCCTCACCATAATGTATGTGCTGTCTTTTTTATTTAATTACATGGCAAACCGGCTGATGGCCAGGATAGCGTCAAGAATGGTCAAGAACATCCGGAGCGATATAGATAAGAAGATGCACAGGATGAAGCTTGGCTATTACGATACCCGTACCAACGGGGAAATCCTTTCAGTGATCACGAATGATGTGGATGCGATCAATATCCTTCTTGGAAAGAACCTGTTCCTTGTGTGCTTGGCTGCCGTTACCCTGGCAGGAGTGCTCGTCATGCTTTTGGGGATAAATGTGTGGCTCACCCTTGTAGCCGTGGCACTGATACCTGTAACTATCATGTCGACAGCTCCTATTATGAAGGCCGGCTCAAAAAGCTTCGCGGCACAGCAGAACCTACTTGGGACGGTAAACGGCTATGTCGAGGAAATGTATAACGGCCAGAATGTGGTCTGTTCCTTCAATTACAGGCAAAAGGCCATTGAGCGGTTTGATTCCCTAAATGGGGAGCTTCAAGAGAAGGCAAAGAGCGCAGAGAAGTTTTCCGGCATGACAATGCCCGTAACACAGATGGTAAATAATATAGGTTATGCGGTCTCGGGACTGGCGGGCTGCCTGCTGGCGCTGAAAGGAGTTCTGTCTGTGGGATATGTACAGTCCGCACTGCAGTACACAAAGACCTTCCAGCAGCCCTTTACCACTTTTGCACAGATGTCAAGCCAGCTGTCAACAGCCATGGCCGGAGCAGTGAGGATCTTCGAGCTTCTGGATGCAGAGGAGGAGATGGAGGCAGCAACAAAGGCTGTCTGCGCAGATACCTTCATACATACCATGCCCGGCGGCTATGATATGATGCTTTCGAAGGGAGCGGAGAATATCTCACAGGGACAGCGGCAGCTGCTTACCATCGCCAGGGCTATAATCGCAAATCCCGAGATCATGATCCTTGACGAAGCGACCAGTAATGTTGATGCCCATACGGAGCAGGCGATACAGGACGCAATGGCGGTTCTTATGAAAGGACGCACCAGCTTTGTAATCGCCCACAGGCTGTCCACTATCCGGGATGCGAATATCATCCTTTATATGGAGAATGGGGATATCAAGGAAGTGGGGGATCATGACGCCCTTATGAAGCTGAACGGAAAATACGCCGTATTGTATAACAGCCAGTTTGCCTGAGGTACCAAACTCTCGCAAATCAATGATGCCGGGCGAAGAACAAAAAAGATTAGTCCTCATTTTTGATCTTCTTTATTTTGAAGGATGAGACGATCACTACTATAAAGAGATAGATAGTGGTCAGATCCACCAGAATT
The DNA here is from genome assembly GCA_946407725.1 of uncultured Lachnospiraceae bacterium. GTDB lineage: Bacteria > Bacillota > Clostridia > Lachnospirales > Lachnospiraceae > NK4A144. Next base: position 7,521 of record CAMJPM010000030.1, read on the forward strand.
GATGCTATTGTTGTATCTATGCGGGTGAGATCATTAAATTCATCTTTATAGACTATAAGGGATAATACCGATAAAACAGTAAAAATGATGGCAGCCAGCACATACCCTTTTTTATACGGTTTTCCCTGGGCTGCCTTTATGGCATTCAGGCCGATATACAGATGCACCTTCATGATAATGAATGATAAGATGGCAATAAGTCCAAGTACCAAAGCTGTTGTGACTGCCTTTGCCCCAACAGAATCGATCTCATCCAGATCAATAAAATCCTTCGTATTCAGGACTAACTCAATAAGTATCCTGATTATGCTCCATGCACCCAAAATAACCACACCTGTTCCGCTTACATGAAGATCATCTTCATATCGTCTTAACCTGGTTATTTCCGTATTCATCCGTTAAATAATCCCCTTTCTATCCTGCCGCATTCGAAGTCAGAATGCGCTCTGCTTACGTAAAAGAAAGCAAAATATATTATACTACAAAACAGTCATTTTCTGAACAACTTGTTTTTTTCATGAAAAAGAATGATAATGGTGATAGTAAACATTTGTGCCGGTATTGTAATTTTTGATCCTCTATCATGAATATCGTATTATTTCAGCCGGAAATACCGGCGAATACAGGAAATATAGGAAGAACCTGCGTGGCGACAGGCTCATCACTCCACCTTATAGAGCCGTTGGGCTTTCTTTTGAATGACAGATATGTAAAAAGGGCAGGAATGGACTATTGGGAGAGCCTGGACGTACACCGGTATAAGAATTACAGTGATTTTATGGAAAAAAATCCCGGAGCCGGGGTGTGGTACGCAACGACCAAAGGCGGAGTTTGCTACACCGATGTACAGTATCTGCCGGATGATCATATCATGTTCGGAAAAGAGAGCGGCGGGATAGCAGCGGATATACTGAAAGCAAACAGGGACAGATGCATCAGGATCCCCATGGGCTATGGGATCCGTTCGCTGAATCTGTCAAATTCCGTTGCCGTCGTTCTGTATGAGGCTTTGCGGCAAAACGGTTTTCAGGATCTTAAGGTGACTATGTAAATGTCTGTATTTCTGCTTGATGAAAACGAAATAAGCTTTCCCGATCCTGCAAACGCAGATGAAAACGGGCTTCTGGCTGTGGGCGGCGACCTGTCTCCTGAGCGGCTGGAGCTTGCTTACAGGAACGGGATATTTCCATGGTATGAAAAAAACGATCCTCTGCTCTGGTGGTGTCCAAGGGAGAGGTTCATCATCTGCCCTTCGGAGATACATATTTCACGCTCCCTTAAGAAATACATGAAAAAGCATGAGATCACATTCATGGCAGACAGGGACTTTAGGGATACCATGCATCGGTGCAGAATGAAAAGGGAGGATAAAGAGGGAACCTGGATCACCGATGAGATGGAGAAGGCTTATTACGAGCTTTGGAAAAGAGATCTGGCCATGAGCTTTGAAGCATATATTGACGGAAGCCTTGCCGGCGGCCTGTATGGAGTAAGGATAGGCAAATGCTTTTTCGGGGAAAGCATGTATTCGGAAATGGAAAACGGGTCAAAGCTGGCACTTGTTATGCTTGCAAGGCTCCTTAAGATTGATGAATGTATTATGATAGACTGCCAGTTCCATACGGAGCATCTGGAGAGAATGGGCGGCAAAATGATAAGCTGGGAGGAATACAGGGAGCTCCTGTATAAGGGTCTGGATAAAGAAACCGGGGAATAGCAGTGAAGAAATTTCAGATATTTCTTTTAACCATATTTATGATCCTTCTTGCCCTGTTGACAGGAGTAATATCCCTGTATGCGTTAAATCCCGGATTTGCCGCATATTTAAGAGACAGGCTGAATTCAAAGCCTGAAGAAACCACTGCCATAGAAACGAATACGGAGAAAGCGACGGAAGCAGCGACGGAAGCAGCGACGGAAGCAGCGACGACGGAAGCAGCCATGACGGAAGACAGCATGGCTGCTTTTGTTGAGGTACCGGAGAACCTTTCGGAAAAAACCGGTTATGAGAATATCCGTGTTACGGAAAAAACAGTAGATGACGAGGAAGCTGACAGGATAGAAGCGGAGCTGTCCACAGGTCCCACGGGGGATGACCTGGATTTTGATCCGTTATACTACCCCTATTACGCCATGCTGGATGACAGGGGAAAACGGCTGTATCGTCAGATCTACGCCAATATGAATGAGATGAATTCGGCTTTTAAGTCCGCAGACAGGCTTATGAGCGGAAAAAGAATAGACAGGGCTTTTGAAGCGGTGTTCAACGATCATCCGGAGTTATTTTTCGTGGATACGGAGTACAGGACAATATACAGGAGAAACGGTGATTTTATAGAGCTTGACCTCTTCTATAATGATACGGCCCGGAATATTGAAAAAACCCGTTCCGAATTTGAAGCAGCCGCCGATGCTGTTATATCCGGCGCTTCCGGCACAGATTATGAAAAGGAGAAATATGTGCATAACAGGCTTGCCGAGCTTTTTGAATACCAGAGGAACCCTCTTGATCAAAGCGCATACAGCGGGTTGGTCCAAAACAGAACAGTGTGTGCAGGCTATGCCAGATCTTTTTCCTATATCATGACAAAGCTGGGGATACCCTGTTATCTCTGTACCGGCTATGCAGGGGAAGCACACGGCTGGAACATCATCTGTCTGGATAATGAATTCTACAATGTGGATGTCACATGGGATGATACGGGAACTGATAAACCCTGGTATTACGAATGGTTTAACAAGACTGATGCTGACTACGGACGAAACCACATAAGACAGAGCCTTTCCGTATATCTTCCCCCGTGCAACGGAACAAAATACCGGGATCTTGAGCCGGAAGAAGAACCGGAAGAAGAGAAACCTTCAGAAGAAGAGCCAGCAGAGGATGACAGCGGGGTATCATTGGAAGACCTGGGATTTTCGGAAAAGGATGTCATCCACGATATGCAGCTGTATTATGATGAACTCTATAACATGATAAAAAACAACGGCCGCGGAAGCTATTCCATATCCCTTGTGATGGGTGAAGAGGTGGTGGAAGAGTGCAACAGGGCTTATGAAGAAAACGAGATAAAGAACAGGGTGCTGAACAAGGCAGCAGAGGAGCTGGAAGCCACCCGGGTAAATCTTAAATGTACTCCGGTGAAGCTCAAAGACGGATATTGTCTCCTGCAGCATGAGATAGTTGTGTATTAATCAGGTTATCCTGCTTTTCTTGCGTTGAGCAGTTAATAATTCTATAATGATACATGAGTCAAAAGATTTTTGGCGTTTGTATGAAGGTAATACGTATGGAGGTTCATTTATGGCATACGGGGAGATCATAAACAGCAGATATTCGGAACCGTCGGCAATTATCTGTTATAAGGACGGCAAGGTCAGGATAGAAGAGATAAACCGGAAATTCCTGCCGGAATTATGGATGAATGTTTCAGATGAAGATTATATCAGCGCCTATCCGGACAGGGTATTTGATGAGGACAACATGAAGATCTTTATCAATGCCGTTGATAAATGCGCTGTTTCCGGAGAGGAGCAGACGGTGGAAACCTGGAGGAGGGTATTCTCTGATTGCTGCGGCTTTGATAAGATCTGTCTTAAAAGCAGGCTGGTTCTTGTGGAAAAGACCACGGAAGCTGCCTATATTTATGAATCCGTCAGAAATATATCAAATGAAAAAAGGACCCAGGATACCCTGGATGATATAGAGTACAGATATAAGCAGGCAAGTGAGCAGATCAATATTTACAACTGGGAATATACCATAGCCACAAAGGAAATGCGCCCCTGTTACAGGTGTATGAGGGATCTGGGTATGCCTGCGGTGGTGCATAATTACCCGGAAACCGCTATAGATATGGGGATATTCCCCCCGGATTACGCAGATATGTACAGGGATATGATGAGAAAGGTTGATGAGGGCATCCCGAAGATAGAAGCAGACATTCCGCTGACAGTGGGCAGAGTGCCTTTCCGTGTAAAGTATACGACTTCATATGATGAAGAGGGTAAACCTGTAAAGGCCTTCGGTTCCGCCACACTCATTTCCGAAACGGAGCTTGGACATATCAAGCTTGACAATCAGATAATTGCTACCCTGGCAGAGGAATACCGCTGTATTTATCTCATTGACTTTGTCAGCGGTTCAGTAAAGATCATAAAGCAGGACAGTATTATGTCTTTAAAGGAAGATGCTGAGTGCAGTGAGCTGCTGGAACTCATGGCGTCAAAGCTTAACGATGCTTCAGAGAAGCAGATAAAGCTCTTAAGTGATATCAGGCTTTTCCGTACAGAGCTTTTTAAGGATTCCGAAAAGAGAGAGTTTGTATATAAAGACGATGCCAGTGAAAAATGGATAAGGATAGAGTATCAGGTTATTGAAAGGGGAGAGCTGGGGATAGACCGTCTGCTGGTAATGGTGTCCGTTATAGATGACTTTCGTGCCCAGAAGATGGATGCTGACAGGCTGATCGCATTCCAGAAAAAGGAGCTGGAAGACAGGCAGCACATGCTCTTAACTGCCGTAGATGAGGCAAACCGTGCAAACCGTGCTAAAACGGAGTTCTTTTCCAATATGTCACATGATATAAGGACACCCATGAACGCTATTATGGGATTTTCCAAGCTGGCAATTGATGAGATAGACAACAGGGAGCACCTGGAGGATTACCTTGACAAGATCGATACCGCAGGAGAATACCTGCTGAAGCTTATAAACGACATTCTGGATATGAGCAGGATCGAGAGCGGAAAAATGGAGCTCTCACTTTCACCGGTTAATCTTAAGGAGCTTCTTACAGAGTGTGCTGACATGATCCGGGTTAAGATGGAAGACAGCAAACTGATCTTTGACACGGATATTGAAGAGATGGGTGATGATATGGTTATGTGCGACAAGCTTCGTTTTAACCAGATCATTCTGAACCTTCTTTCCAATGCTTATAAATTCACCCCTGAAGGAGGGAAGGTATCTGTATCGGGAAAACTCCTTGACCGTAACGAAAAGTTAACTTATGAGATAAGGGTTAAGGATACGGGCATAGGCATGTCCGAAGAGTTTAAAAAGCATATCTGGGAAGCATATTCCCGTGAAAAAACACAGACCGTCCACGAAACACAGGGGACGGGGCTTGGTATGGTCATAGTCTGGAATATGGTAAATCTGATGCATGGGACCATAGAGGTTATCAGCAGTCCGGGAAAGGGAAGTGAATTCATCTTAAATATGCCCTTTGCGCCTTCAGACGGCGGTCAGGCCGTCGTGCAGGACAGAGCTGAAAAGGAGGTTATGAACAGGGATTTCAGCGGAGTAAAGGTGCTGGTTGTGGATGATACTTCCATGAACAGGAAGCTTACAAAGATACTTCTTGAAAAACACGGGTTCAGCGTAAAAACCACCGACAGCGGTATTGATGCAATACAGAAGATAAAGGATTCCTGCCCGGGTGAAACGGATCTGATCTTAATGGATGTAATGATGCCTGTCATGAGCGGCCTCGAGGCAACAAGGAGGATAAGAGCCCTGGAGGATCCCGGTCTCGCCTCTATCCCCATAATCGCCATGACCGCAAATGCTTTCGAATCCGATATTAAAGAGGCACTTGACTCCGGGATGAATTCATATATACCAAAGCCCTTCACTCCTGAAGAGCTGCTCACGGGGATATACACCACACTGGAGGCTGCCGGGCGTTTAACTATTTAGAACCAATATTCAGTATCTTCGCAAAAATGATATTGCCGGGCTTTTTCAGAATATCACATAAATGATGGTGCACAGCATTATCACGATACCGATGCATGTCATCATCATGGCAAAGGTGAAGCTGGAAACAAGAGGTCTGATGGCGGCGCCAAACTCTGTGGAAAGTGTGCGGAACAGACCGGGATAAGGTTTTTCACTGCCCTTTACCTTCTTTTCCCTCATCACTGTTTTACGAAGCAGTAGAATGAGTCCGTCCATAACGCTTTCAAAGACCCTGGCTGTGATACAGGCTGTAGTGAGACCTGCCCTGCATAAGGGGCGTAGAATTTTATTTTCCCCGAAGACTGAGGCTATAGCGCCGAAAAGCGCAGGAAGATACCTTGTGAAAACCGGACGATATATAAGGTCCTCCAGATCCAGCTTATCAGGCCAAAGGTTTACATAATTTCCGTCTTTTATCATCACACGGCGGACTATCAGCAGATATACAGCCCCGCCGATTGAGAGCGATATGAGGCTGCCCTTCAGATTTTCCGGTGTAAATGCATGGAAATTAAGGATCTCTTCAAAGCCTGTCATAAGACAGGCAAGCCTTGTGCTTACAAAGGGCTGACCAAGTACGATCATTAAAAGGGCTGACCCGAAGATCACGGCTGAGCTTGTTTTATTCATACACCGGCTGTTCCGGTCAAAGGACTGCTGTCTGTTTTTATCCTTATTATTCTCAACAAAGACACAGATGAAGATCTTCAGCATATAGGCAAATGTCAGGCCGCCGGAGATCAGAAAGATCCATTCGGCCAGAGACAACAGAACGCTGTACTGCTTAAGACTATGTATGCCCTCCACAATTCCTTCATGCAGAAGGGTCTTGCTTATGTAACCGTTGAACATGGGAACACCGCTGATGCCGAGAGCTCCCAGCCCAAAGGAGAGCTTAAGGAAGAGCTTGTTTTTGCCCCAGCCCCGGATATCATCCAGTGCCAGCATATGCAGGTTCATCACCACCACGCCGGCAGCCATGAACAGGGTGAGCTTTATCAGAGAATGGCTGACCATATGCAGCATCAGACCTGATAAGGCGATCCCGGCTCCTTCCGCGTTTTCCTCCGATGTCAGAAGTACCATCATTCCTATGCCGGTGAGGATAAAGCCTATCTGTGACATGGAGGAGCAGGCCAGGGTTCTTTTTAAGTTTACGGAAAACAGCGCCAGCAGTGCCCCCAGTGCCATGGTCACAAGACCTGACAACAGTACTATTAGCCCGAAGGGTTCATTTCCGAAAAGGGCTGTCGTTGAAGTCATCAGTATTCCGTAGATGCCCACCTTGGTAAGAATGCCGGACAAAAGGGCCGACGCGGGAGAAGGAGCCACGGGGTGAGACTTTGGCAGCCATACATGGACCGGGAACATTCCCGCCTTACAGCCAAATCCGAATAAGATACAGATACCGGCGGCAAGGATCATGGAGGGGTGAGGGGACAGGGCGGCAGCTTCCTTCAACAGGCCAAAGGACAGAGTTCCCGCCCCGGCCTTCATCAGGACAAGTCCCATAAACATGACCAGACCGCCTGTCACGGCAATAAACAGATAAGTGTAACCTGCCCGGACCGCTTCCTTTGTTTCCTCATGGATGACCCAGGTAAAGGAGGTAAAGGACAGGATCTCGAAAAACACGAAGGCCGTCATCAGGTCACCGGACAGCATCACGCCTTCCGTGGCTATAAAGGTCACTATGGTAAAGAACCAGTAACGGTTCAGGTGCTCCTGCTCCTTTTTAAAATACTCCCGGGCAAAAATTGAGGTGCAGGCCCACATAAGGGCGGTGATCACTGCATAGACCAGGCGGAAACCGTCAATCGTAAAGGTAATATCTTCACTTAAAACGCCTTCAACAGCAAATACAGGCATTTTTTCCTCCATTGTTATTTTTACAGCAGCCCTGCTGCGATTTTTTCCGTGAAAGCCGCCAGGGGTCCGGAACATATACCCAGTGCGATATTCAGGATCCCGAAAAACACTATGGGGATCAGCATTCTTTTCCCTGGATCCTTAACATCAGTACGATCCAGGTAACGGTCAGCTTCCTTTGTTGAGAAAAAGGCACGTACACTTACCGAAAGAGTATACATGGCACAGAGGAACGCCGAGATGATAAGAGCGAATACACCCGGGAACCCCTCAGGGCTCCCGGCCTCTATACCCGCAGTAACAAGCTTCCACTTGGATACAAAGCCACAGAAGAGAGGCACACCTGCCAGGGACAGCCCCCCCAGGGTGTACAGTAAAAATGTCAGGGGCATCTTCTTTCCCACACCGTTCACCTGATAAATGTATTCGTTTCCGGTTACATGAATAAAGGCACCGGCGCATAAAAACAATGACATCTTGATGATACCGTGGAAAACCATGTGCATAATTCCCGCCGTCATGCCATGGGGTGTTATCAGCATTATCCCAAACAGCATATAAGAAAGGTTGCTCACGGTGGAATAAGCCAGCCGTCTCTTAAAATGCCGCTCCTTTAATGCCATGACAGCCGCAAATACCAGAGTGAAAACGGCAGTCAGAAGGGCTATGGTCTGTGACAGGGTACCCCTTAGAAAATCTGTTCCATAGGTAAAATAAACCAGCCTTGTTACAGCAAATACTCCGGAATTAACCACAGCCACCGCATGAAGAAGGGCAGTAACCGGAGTGGGAGCCACCGAGGCCGTGGGAAGCCATGCATGAAGGGGAAATACCGCCGCCTTTATTCCGAACCCGAAAAATCCGAAAAGAAAAGCCGTCTCCAGTATGGGCGTAATATGGCTGGTATTCAGGCTTCCGCCAAAGATAAAATTACCCCCGTCTCCATAGGCCGTGGTGATTACAACAGCAAAAAAGGCCAGGCCCGTGCCGCCGATGGTATAAGCTGCGTATTTACGTCCCGCATACGTGCTGTCATGATTTCCGTAGTGGGCGACTAACGGGATCGTAACTAAGGACAGCATTTCGATAAAGGTGTAAAGCGTTGTCATATTGGAGGAAAAGGCCAGTCCCAGCGTAACACCGTATGTTATCACATAAAATATGAAAAATCTGTTCTTTCCCTCCGAGTGTTCCATGTATTCAAATGCATAGAGCATGACCAGGGGCCACATCAGGGAGACCATGCCCGCAAAAAGGGATGAGAGCCCGTCCATCCGGAAGCTGATGGAAAAACCGCTGGTAAAGCTGTATATCTGAATGGGATCCCTTCTTACCGTAAAGATAAGGAACCATACCAGAATGCTTGTAAGTATCACAATACACTCCAGACAGAGGTTCCGTTTCCTGTCATCCTCCTCCTTAAAGCCCGCGAAAAGCAGCGGGAAGGCGCTGAGGAGCGGAAGCATTATGGGGATCAGTAAAAAATACGGACTTATCATATGAGTGTAACGATCCTCGTTCCGAATAAACCTGCGGCCAGTGCCAGCAGACAGAGAATGATAAGAGGCACTGTCATCAATAGTGACGGCTCCTTCTTCTTCAATCCGGAGGTATCAAAGTCACGGCCCGGGAAGAAGGCATCTATAGCTATCGGGAAAAGATAGCCGGCTGTAAGCAGCGCAGATATCAGAAGCACAACGGGCGGCAGAATGGACATTATACCCATTCCATCCCCGATTGCCGCATTGGATAAAGCCCATTTGCTGGTAAATCCACCCATGGGAGGTATTCCAACCAAAGACAGGGAGGACAGCATAAAGCACCACATGGTCAGGGGCATCTGTTTACCGACGCCTTTCAGCTCTGAAACATTGCGCTTTCCCAGTTTATAAATAAAAATACCTGCCACCAGGAAGAGGCAGCCCTTGGAAACCGCATGGCTCATGAGATGCAGAACACCGGCCCTGAGCCCGTCCTCCGACATTAGGGAAAGACCCAGCAGGATATAGGAGATCTGGCTTACGGTGGAATAGGCCAGTCTTTTTTTCATCACCTTTTCATTAAAGGCACAGGTGGAACCCATCAGAATGGTCAGCATGCAGAGAGACATCCATGCGTACTGGACCCAGGTGCCCCGGAGAAATTCCGTGCCTGCCGAGTAATAAACAAGCCGTACTATGGCAACGACACCCGCCTTGGCTATGATGCCGGACAGCAGGGCGGAAGCCGGAGCCGGGGCAATGGGATGGGCTGTGGGAAGCCATCCGTGCATGGGATACATACCGGCCTTGGTTCCAAAGCCCAGGATCCCTATAAAGACCATTGTTAAGATAATACCTTCATTTCCGGAGATCAGTGCCCTGTCCAGAAATCCTCCGGGAATAAAAGAGGTATCACTGCCGGAATAGTAATATACAAAAAATACCGCGAGAAGTCCCATCAGGGCACCGGCAATGGAATAAAACAGATATTTAAGCCCGGCGGAAACGGCTTCCTTTGTCATCTCGTGCAAAACCAGGGGAACTGATGAGAGGGTGGCAAGCTCAAAGCAGAAATAGAGTGTTACCAGATTGGCGGACATGGAAAGCGCGATCAGCGCTCCCAGGGACACAAAATAAAATCCGAAAAACATGGCGGGCCGTTCTTCCATCTTCATGTATTCAAAAGCATAGAAGCAAACAGCCGTATACAGGATGATAACCATAATAAGATAAAGCCTTCCGAAATTATCCGGTGAAAAACCAAAGGATACCTTATCTGTAATGGAAAGCAGTTCAAAGGGTTCGGAGAAAAGGGCAGTAAGGACACAAAGGATGTCAGTAAGGATCATGACACCTGCAAATCTCATATTTCTTCCGTTATCCGTTTTGCAGGGAAACAAAGCGGAGATGGGTCCTGCAATCATTGGAAATAAAAATGCTGCTGTCAGAAGCATACAAACCTCCTTATCCGAACATGGAAAGCCCTGTCTGGATCAGACCGGCCGTTACCCAGGAAAAGAGACCCAGGAACAGATTACATCCGGTCAATACCAGCATGGACGGAATATAATCCGGCCGATGACGGGTCTTTACATGATTTCGGGGATCATCCGTGTAAATACGGATAACCGTACGTATAAAATAAAGGGCATTCAGCATGGAGCTCACGGCAAGAGCCAGCATCACCAGAATGAGCTTTTTGTTTCCGTGCCCCATAGCCGCCTGGCCAAACAGTAATTTGGATGAAAATCCTGCAAATATCGGGATGCCTATCATGGACAGGGCACTGATAGTGAAAAACACCCCGGCGTCCCTGTTACGCCGTCCGCTTCCCTGCAATTCCTTAAACAACAGGCTTTCGCCGGAGACCTCTGCCAGATGGGGCGTAGTTAAGAACAGCTGGGATTTGGTAATGGCATGTACCAGGATGTGGAAGAGGGCTGCAGTATAACCGGATATTCCTCCCAGCCCCAGTCCCATGTAAATGTAACCGATCTGGGCGGCGGAGGAAAAGGCCACCATGCGGTTGATATTGTTTGATCTGATGGCGCTCCATGAGCCTGCTATGATACCGCAGATACCCAGCACCAGCAGAATATTACGGATGGGCATCCGCTCAAAAACATTTATGCCGATGGCACGGTAGTAGATCTTAAATAACAGGAATATGTAGGCCTTTGAAACAAGGGATGAAAGGATGGCGGCGGAGGTGGGGGTTGCCCAGCCGTAGGTGTCAGGCATCCAGTAATGAAAAGGAAACAGGCCGCTTTTTATGGAAAGCCCGATGGTCAGAATACCCACCGCCATAATCAGGGTTGGCATGACATCAGGATTCCAGGAGAGCGAAGCGATGGTACGCTGCATGGGTTCCATGAGAAGATGCCCTGTCATGGTATAAAGTAAAACCACACCAAGCAGGAAAAGACCTGAACCCAGCAGGTTTAAGATCATGTAACGCACTGCTGCCAGCGTAGTCCGGCCCAGCTCGCGGACTATCAGGATACCGCAGCTGGTGAGGGTCAGTATTTCAACAAAAACGTAGCCGGAGAAAATGTCGTTGGTCCAGATTATGGACATGAGAGCCGCTGTCATCAGATTTAGCTCCGCATAGTACAGGTTTATCTTGCTCTCATCTATATCCATATTGACAAAGCGGTGTCCTGCGGCAACAGAGCAGAACATGACCACCATAAACAAAAGTGCCATAACCGATTCCAGCACGCCGGCGCGGATCTCGTTTCCCCAGGGTGCACTAAATTCTCCCATGGTATAGGTAAATGCCATGCCGTTCTTAACAGTATACAAAAGAACCGCAGTGACCATACCGATCAATACGAGCTCATAAACAATAGTATAGTGCTTTGCAATCCTTCCCCTGAGCAGAAAGCAGAGAACGCCTGAAAACAGGCTGAACACTATTGTAAAAAGAGGAAAGCTGGAAACAGGCTCCATCTATCTGTCCTCCATCTGGTGTCTGGAAAGCAGATATATCTCATCCAGATCCAGGGTATGATATCTTTTATACAGCCGTATGGAAAGGGACAGCATCACAGCCGTCACGGAAACCGAGACCACAATTCCTGTAAGCACCAGGCCGGCTGGAACAGGGTTTATGTATGCGGAAGTGTCCTGAACACCGTCAGCGATGATGGGAGCTTTTCGTCCTTCAATATAGCCCATGGAGGCTAGAAACAGGAAGATCCCCGAATCCATTATGTTCATTCCGATCAGTTTTTTGATCAGGTTCTGCTGGAACAACAGCATGGTAAAACCGATCCCGAAAAGTATTATGGCTGCCGCCTCTTCATTATTTATAAGCAGATGTTCAAGCACCGCCGATACTTCCTCTCTTAAAAAGACTGTAAAAACCATACATGGTGCAGGCTACCACCATACCTACGGCAATATCCAGAGGCAGGATCAGCCCCCCGGACAGGATGGCGCCGGGGATCCCTTTTGGGATATGGTTATCCAGTCCGTTGGCTCCGGTAAAGAATACATAGCCCTTGGCAAAACAGTAAAAGGACAGTGAAAAAAATACGGTGAGGGATAAGACCTTCTCCGTAAACACCCTGTCCATCCTGTCAAAACCGAAGGCCGTGGCAAACATGATAAGAGCCGCCCCCATAATGGCACCGCCGGAAAAGCCCCCGCCGGGGCCGTTCTGGCCATTTAACAGAACATAGATACCAAATAATACAATGCAGGGAACCAGGACAGTGCCCGCCAGACGGATGATGGTATCCTTTGAAACGTCAAAATAGGTATCCTGTTTTACTGTGTAATAGCTGTCCAGGTATCCGCCGCGAATAGTCTTTTTATCCAGCTTCAGAAGGATCATGACACAGACAAGTGCCGTAAAGAGCACATGGGACTCACCCAGGGTGTCAAAGGCACGATAATCCAGGATCATGCCGGCCACGATGTTGACTGCACCGGTCTCTTCAACCCCGTGCTCTACATAGCGTTCTACCACCTCCATTGTATAGGGATTTTCCTCACCGTACCGGGGGAGGTGTGCTACCGTGAACAGAAGAACCCCGATCAGAACCACACAGCTTATTATGGCGATGGTATGGTATATAGCCAGAAAGCCTTTCTGCTCGGCACGGATGATGCTGTCCATGTCGGGACGGTCATATATACGCTGGCGGAATTCCTTCCGTTTTGTCTTCAGTTCTTCTCTGGGGCTGTCGGGGATCTCTGAGGCATCCGAAACATGTTCAAGCAGTTCAAGGTCTCCGTTCAGCCACCGTGTAAACCATTCCTTCAAGCTTCTTTCCTTTCATCGGGCAGCTTATTTTCCGTTTTCTGCGCTTCTTCTTCCTGCCGGACCTTTTTCAATGTCATCAGAAAAAGAATTCCGCTGACACCGGCACCGACGGCGGCTTCCGTGATGGCCAGATCAGGAGATTCCATCAGGATCCACAGTATGCACATGATGGAACTGTAGGACATGAAGATGATCACGGCCTGCAGAAGATTTCGTGTCAGGTTAACGGAAATCGCACATATGATCAAAAGAATGAGAAGGATCACCCGGAAGATAAGTTTCATTTCCATAATCTGCCGATACCGCTCCTTTCTGTTTGTTTCAAACTCGTTTCTCCCTGTCTTTGCTTTCTTCTTTGATTATACGGTCTGTATATCTGTACAGATGTTCATTGGTATAATACTCGACCTGGCTTAAAAAATGGGAAGAGACCGGGGATGTAAACCACATAAACAATATGAGGAGCATGAGCTTCAGTGAATCCATCTTCAGTCCTGTGGCAATTATCACCGCTGAAATGGCACATAAAAATCCCAAAGAGTCCCCTATACCGCTTGAATGTATGCGGTTTAAGATAAAACCAAACCGGTATACCCCGATGACAGCGGCAGTAAAGCACAAAAGGGCGGATAGCAGCAGAGCGGCTGTAATAAAAAACACGATCCAGTCTGTGACCACAATCATTCACCTCCCCTGTTGTTTTTTATTTTATAAAGAAATTCCTTCTCCTCAGCCAGTTCCTCCTCCACCTGTTTTCCGAAGCCCTCCCGGCGGTGGCGGTTGGGAATATATATAGTGGCCAGTATCAGCACGGAGATAAAGCTTATCATGGCATAGATCAGTGCCACATCATTAAGCCAGCCCTCATTTAACATGCGGGAGAGGATGGTGATGCAGCAGATTACCATGGTTCCGATCATGTTGATACAGAGGATTCGGTCCGTTATGCGGGGTCCCAGGACAGATCTTATGAGCATGGCCAGGATCAGTATCGAAAACCAGATCAGGGCACCCGAGAAAAAAATCTGATATGCGCTTTCTACACTCACTTCAGTTTCCTCAACAGTCTTATAAAAGAAGAGTCTTCTATGCCTTCGGCATATTCCGGCAGCAGACAGTGTATCACAAAATGATCACCCTCCTGGAAAACCGTTATGGTACCGGGTGTAAGGGTGATGGAGTTTGCAAGGAGCACGTTTTTCATTCTGGAATAAAAACCGGAATGGAATTCGATAATCACGGGTTCAGGATCCCGCGCATCATAGATCATCCTCATCACGGAAAAGGCAGCGATTATTATCTCCCGGATCAGGTTCAGAATGTACAGAATAAAAAGAGGTAAATTTCTGAAGAGTTTAATGTCATTGTGGATGGGATAGCCCAGGATCCTGCAGGCAAATAAAGTGACGGCTGCCGTTACAACCACGCCAAAAACAATGATCTCCGGAGTGATCTTACCGTTAAAAATGATCCACAGGATAAAGAATAAAACCGGCATGTTCCCGCCACCTCTTTATAAAATAACAATTTAAATATATTTTATATTTCAAAAATGTCAAGATATACGTCCGTTTGTCCTGGGATTCATTGCAATTCAGCGGCCTGCCGGGCCTCTGAATAGCCACTGTGTTTTATCTAAGCTGTCATAGCAGATCGGACAGCGTTTTGCCGTAAAAGAAATCATGTATCATGTTGTCATACTCCTCCCACATGGGCAGGGTGTGGCATTTCTTTTTTCGCGGACAGCTGTTCTTTTTGTCCATAAGACAGGCAACCGGGGACATTTTACCCTCCATGAGCTCAAGGATCTCACCCACCGTATATTTGTCAGGCCTGCGGCACAGCTTATAGCCGCCGCCCCTTCCGCTGGTGCCTGTGATCAGCCCGCCTGTGACCATATCCTTTACTATTATCTCCAGGTATTTCTTTGAGATCTCCTGCCTGACCGCTATATCCTTTAAGGGAATATAGCCCCCGTTATCGTTTTCGGCTAAATCTATCATTACACGTATGGCGTAGCGGCCTTTGGTTGTTATCATATGAGCCCCTTTCTTTTTGCCCTATTATACTACGGGGTAAATGGGTAATCAATAGCGTTGCATTACTTGAACCGGCATACCGCTGAATTGCAGCTCAACAGCTTGACGGATCCGGGAAATAATATTATAGTAAGCTCAAAAGACGAGGGTGTTTTGAACGTTGGTTCAGAACGCCTTTTTTTATCGAAGGGTACTTCGCGAAGTGAACCTTAAATGGCGGGGCTCTCATATTATTTCAGGAGGGAAGTTCAGGTGAAAACTATTCAGGAAATATTAAACAGGATCAATGATGAAGGGGTGGAGTTTATCAGGCTGCAGTTTGCGGACATTTACGGTAACTTAAAAAACGTGGCTGTAACCTCGGGTCAGCTAAGGAAGATCCTGGTGGATAAATACAGGATAGATGCCTCCGTCATGTTCGGAGGAGCTGATATATATGACGGGGAGCTGATCCTTGTGCCGGACTATGACACATTTACCATTCTTCCCTGGAGGCCCCAGCAGGAAAAGGTCGCTAAGTTTATATGTGATGTATGCTATCCCGACGGGAAACTGTTTGAGATGAGCTCCAGGACCATACTGAAAAAAGCCATAGATAAGGCGGAGGCCATGGGCTATACCTTTATGATACGCCCGGAATGCGAGTTCTTCCTCTTTCATACGAATGAAGACGGGCTTCCCACCACCCTTTCCCATGAAAGAGCCGGGATCATGGATGTGGGTCCGGTTGATTTCGGTGAAAATGCCAGAAGGGAAATGGTCCTGCTGCTGGAGAAAATGGGATTTGAGATAGAATCCTCACACCATGAGGAGGCACCTGCCCAGCATGAGATAGATTTTAAGGAATCCGACACCCTTCAGGCAGCGGATGCCATAATGACCTTCCGTTTTGCGGTGAGATCCATAGCAAACAGGTTCGGGCTCTATGCCACCTTCATGCCCAAGCCCAGAAGTGATGCGGCCGGCAGCGGGATGCACTTAAACTTCACCATATACAAAAATAACAGCAACATAATGGATACGGAGAATGGTGTAAGCGGAGAGACGGCAGCCTTTATAAACGGTATATTAAAGCATTCACGCTCGCTTTCCGCCTATACCAATCCCACCGTCAATTCCTACAAGAGAATTCTCTATGCCATAGAACAGGGCAAAAAAACCCGCTCGACCTATGTCCGTGTGAGAGAAGGTCTTTTTGAGCCTGCCATTGAGCTCGGTTTTCCGGATTCCTCCGCAAATCCCTATCTGGCTCTTGCGCTCTGTATTTCCGCAGGGCTGGAGGGTATAAAGGAGGGAGAAAAAAAGGAGCTTCCAGAAAGAATATCCATTAAGGATGTGGAGGGTCTTCCCCTGGATCTGAGGGAAGCCGTGAGCTATGCGGAAAATGATCCCTTTATCATAGATGTGGTGGGAAAGGATTTCGCAGCAGTCTACGCCGAGCTCAAATACTATGAGTGGGCGGATTTTATGAAACAGGTGTCGGCATGGGAAGAAAGCAGCTATTTATATAGAATCTGATAATGGGCTGTATCATAATAGTCATGAGAAAAATTGAAGACGCGAAAAAGATAGGCACACTTTTGGGAAAACGGGGATTCAGGCCTGATCTTCTCTGTTCTTCGGCAGCAGAGGCATTAAGCGAGAGCAGCCGGAGAGAAAAAGGTGTCATTATCTGCGGAAGCCGCCTGCCGGACATGAGTTTTCTGGAATTCAGGGATTGTCTGCCGGGGGCTTTTAGTCTTGTGATCCTTTCCCGGGATGTCATGAGCAATGATTACCCGGACAATGCGGTAAAGCTGCCGCTTCCCTTAAAGATCGTGGATCTCACGGCTGTTCTTGAAAAAGAACAGCAGGAGGAGCGCATAAAGGAGAGGGAAGTCAATGTACCCCGTTCAAACAGGAGTATTGAGGACAAAAAGTACATTGACAAGGCCAAGGCCCTGCTCATGGAAAAGAAAGGAATGAGCGAGCCTGATGCCTATCGTTATATACAGAAGAGCAGCATGGATAATTCATACTCCATGGTGGAGACCGCCCAGATGATCCTGCTCATGAACGGGTGAAGCACTGCAATAGAGCGGCCTGCCGGTCAGCTGAATCGTAATGCTGAAGCGTCATAAGCTACAGGCGGTTTACGATCCTGTCTACTGCTTCAACGGTGTTTTCATAGCTGCCAAAGGCGGTGAGCCGGAGGTATCCTTCTCCATGGGGCCCGAAGCCGGAACCGGGAGTGCCCACCACGTTTGCTTTTGAAAGAAGATAGTCAAAAAATTCCCAGCTGCTCATATTATCCGGGGTTTTAAGCCAGATATAGGGGGCGTCTGTTCCTCCTGACACGCTGAAACCGGCCTTTTCCAGATTGGTCTTTATATAATCCGCATTCTTATTATAATAGTCCACCATTCCACGGATCTCACGCTGTCCTTCGGCAGAATACACTGCTTCACCGGCCCTTTGGACGATATAGGGCGCTCCGTTGTATTTTGTGCTGTGGCGTCTTGCCCAGAGGTCGTTTAAGCTTACACCGTCCCTGACAAGGGCTTTGGGAACCACCGCATATCCAAGCCTGAGCCCGGTAAATCCGGCATTCTTTGAAAATGAATGAAGCTCTATGGCACATTTTTCTGCTCCGTCGCACTCATATATGCTGTGGGGTATGTTTTCTGACCTGATATAGGCTTCGTATGCAGCGTCAAAAATGATAACGGAGCCGTTTTCATTGGCATAATCAACCCATTTCTGCAGCCCGTTCCTGTCTATCACGGCTCCTGTGGGGTTGTTGGGAGAACAGAGATATATGAGATCGGGAACCCTGTCCGGCAGCATGGGTGTAAAGCCATTCTCTTTTTTGCAGGGCATATAGATAATGCCGGAATAGCACTCCTTATCTGCGAGATAATCACCGCCCCGTCCCGCCATGATATTTGAATCCACATACACGGGATATACCGGATCACAGACCGCAATAGTGCTGTTAACATCAAATATCTCCTGGATATTTCCGGAGTCGCATTTTGCCCCGTCTGAAACAAAGATCTCGTCGGGGGATATGCTGCAGCCCCTCTTTTTATAATCATTTTCCACAATGGCTTCCCTCAGGAAGGAATATCCTCTGTCCGGGGCATAGCCCTTAAAGGTCTCCTTATGGGCCATTTCATCCACGGCATTGTGAAGAGCCTTGATTATTGTGGGTGAAAGAGGCAGGGTGACATCACCGATCCCCAGGCGTATTACCTTTTTATCCGGATTGGCCTTTGTAAACTCAGTCACCTTTTTTGCTATGGTGGAAAAAAGATAACTGCCCTGAAGTTTCCGGTAGCTGCTGTTTATCTTTACCATTTTTAGAAACGCTCCTATCCATCTTTTTATTATAAGGGTGTCGTCAGATCTCTATCCCGATCTCTCCCGTAAATACCGTTTCTGCCGGACCTGTCATGTAAACGTGGGAGTCCTTATCACTCCATTCTACATCAATATCTCCGCCCAGGACGTGAACGGTCACTTTTCTGTCCGTAAGGCCGTTCAGTACCGAAGCCACGACAGATGCACAGCATCCCGTCCCGCAGGCCAGGGTCTCACCGGTTCCCCGTTCAAAGACACGCATCCGGATATTGTTTTTATCCAGAACCCTGACAAATTCCACATTTGTACGCTTTGGAAAGAGCTCATGCTTTTCAAGCACTGACCCGCACTTATCAATGTCTGTTTCATCTGGATCCCGGAATATGACCGCATGGGGATTTCCCATGGAGACTGCTGTGATCCTGTATTCTTCATTTCCTGCTGTAACGGGTTTATCTATGAATTTTTCAGTTTCGGATATGACCGGT
This sequence comes from uncultured Lachnospiraceae bacterium, assembly GCA_946407725.1. GTDB lineage: Bacteria > Bacillota > Clostridia > Lachnospirales > Lachnospiraceae > NK4A144. The sequence continues at coordinate 26,759 of CAMJPM010000030.1, forward strand.
ATTTTCTCAGATAGAAGCTCCGGTTCACCCATGTCTACCCTGACAAGCACAGCCTTATTATCCCTGACGGTAAGGCTTATGGGTTTTATTTTGCCGAAGCTTTCTATATTTAGCTCCGTCTTTTCAGTCATGCCGTTATCGAAAACATATTTGGCAACGCATCTTATGCCGTTTCCGCACATTTCCGACCTGCTGCCGTCAGCATTGTACATCTCCATCTCAAAGTCCGCAATGTCTGAAGGATTAATAAATATCACCCCGTCCGAGCCTATGCCGAAATGCCTGTCGCTTAAATGACGGGTGAGCTCCGGCTTTTTCTTCTGTGGTACCTTTTCGGTAAAACCGTTGATATAAACATAATCGTTGCCGCAGCCGTGCATCTTTGTAAATTTAAGCTTCATTGTTTTATGCCGCTCCTTATCCTGTTTCAGCAGAGGACAGAATGTCCCCGGTCTATAGAAAATGGCACTCCGGACATAAAGTCCAAAGCGCCATTGCTTTTTAATGGGATCTGTTCAAAACCGCCGGGTTCCGAACAGATACGAGTATATTTTATTTCCCGGTATTAGTCAAGTACGGCTCACTGCTTTTTGGCTTTCTTCTTACTCTTTTTTTCCTGTGCGGATTCCTCTTCAAAATCTAAATCGTCATCATCGTAATCTGCGTCATCATTAGCCATTGCCGTATCCTTATCTGCCCTGTCCATGGCAGCGTAGTCCGTCCGGTGAAGAAAGAAGCGTTCCATAAAGGAGCGGTGCCCGGACAAACTGAAGAGCCCCGTTTTCCTTTTGTAATACTGCCGGCCGGCATAATATATCCAACGATGCATCCAGGGGATCTTTATACTCCTGTTCTGCTGAAATCCCAGCTTCCCCTGGAAAAACCGTATATATTCATTAATGATCCAGACGGGCATAGTAAGGACACTGAGTCCAATACGAATGGGGTTTTCAATCAGAAAACGTAACATGTTCACACAAGTCTCTTTTGCATTAATATAAGTTTGTCCTGTGTTACGTTCCTCATCTACGATCAGGTTTATTTTGTCTGACTGATTAATTTTCCTGGGCATGGTATCCAGTTTTCGCTGCGCATCCCTTTTAAGCTGCTTAACCTCTTTAAGCCGTTCTCCTGCCTGTCGTCCCCATTTGAATATATAAAACTTTCCTCTGCAATAATTATCACACTCTTTGATGAGACGCTGCAGGTTACGGCGCTGCTCCGACTGGTTTCCGGATGCGACACTGTCAAAATAATACCGGAGCTTTCTTCTGACATCCATCATTCCGATGTCGTCAACCTTTACCTTCTTTTTTTTGCCATCCACCATAATATTGTCTGTCGTCACAATCCGGGTGTAACGCTGGTCAAATCCGATGTGCTTTGCTTTCACCTCAATTGTGTCTTCCGCCATATTCTGGCCTGAGCGCTGTTTAACTCCGATGTGCTCCGACTCGTTTTCCGGGGATTCTTTTCTGCTCTTCGAAACTTTTTTTTCTATTATGAAGGACTCCTCCATTTTATCCTCAAGTCCGGAGACGGCACTTTTCTTATTATCGGTTATGATCAGGCTGTTATCATTTTTACTGATAATGCTGTTTAGCTTTTCATCCGGGTTTTCTATATAGCTCTCATTAAAGCTTTCATTAAAGCTCATATTCTGTTTCTGCTTATTGATTTCAAAATTAGCTTCAGACATGGCATCTCCTTCCGTTGTTTTTTACAGCTGTTCATCGGAATTTTCTATTATTTCCATGATGTTTTTCAACTGTTCTCCGGTTATATTCTCTTCTTCAGAAGGGGGGCTTAGGATTCCCTCCACCATCAGATCCGTTTTATGGTCAGGAATGAGCTTATCCAGCACCTCGCCTACTTCAATGGCCTCCACCGGAATTACCACCTCTGTATCTTTGGGGTATTTTTTAACGGCATTCAGAAGGAAGCATGAGATAAGGAACAGGATCCTGTTTTCAGCGTCCGGTTTGCAATACAGATACTCCACCCGGACTTTCCCTGAGGGACAGCAGTGTGCCAGAAGCATTCCGTCCGGTTTTCTCATATCGCCTGTGTAACAGCATATTTCTTTGTCCAGATAACCCTCCGGCAATTCCCTTAATAAATACCTGTATGCATTATCACCGGAAAAATTCTCCCGGAGTATTACCATAAGTTCTTTATCCCTGAGATTTGATGCGTTTTTAGTCCATTCACTGTATCTATCCAGTTTTTCAATATCCCGGATGTCAGAGAGACTGCATATGAAATCTGGATTTAATCCGGTCATAAAGGAGAAGTGCCACTCCTGTAAGAGCTCTCCCAATAGCTCGCCTTCGTCGGTATTAATGGGGTAATCCAGGGTCATGGCACTTATGGAATCATTCTGTGCCATAAGGTATACCATTTCCCCGATAAGGGAGCCTGCCACACCTGTGTAACGGCAGCCCTCGTCCACATAAAGCCACTTCAGGCGGAGTACGGGTTCATTTTCCAGTGGATCAGTGTCTATATACCAGGCTATCGCCCCGGCAGCGATTGTTCTGTCCTTATCAGTTCTAAGAGCGCCAATGCCGCGGCATTTCTGGCATTTTATCTCATCTATGATATCAGCGGAAAGGACTTCACTGAAAAGCTCAGCGTTTTCCTTTGTAATGGAGGAGGTAAGGGTTCCATGCTTTTTTTCGAATTCCTTCCGGCATTCCACAGCCTTTGCAAGCATTTCCTTTCCGTAGTCACTGAGAGGATGGAACCTGCGGGCGAGGTGGAAAAGGATGTCCATTTTCAGAAGATAGTATGGCTCCACATATTCCCTGTCATGCTTTGCAGGATCGTATTCAGCCTTCATATCTTCCAGTAATTCCGAGCTTCTTTCCAGTTCTTCCAGTTCATCCTTATGTGCCCTTAAGGCTTCCAAGGGGTCAAAATCCTTAAATACTTCTTCTTCAAGTGACTTTATCTCTTCAGAGCCGAGGTCAGGATATAGAAATTTCGTTATGATATCTGCATTGATCTCTTTTACATGTGTGTCCATAATACCTCCTTTTGAATACAGATATATGTATCATGTAGTCGGTCGGGAAATTTTATCTTTCTACCGGAATATACGTGTATTGTATCATGATTGGCAGTATGAGTGCATAAGAATGTATTCTCACCCTAACTCCTAAAAAACTTCTCGATCTCGCTATCTTCAAGACCATAATATTTCTTCACCCTGGTTTTGATCTCTTCATCGGATTTTCCATCTTCCCTCTTGTCAGAAATAAAGATCTTTATATCTTCCTCTCTGGTCTCTATTATGCCTTCGG
>CAMJPM010000031.1 GCA_946407725.1 uncultured Lachnospiraceae bacterium
CGTCATCAAAGGATTTGTTGGCCTCGGTCCCGCCCAGCATGTTTCTCATGTTCTCATCCGCAAAGGTGGGTCCACCCGGATTATTCTGTTTTGAAGCCTCCTGTTTTGCTGTAAGGTCATTTACTATAGTCTCGATGGTGGTATAACAGTTATCGATCCTCTGCCAGTATTCCTGCTCCTTTTCCCTGCTTAACGGTCCGTTTTCACGCTCCTTCAGGTATTCGCCCCAGATGTTCTTAAGCTCCTGCTCAGCATTCACTGCCTTATGGACCGGGAATATGTCCTTTTTTTCCTCTATCTCGGCAAAGGTGAAATCGCCGGTCTTTCCGGGAATAATCGGTTTCTTTTCCCTGTCGATCTCCAGTTCCATGGGGGATCTTAAATTGGCATCCACGGTCTTTATGACCGGATCCATGGACAGGATCTTCATCATGGAGGTTCCCCTGACTGCGTTCTTTAATACGACCTGCAAGGGTCTTATATTGATGATGGAGGCCTCATGATTCATATTTACCATGAGATCCTCAACCCGGTCCAAAGCCTTATCCACCAGTGCAAAGACCGGCTTTATCTTCTCTGCGCATTCGCTGTTTACAAGGCCTCCCTTGAGGTCGAACAAACGGGTATAGGATTGTCCCAGCTCCTTTTTTTCCTCCGGGCTTAAGTTCTCCTTGTTAAATATTTCATCGTTCAGTTCAAATCTGTTGACTTCAGTGCTTATAGGCGCAAGGAGCCCCATTATGCAGCGTCCTATCTCCTGCCTCTGCTGCAGCTCACTTAAGTCACCGGGGTTTTCAAGCACCTTATTCAGCCGTTCAATATATTCATTCTGCCTGTTAAAGATATCGCCGTCATTTTCCCGGGCTATAGCATCATTTAAGAATTCCGCAGGATCGGTTCCGGGGGCTATTGCCGGTATGAAATTCATAAGGTTCATAAAGACCGCTGTCATTTCATGGAATCCGATATTTGAACAGTTGCTCTTTTTTACGTCTATGGTCTTTAACCGGAGGCTGTTCTCAATATTATCAAGGAGCTCATGCTTTCCGATAACATTATGGGGTGAAGAAGGATGGGTTAAGATGTCTAAAGCCTTCTCCACATCGCCTTTCCTTCCCTCTATGGGCTTAAAGGCATTCCAGGCCTCTTTTCCTATGGCATTCCTTACAGCCAGGGCTATGATCTCCGGATCATTTTTATAATTCTCCTGCAGGGTGCGGATCTTATCATGGGCATAGGGATCCTTTTTAAAGATATCATTCAGTTCCTTATCCTTTTGCTTCTGTGCCCTGAGCCATTCGAGATCCTTTTGCTGTTCAGCCTCCGTATACTGCTTTACGGGATGCATATCCGCAAAATCCCTTAAAACCGAAGGATCTGAAAGTATCTCTTTTTCCGCTTTTGTAAGCTGATGCTCCGCAGCGCGCTTCAAATCCACGATAATACCCTTTAACGGGGAAAACCGTTCCTTTGTCTTTTCCGGAAGCTTTTCTATATCCGCGATAATTGAGTTAAGCTGTTCCCTTCTGTGTTCCTCACTATTAAGGGGAGTGTTTACACAATTATCGATCTTCTCCTTTAAGCTTCTTATGGCATTGATCTCTGCTTCCGTATATTCTTCTTTACTGGGTTTGGCGGGAGCAAATACCCTGATCGGGTTTTCTCCCCTTTTTCTTGCTTCCTCATCGGCTTTCAGCCTGCTTTCATAAGTGGTTTGCTCTTCTCTGTATTTGTCCCACAGTGCTTTGTTTTCCTGAATATTTTTTTCGGCAATGGGACCTGCTATTGCTGCGATCCTTCCTATGGCCGTTACCGCACCCATATCCCATCCGTTCAGGATAAGCATCCTTCTCGAACGGAGCATGCCTTCCCATTTATTAAGCTGTCCCCTGCTGCCTGCGGAATCTGTATATGCTCCGGCTGTCTCAGCCGGAAATTCTGCTTTTACCTCCTCGTTTACTATATTCTTTTTGATCTTGTCCATGGCATAAAGAGCATCAGCTCCTTCTGCAAGGATCTGCTCCCGGACCTGGAGTTCATCTTCCTTTGTAGTCTTTTTTCCCTTTTTTTCGTATGCGATATTTCCCTCTACAAGGCGCATCGCCTTGACCACCGGGGCATGGAGCGGCACCAGATGCTCAAAGCGGACATAATCGTTTATATGCGGAACATTTCCCTCCCCCTTTGCCTTGCCGTAGACATTTGTTTGCGGAATTAAACCAATAAGATTGTTGCCCACCAGATAATTGTCAGTTTTAGACAATTCATTTTCAAGACTGTCATTTAAGGCGCTCTCCGTATAATGGACAAATATCTCCATGGCGTCCCGCCTGAAGGAATCATTATTGTAATCCGTGCCGGAAACAGGAAATGACCTGAGCTCTTCCTTTACTTCTGCATTTAATTCCTTAAAGACAGCCTCTAACTCAGCTTCTATTTCTTCCGTAAAAAAGGAGGTTTTAGGGTTACCAATCGGATCCGGAAGGATATTGTAGGCTATTGCCTCAGGTTCATTTTCATACAGTTTAGCTATTTTTTCCTCGGCCTTTCCATAGGCTTCAAGGAGCTTATTCTGACGAGCCTGCCATTTATCCCTTTCAGCCTGGGTCGGAGCCGCATTCTTAAGCTGGGTTAATATTCCGCTGATAGCCAAGGCGCTATGGCTTCCGAATTTACATTTGGATTTTATAAGGCCTTTTCCCGTAATAGCCTTCAGCCCTTCGCTGAGCTCGTTTCTCGCCTTTACAAGCTCTTCCCTGTTCTGAAAGACCTTGCCGTCATACTGCTTTATCAGCTTATCAAAATCCGCCTTTTTACTCTCTTCAATTTTTACCATGGCGTGGTCAAACCTGAATATAAATGGCATATTGCTACCTCCGGATATTTTTGTATGTTGTTATCATTATATACAATCCACGGGAAAAAATCAGCCCGATGTGAAGATTTCTGGACGGCGGGGTGGGTGTGCCGTATATTTCCTCTGTCACGTCTGATCTGTGACACATTCCGTGACACATTCCGTAGATGCGGCATTATTGTATATGACCCTGTGATATGGTATAATCGCTTATATTTTATTTTTCGAAATCGGTTTCAGGCCGGTTTTACAGGGGGTTTGTATTGGGAGAGGACAGAAAGCCCTTTGAGAAGGTATATGAGGAGAATTTCCAGTATATCTATAATTTCATTTACATGAAGGTAGTTCATAAAGAGACTGCGGAGGATCTCTGCAGCCAGGCTTTTCTTAATGCCTTTTCCCACTATGATTCCTACGACAGCAGCAAGGCTTCTGTCAAGACCTGGCTCTGCACCATAGCCCGGAACCTTGTCTCCAATCATATGACCAGTGCCGCAGTCCGTCTTTCCGCCCCCTTAAATGAAGAAGGTGAGGATGCATTTTTTGCCAGGGAGGATGAATATGAGGTGTTGAAGGATCCCGTGAACAGGGAGGCTGCAAGGCTTTTATCCCTGTTAAACGAGGATGACCGGGAGCTTCTTTCCCTCCGTTATGGAATGGAATTCAGCGTTTCCGAGATCGCAAAAACCTACGGTATTACGGAAAATGCCGCGAGGAAGCGCATTAAAAAGGCGCTCACCCGCTGTGCTGCCTTCACCGAGGGACGGCAGCTTTCGGATTTCCTGTAAAATACCTGATGTCAGGCCGGTTTTTCCAAGATTCAGTTTTTTCCAAGATTCAGGTTTTTCCAAGATTCAGGTTTTTCTCCGCTCGATACCCTTTTCTTTGTAATAACGCTCTTTTTCTGCGTACATGCTGGTGTCCGCCGCTTTTTCAAGCTCGTCTATGGTTGCGCCCTCATAGTCACGGCACGCTGCAAAGCCCACTGACATGGACATTTCCGAAAGATACATTCCGTGCCATTCCCTTGTCTTTTCCCTGATCTTTTCGCAGAGTCCCTCAGGATCATCTGTCTTTACCACCGCAAGGAACTCATCTCCGCCGGTCCTGTAGGCCTTTCCCCGGCTGCCGATGGTGGAGGCAAGGCAGTCCGCCGCCCCCTTTATGAGCTCGTCCCCTGCTGCGTGGCCCAGGGTGTCATTGGCGGTCTTTAAGCCGTTTACGTCAATGGACAGCAGCACAAAATTATCAGGCAGGCTGGTCTTCCTGATCTCCGCTACATCCTCGTCATAGCATCTTCTGTTATAGAGGCGGGTGAGCTCGTCTGTCATGGATATCCGTATGAGATGCTCCTCCCTCCTCTTTTCTTCGTCGATATTTCTTGTGGTATAGATCACGATGCTGGGGATCCCGTCCTCCCCGGCGTTAACCGTTATATACTGTGCCCTGAACCAGCCGTTTATTATATCTATGAATTCCCCGGTTATTATCTTTTTATTTGTAAGCCTTGTGCGGACGGTGGTGATATTCGTAAACTTTAAGAAGTCCTCCATCTGGTCAGGCATCACGTATGATGAGATACGCTGGTTCATCAAGGTATGGGTCTGCCTTGAAGGATCCAATTTCTTTGCCACCAGATGTTCATCCCTGAGGGACATTTCGGTATTCTCTATAAAGTCCAGAAGATTCACATTATCGTAGATCTCCGCCATGGAATCCAGGATGTCCATCCTCTCCTGCATTTCGTCCTCGTGGGTCCTTATCTCCTTATACTTGTCTATAAGCTCCCGGAAATACCTTTCCGAGATCTTTTCAAGTGCCAGACCGGAGATCACCATGATCGAGGATTCTATCGTAAATCCTCCGAAGACTTCCCCGAAATACTGTGCCGGCTCCATCCCCGCCCTTAAGGACGCGCCGTACTCAGAGTTCAGATATACCGCTGTCCCCATGAGCACGTAGTTTAATACCGTTGCATAGAAAAAGCTTTTCAGGTCACAGAACATAAGGCTCAGCAGGGGTACCAGAAACCAGGTGAGATGTATCTCCACATGGTTTAAACACATATATACCAGCAGCAAATTTAATGACACCAGGGCAAACATGCTGGTGAAATAGGTATCCGGAAATTTCCTTAACAGGATGATATGCACCAGGGACAAAAACAGCATGATAATGGAAATATTAATGCATGTTTCGTATTCCACCCTGGGGAAGAAGCCTGCCCACACCCCCAGCGCTATGGCGGGACCTGTCACGATAAACAGCCAGAGTATTATATTCAGATAGCGGTTTATCCTTTTCCGGTTGTCTATTATAAATTCGTTGTAGCTTGTTATATTTTCGTTTATCAGATGGCTGCTCATAATATGTGTATACGGCTCCTCCTTCTAATTGGAAACGGATTGATTTTTTCCGGCTTTGCTGCCCGAAAGCGATGACCCTTATTTCAGCAGGAAGACCTCCGCGGTTTTTCTTCCAAACTTTTTCGCCTCTTCGTGGGTATTCATGTATATATCTATCTTATTTCCCTTTATCAGTGAACCTGTGTCTTCGGCAGTATATACATGGCCGTTTATCATGACCCTTGAACCATAGGGAATGACGGTAGGATCCACCGCTATGGTACGGCCCACTTCAGCCTTTGTGCCTGTGGCCGTAATTCCGTCGGTCTTGCCGCAGCACTCTATGCAGGCGTCATAGGCAGTAAGGGTAAATACCCCCAGATCCGTCTTATCGTGGTAAAATACATCTTCTTCACTGTCACTAGGGCCAGCGGAGCTGAAATCCCCCCTGTCCCTGAAGAACAGATTTTCAAAGAACTGTTTTACGTTTTCCGTTCCTTTCTGCCTTTCTTCACTGTCACCATCAGCCTCCGTCTTATCGGCCTCCGGAGTCTTTACTCCCCTGTTCTTAAACACCCCGGTATTTGCGGTTGCGACCACCCTGTCTCCGTCATTATACCTATCGGGGTCAGTGATCACATGATCCTCTATTACCGGTCCGTATTTTTTCTCGTATTCTTTCTCTGTCTTTTTCGATTCCTTTGCAAATTCCGTAAGCCGCTCATCCGGGATTTCGGATCTGCCGCCGTAGTCGTCGTCTATCTTTCCCGATACCTCCGCAAATTCCTTCAGCCGCTCATCCACGCCGTCCGGATCCCCGTATTTACCATCTATCTCCCCGGCAGCTTCGGCGAATTCCTTCAGACGATCATCCTCTCTGTCCTCATCCCCGTATCTGCCGTCGATCTCCCCGGCGGCTTCGGCGAATTTCTTCAGACGATCATCCTCTCTGCCCTCATCCCCGTATCTTCCGCCGATCTCCCCGGCAGCTTCGGCGAATTCCTTAAACCTCTTATCCTCTTCCTTCCCGGTTTTATTTCCGGAGGGACTATTGTTTTTGCTGACGGGCTTTACGTCCTTTACAATCTTTTCGTTCTTTGCGTTCTTTTCGTTCTTTGTGTCTTTTTGTTCCTTCTTTTTGGACGCCGGTTTCTCTGCTTCAGCATCTATGCTCTTTACCAGATCCGAAAAGTCAGACAGCCGTTCCGATGCTTCCGCTGTTTTGCAAAACAGGCTGAAGGAAAACAGGGCATGAAAAAACAGTGTGCATAAAAGCAGCATTATGCAAATAGATACCTTATTTTTCCCCCTGCCGGACACAGCAGGATCAATCCCGTCTCTTCCCATGAGCTCTTAGAATGACGCCCTTATCTCATAAAGGCCGGTTCCGTTGGAGGGCACATACTTTATCAATGTATCCCCAACAGTGGTCCACTCTCCCACCTTCAGGTCATAGTCATTGTTGTCCATCCAGCTTGAATAGATGGCCTCGGCGGGCTTATCCCCGCAACGGCTTATGCAGTACATCCACGCCCTCAGCACCTGATAGTCATAGAATGCCATGCTGCTCCACTCCCCGGCGTCGTCCGTCATCTCCTTTTCATCCCCCGCAAGGGGTGTGTTGATCTGGAGGGTATAGCCGTTGAAATCCGGATTCTTATATAATGCCATCCTCTGGGTCTTTTCCCTGCCCTTTTCCGATGAATCCACGGAATACAGCGCTATATGGGAGCTGTAAACGGAGATCACCCGGAAACCGTGGAGGTCATTTGTGAGCTTTTTCTGTATACCCTTCATATAGGGTACAAGACCCTCAAAATCCCCCACCGCATTTGCGGGAAGCCAGCTGTTCCTGGCCGGTATCATAGTGCCCAGGATATTGTAGGCCGGAGCCCAGAAGCCGTTTTTATTCACGTAATAGCCGTCTGCGGTAAAGCCGTCAAAGAGAAACGTGCCGTCAGTCTTCGCATATGCGAGCACTCCCTCCACTGCCGTAGGTGTCCAGGCTCCCTTAATTCCGCCGGCCACTGCACTGTTCATGGTAAATGAGGCCATGCATGTCAGAGACACCACAGCTGCCGTAATAATTTTCATCATCCTTCCCTTTATCATCTTAAAGATATCCTCCTTATCAATGCTTGCTTATGGCTCTCCTTCATGGCAGCCCTGCTTATCATGGCTCTCCTTCATGGCAGCCCTGCTTATCATGGCTCCCCCATATCAGGGAGAAGTGTCTTCCTGTTTTATTTCTTCCAGGGCCTCTCCGATGCCGCTGCCCTCCACGTAGCCGCTGTCGTCCTTAACAGCTCCTGCTCCCGACTTCTTAATCACATATTTGCAATAGTCGTCCCAGGTCTCTTTCTTCCCTGACAGGAATTCCTTTACAACCTTATCCTTCTTTAAATCGCCTATAACGGCCTTATACGCCTTGGAGGTCCTTAAATAGGTTATCCTGTCCTTGCCGGATAACGGGGTTAAAGGCGTATCCACAGTGCTGTCATCACTCTTTCCGCTGACAGGAACATTTAAGCTGTTAGCCTCGTTTTCCGCTTCTTCCACCCTGTCATTATAATCCTTAAGCCAGTCCTTGTAAGCAGAATAGGCGCTTTCGTGCTCCACCTTTTCCTTTATTATCATCTCTTCCAGCTTCCATACAGCGTCTATGGAGGGGAGCTCCTTCTTTAAGCGCTCCGTCATCTCCTCAAAACGGACACCTGTAAGGGTCTCTTTTCCGTGGTTTATTATATCAAGGAATTCATCGGTTGTCTTTTCCTCATCCATGGTGAGGTTATCGGGATTAACCTGATTTAAAAGGGTCTGGAGGTAATTGTCAAATATCTCCTTCTTCTCCCTGGAATCCGGCTCTGTTGCTTCCTCCTCTGAAAGTCCCGGTTTTTTAAGGCTTTCTGCGTATTCGTCAATTATGTCATTTATTACATCCTGACGGTAGCTGTTTCTTAAACGGTCATTTTCAACTTCCTCAGGGGTCCTTTCAGCTTCCCCTTCCCGGAAGATATCGCCCGCGGATACGGTGTACTGCTCCTTAGTATAGTCCAGCACCTCCTTATATGATCTGTATTTATCAGCCTGTTCTCTGTCAAGCTCCGGCAGCACTTCCTCATGCATCCTTATCTCCACAAGGATATCATATAATGCGTCTTTTTCCATTGCCATGGTGATCCTGGATTCCAGGTTCTTAAAATATCCCTCACTGCGCCTTGCGTTGTCTCCGGAGAGCTTCTTTGCACCGGCGAGCTGGTATATCTTTGCGATACCGGGCTTAACCCCTGCGATCCTCTCCCTTAAGTAACCGGCATATTCCCTTATCTCGTCCGGGGCATTGTTTATGCTGTATTTCTTTTCCAGATCCGTAAGGGCCTGTTCATAGGAAGTAATTTCCGGGTCAAAGATCTTTCCCGCGTCTATGCTTTCCTGTTTTTCCTCCTCGGTCTTTTCCTTAACTACAAACTCCTCATTCTCAGAGAACTCCGTCCTGTATTCCCTGTAAAGAAAGTCCTCGGCATACTGCTTCAGCATCTTCTTAAAGGAATCGATAACGCTCCGGTCAAGCTCCTCACTGCCGTATTCCAGGGTGTAGACCTTTGACATGGGGATATCGTTATCGAGATATGAGTTACCATTTTCTTCAAAGCCAAGAAGCTTGAAGGTGGTGGTATTTCCCACCTGGAACGCCCTGTAATATGAACCTTCCTTGTCATCTGCCACGGTGCCGTGGTTCAGATCCAGTATCTTGGTACCGCTGTCCATGGAGCAGATAAGAGCCTTATCCTTTGATATCATGGAGATATTTCTTGCGGAGCTTAAATGTCCCGTAAATCTCTCATTCATATACTGGCTCTCATCAATACCCGCCAGGTATTCATCCTCGCTCAGCAGGCTTCTGTCAGTAGACTTTTCAATCGGATCGTTATTATCCGCAGCGTTTTCACTTGCAGAGATCAGCGCCAGTCCTTCCTCAATAGCCCCGGTCCGCCTGTTCTCCGCTTCTCTCGTATATCCGCTGGAGGTTAAGAGCATTTTATATGTCATAAAGCCCTCAAAATCCGATTCTTTCACGGGACTTTTAACACCGCCCTCTTTACTTGCTTCCTTATAGGCTTCCTTTCCGCGACCGCCCAGTGAAAGTGCTGTATATTTATTAACAAATCCTTTCTCCCTTTCCGGGGCAGCATCCGTCTCGTCTTCTGCCGGTATACTGACTCCGGCCATCGCAGGCATTTCTTTGTCTCCTGCCGATATTCCCACTTTCGGAGGCGCTTCTACTCCTTCAAGGGTTAAACTTTGTATGTTTGTGTCAACATCATAGGCTTCGCTGACGATCTGCGCATTGTCTTTTCCGATCATGTCCTCCAACTCTTTCATGGAGAAATTTTTTCCCTCTATTATTTTATCTCCCTTTTCAAAGAACCTTACTCCCTTGTCTGTCCTGAGTACTACAATGGTTCTCACAGTTTTACCGTCATAATATCCTATTGATGTAACATCCATAGGCTTTCCGTATGAATAGGGAAAGAAGAGATCCATGGCTCCAACGCCCTTATATCCGGTCACAAAGGAATTGCCCTTATAGATATCACCTTGACATTCCGAAGCCACCAGCACTCCGTCACGGAAGGAATCCATGCTTCCGCCCACTGTTCTGGACTGTCCACTTTCCCTTACGGAAACAGCTGCTCCCTCGGGGAAAACCACCTTATAGGACAGGGGATATGAAGCCAGCTCATCAATATTTATGCTGAATCCTGCACAGAGATAGAGCATGCCCTCCCTGATGTCCTCAGGTATCTCCTTTGAAAGCTCGTTTACCCTCTCTAATATCTCATCCCTTTCGATATTATTGGAGCTGACCAGGGCACCCTGCACGTCTGCTATGAGGCTGCTGCCCCGCATAAGCCTTTCCAGGGCTTCAAGAGCGTCATCATCAAGCCCCAGCTCTTCATTTTCGGCTTTATCCAGTATTTTTTCTATCTCCTTAAATTCCTTATTGCTTATCTCACCCTTATCATGCTTTTCTTCGGCATCTTCCCTTATCTTATCCAGTATGTCTTCTGTCTCCCGTTCCTCTAAATCCTCCTCTATACGGTCATAGAGGTCCATGATCTCATCATATTCCTTTTCACTGATCTCATCATCGTCATAGGCATCCTCCGCCTCATCCAGAAGATCATCCATGACGTCATCCAGGTCATGGTTCACGATCTCATTTATGAACCAGCCAAGCTTGATCTTCTTTAAGGTCTCCTCTGAGGTTCTGAGGAGCACCGTGATCTCCTCAATGGCATCCTTCGCGCTGTCACTTAAGCCGGATACATTGATTATCTCCTCCTTCTGCTCATCAGCCGCGGGGATGTCATAGACATAGACTGTGCGGAGCTTTCTGTCCGACATGGCATAGGGCTCCATCATAACCCCCTTAAACCCCAGCACCTTATTAAGTCCGGATTTTTCACTATCCGCGTAATAATCAACCGGGGCAATGTAGGTATTATATACTCCGTTGTTGGATACTACGCTTAAGGTGTGGTCGGACACAAAGCCCAGCGCCGGTGTGCTTGTTTCCTTCCCGTCAACAAAACCCATGGGCCGCTTATTGATCCATGTCCCGTCTTCCTCTTTATACTCGCCGGGAACAGGTATCCATCCCTTTCCCGCCAGCTTTTCTATTACGTCATAGAGGCTGGATCCGTTTCCGACAAAACGCATCAGTCCGTTAGCCACAATATTCTGCAGACATTTCTTACCCATCTCCGAAAGATAATTGTTAACATACATTGCCATGGCGTCGTCATCCTCGGTAAAGTGGGACCGGTTCAGCTCACCTTTGTACAAACGGGCATAATACGTAAGAAAAGTTATCTCGTTGGTGATGATCCAGTTATAGGAATCCACAAGCTTTTCACAGTATGTTTTATCGAACCACTTTCCGGGCATTTCCCTGAAATCAGGCAGCTCCACAAGGACCGAGGCGTCCCCTGTACCGCTTCCGGCTATAAAAGGAGTGAATTCGTCCTTATATTCATCTCCCTCCTCCCCGGTCTTCATTTTCAGCATATCGTAGCCGGTGGCATTTTCATACTCCTCCCGGCTGGTGAAAAACTTTTTGTCCAGGGACATCCACTCCTCCATCTGCCTGTCGGAGTGGTTATTCACCGAAATAAAAGGCCTGGCTCCCCCTTCTTCCTCATCAAGGGACTGCCTGTAGATCATATAGGTGGTTGACTGCTGCACCGTACCCGGGTCAAAGAGATCATTTCCCAGGAAAAAGGTAACTCCCACATAGGATTCGTATGACTCCGTCATGGCGATCCCCGTGACTATGAAATTCATCTGATCCTTATCACCGCTCCCGGTATTGCTCTTAGTCTTTTTTCCGTTATTCTCTTCCGATTTTTCCAGCAGCTCCAGCTCTTTTTCGTCAATACCCTCATTTTCGGGATTCTGGTTCCGAAGATCCATGAGCTCGTTCTTTTTATTCTTTATCTCATTTTCAAGGGTGGACTGGTAGGTCATGGTGCTTATTACGCTGCCGTTTACATCATATACCCGTCCGTTCAGTCCGTCCTGATCCATGAAAAGGTATTCTTCCCTGCCTGCCACCTTGCATCCAAAGGCTCTCTCCGAGATATAGCTTTTATAAAGGTTATCCTCTGCATCGGAAGGAACCTCGTAGTAGTATGGGCGTCCCTCGGTCTCAGGGTCAAATTCCGTTTCCTTATTGATGGTATAAGCTTTGGCGTAAATGACCCTGTAGGCTCCTGTATCCGGATTGTATGACATGAGCACTACGGCGTCGTAGAGATAGTCTTCTTTCCTGCCCTCCGGTTCATTTACAGCGCTCCTGTCCCTGACAATACCTGTATTCTCAGGTGCTGTGTTATATTTCGAAAGCTCCTCCGGAGTGATATAGCAGGGGGTCACGTAATAATAGACAAAATCCCCTTTGGAATTATAGTCAAGTACTTCAAATGAAGCCATGGCATCGGGGATATTCTCAAGGCCGGGCAGAATGTAGAAAGCGTTGATGCCGTCTGTCTGGAACCGTTCCGTAGAATAGTCAATGGCCTTCTTATCCTTGGTCTTTACCTTGCCTTTGGTGATCTCCACCAGGTCATTTATGCTGACAGCCGCCTCCTTTTCCCTGTTTTCCTCCTCCGCCGCCTGCTCCACAAGGCTGTGGCCGCAGGAAGTAAGGGAGATAAGGATCAGGGCTGTCTGCACAAAAACAAGCAGGAAAGACAGCGCCCTTTTATGTTTGATATGAAATATATTCTTCATAAAGGACGCTGCCTCCTGCCTTTTATTCCCGTTTCTGCCCTCAAGCCCCCGGGGATGATCCGTAAGGCTTGAAGGACAGCTGCAATTCTGCAATTATCTTACTGTGATACGTTGATCTCTGTCAGACCGTTCCTGTTGCTGTTAACCCAGCCCACAAGCTGCGGAACCATAAGTCTCATTACAACAATGAGGATGAAGATCAGGAAGAAACCGATAATGGCGTTCTTCAGTGCCATCTTTGCCTTCTCTCTCTCCTGAGGCTCATCAGCCTTTGCAAGCTTAACTCCCAGGATCACGCAATAGATTGCTCCAACAGCTACAACAACGCTGATAACGGGGCCGAGAAGGCTGTTGATCAGCTGTACCACAGGGGTTGCTGCTCCGCTGAAGTCCACAGAACCGCCGCCTGTGCCTGAGCTTGAGCCTGAGGAGCTGCCGTCAGCAAAAACAGCCACCGGATTAAAGGCGAGGCTCATAGCCATCACTGAGAGCATGGATGCCAGATACTTAAACTTTCCTGCGATCATTCTTTTGTTCATTTTCTTTCTCCTTTTCTTAACTATTATTTTTTTATAATGAACGATTGATCCGTAAATCGTTTACAATCGCTATTACCCTTATATTATCCTCATTCTTCTGTGGGCGGTAACTATCACCAGCAGCGCTGCGATGATAAAAACTCCTGCCAGTATGAGGTAAAACCTTACCGGAGCCTGTTCCTCAAGCATTATCCTGAATTCATATTCCTCATCATTTCCCGTACTATCCGATACTATAACCCTGTATTCACCGTTTGCGGCGGCTGTGGAATTGTAGAGGCTTATCTGTGTATTGTTTAAGAAAACCCTTACCTTTACCCCTTCTTCCGAAGGTTTATAGCTCACCGGCGTCCTTACGGTTTCCCCTGTGAGAGCCGGGGTGAATATGAGATACGGTGCCGTGGTGTCCCGCCTGAAAACAGATACCCATCCGGGAAGCTCCTTATTTACCGGCCTGAAACGGATCTCATACTCTCCGTCCTTAGTAAGCTCAAGCCTGTCCGGATCCGTGATACCGATCTTTCTTCCGTTTAGTGCGGCTTCGTCCATCTCATATCCGTAGGGAGGAAAGATCTCGTTTATCCACAGCGGACTGTCCTTACTGTTTACCCTTATTGCGGGATAGCTGTCATTTACTTCCCTTTTGGATCTGCTTAAAGTGGTGCTCCTTATATGGAAGAGGTATTCTCCGTTCTCCGTAAGCTCCGCCCCCAGTACCTTTTCATCATCTATGGCTGCAAGAGCCTCGCTCACGGTCTTATATCTTTCCTTCTCAGGAAGTGCCGATACCCCATTCTTTAATAAGGACACTATCCAGGCATCTGTTCCTGCCTCCACCCTCACCGGCTCATTTGCTATGCTTCCGATGGGAGCCGTCATTTTAAAGTACGCTCCGTCCGGCATTCTGTAGACAAAGGCTTCTTCTTCCCTGTCATATGAGACTTTAAGCTCCGGATCCGTGGTATTCTCGTACCTGAAACCCTGCTCATCGGTGATATCAAACTCCGCCCTGGATTCACTTACGCTTTTTTTCAGCTCCTCTTCCTCTTCGGCGCTGATGATAACATTGCTCTGAAGAGCTCTTTTCTCCTCCGGAGTAAGACCGGAGGTGTCGATGCTGCCTGTATCCGGCATGGGATTGGGGATAGCGATCTCTTCTATATCATCTGCCTCACCGGCATAGACCGTTCCTGCAGCCACTATGAAAGCCGTAAGTGTACCCGCCAGAACACGGATAAGCCTTTTTTTCATCACATCTCCGCTGAAGCTGATCTCTGCTGTGATTTCGCACGCCTCCGTTCCATGCCCTCTCTCT
The DNA here is from genome assembly GCA_946407725.1 of uncultured Lachnospiraceae bacterium. Lineage (GTDB taxonomy): Bacteria > Bacillota > Clostridia > Lachnospirales > Lachnospiraceae > NK4A144. The sequence goes on from CAMJPM010000031.1 coordinate 14,353, forward strand.
GTTTCCGGGGCTCATTCGTTATGGCTGCAGCCTCTCTTTCAGCTTCCCTTGCTTTTTTCTCGATCTCCTCCAGCTCTTTTAAGGTGATACGCCTGACCTTGGGGTTGTCGGAATACATTCCCTTTTCCTTTGTATCAGCACTGGTAACAAGTCTGAAGCCCTCATGCTGGGGCTTGTATCCCTCTTCCCTTCTTCTTGCCCGTTCGGCGTCAAGGCTTTCCAGCTCTTTATCCCACAGGGCTCTGTTTTTCGCACTGTCAAAAAAAGCCACCTTGTACTTCTCCTTTCAACCTTTCATACCCTTCACCTATATATACAGGCGAGATCTGATTATAAGCCTGCTTCTTACTCAATTGTTAAAAATCTTGAATATCCGGTTACATCAAATATTTCCTTAACTGCTTCGGAAACATTGATAAGAGTCTGGCTTCCGCCTCCCTTGGTCATCTTCTTCTGCATGACGAGGATGGCACGTAATCCCGCAGAGCTTATATACTTATTGTCTGCGAAGTCTATTATCACATCCCCTGTGCCGTCTCCGGAGAAAGCATCCAGCTCCTTCTGGATAGCGGCGGCATTCTTCGCGTCAACCCTCTCGCACAGCCTGTAAACATTGTTTTCTTCCATTTCAGATATCTCCTTTCATAAGGTTCCGTGTATATATACGGAACACTTTATTTTTCTGACAATACTGTTTTATTCCCCGCTCTTTGATGCGTTATCCACCTTATACTGGCCAATGACACTGTTTACCGTGCCTGCCAGGGGAGAACCTGCGGGCATTACCGCAACATACTGCTCCCTGGGTGAATTGATGAGCTCCTGGACCTGTACGTTTTCGTTTATCATTGAGGCCGCTTCCCTCTCACTCACAAGACCTGCGAGAACAGTGCCGTTTGCTATGGATGAAGCCAGCTCGGAAACCGAATTGTAGTTCTCTTTTGCTATGTCCGCGGCTCCCTCCACCTGATCCATGAGAGGCTCCGCTGATTTTGAAACCCCCAGGGTGCCGGTCTGCATAAGGGTCAGGCAGTCCATGTAGTTGTACTTCGGTGTGGCCAGGAACAGACCTCCCTTTCCGTAACAAGCTGATACAGCCATGCCGGATATCCTCTCATCCGTGTCCGCTATCCTTCCGAAGCCCAGATCATAATCCCCGTTCTGTACTCCGGAGATCATGGCATCTGCGCTTTCCGCAACGGTCAGCCTCACGGCATAACCGCCAGCATCCGCCACCAGCTTTGCTATATCGGCCTCGATCCCCTCGGGGGCTCCCGATATGTCACGGGCGAATCTGTCATTTCCGTTTACTATGGCCACCTTTAATACACCCTCCTCGGATGTAGCCGGAACCTCTTCCTTTGTTCCGCCGCCGCAGGAGGTCAAAAGCCCTGCCGACAGTGCAATGGATAATAATATTACTGCTGGTTTTTTCATAATACTCTCCTTAACCCGTTAAGTCATTGTGAACAGCGCCTCTATCCCGGTTCCGGCCACAATATCCACATTTGTCCTCTCACTGGGGGAGGTGATAACAAAGGCTCTTCCCCTGCCGTTATTCACTATGTCGTCCTGCTCGCTCTCGTTTATGGCTCCCGCGTTCTCATAGAGCTTGATAAGATCCGTCATGTCATTGGGAGACAGAGGGAAGATAAAGCTGTACTGGCTGGCGTTTATTATGGCAGTGGACTTTCTCGCCAGCTCCTCGGTACCCACAAAGTCCTTTATATTCTGGGTAATGACTATCTGCATACCGTTATATTTTCTGATACGCTTTGCCAGCTGGAACATGAAGTCCAGGGCTATGGGATACTTGTCGTCAATAAACACATGGGCTTCGTCTATGACTATCACTATCTTCCGGTTGGCGTGATACATCATATTGTATTCCCTGTTCTTTATTATCTCGTTATCCAGCCACTTTAATACCAGGAGCATCTGGGCATTTGCTATGGTGCCGTTCTTATTTGCAAGAAGGGTCTGGAAATCAAATACCACGAAGTTCTCCTCTGTGGTGATGGTGGCTTCTCCGTTCCAGAGGGCCGAATCCCTGCCTCCCTCCGCAAATTTCGACACCGAAGCCATAAGGGTACGGAGTATGCCCTTGGTGTAGTCGTTGTCCGAAAATCCCGTCTGGAAAGTCTCCAGAATGTCGTCATAGAGATCGTTAAAGGTGGGATAGTCAGAGGGAGTAAGCTTTGAAAAGTCCGTATCCTGGTCTATGCCGCGGCTTGTGTACATATTGGTGGTAAGGCTGTTCAAAAATTCCAGTGCCTCCGAGGAAAGCCCGGGAAGTATCTGCCTGTAGAACTCCTCCAGAAACTGCAGATGGGTGGAGAAGGTGTTGGCCTTTGAATTCTCCTCGGATTCACCGCTGTCCTCCTCATCATCCGACAGGGAGGTTATGATGTGGAAGGGATTTAACCGTCCCTGGGTCGCAGTTCCCACATCTATTATCTTTCCGTTAAGCCCTGCCGCCATTCTGGTGTACTCGTTCTCGGGATCCAGAATGAATATCTTGGAATCCTCTGCGGCCAGCTGGGCTAAAATGCTCTTTGTGGCATAGGATTTACCTGAACCGGATTTTCCGATGATAACCGTATTGGAGTTGACCCTCTCCGAATCCCTGCGGAAGAAATTGATAAATACAGGAATACCGGAGGAATTTCCGATAAAGAGCCCGTCATCATCGCATAAGCTCTTATATACAAAGGGAAATACCGCCGCACAGGAGGTGGAGTGTATGCCCCTCTTGTATCTTTCAAAGGCGTCATATCCGGATAAGGCCATGGAGGAATATGCCTCAAACTGCTGCATGAACATATCCGTCACCCTGAAGCCCTCTTCCGAAAGTGCCTGGCGCACCCTCTTCTTCCTGGAATTGGGGTCGTTCTTTGTCTTGTAGGCACTCTTTTTCTGCTCCGAGAGCTCGTAATCGTTTATCTGTATAAAGGTATTGACGTTCAGGAGTGTCTCGTTCTCGCCCTGCAGCGAACGGAGCACCATGGCCAGGGCCTCTATCTGGGTATCCAGATCTATGATACGGGAAGCCTTTCCGGTATTATTCCTCTGATCCCTGAGCTCCTCCAGGGAACGGTCTATCTGTCTTATGCCCTTGGACCGCTCTATGGGTGTCATCTTCATTACGATCTTTGTCCCAACGGTATTATACATCTGGGCCCCCCAGGAGTTTCCCACCAGAACCGGATAATCCCGGAGACGGAAGCTGTGGGTGATAAGATCGTCATACTGTATGGTACGGGTGCCGATATGTATCTCCTCCGGAAGTATCCAGTCCATGTACTGGTCCGGGGATATTTCGTAGGCCACCCTCTCGTCAAAGTTCATGCCGTAATTATATTTTAAGAAGATCGCCAGTTCCGGCCCCTCCAGCTGGGTACACATTATATTGTTGGCAGCGAAATCCGATATGGCGTGCTCTATCTGGCTTTGGAGCATCTGCCTGTCCTTATGTATGAACATAAGGTAGTGAAAGGGCATATAGACCTTGTTTCTGAAATCTATATCCTGAAGCTGCTCTATCCTGTCCTGGATGATGCCCACCCTGACAGTGAGCTCATCCTTATTGAATACGCCGTTCATATAGGCTTCCTTAAGCTCATTCAGTTTATTCTGTTCGCTTAGGATGAACTCGTCATAGACCACGGGTCTGTCCAGCTTCACAAGGTTAATGACCTCCTCATCCACTGCAGTACGGATTATGCCTCCGAATACCCTGTCTATTAGGTTGTCCTGCCTCATCTGGGTGTAGAAACGGAATTCCACGGAGGGAATGTTCATTACAACCGCACTGTATTTTTCCCCATACTCTATGAATTTTCCGTCTATGCCGGTAAAGGGGGTTATGTCCTCTACAGAGAGCTGGTCATCAGCCTTTTTCTTAGGCTTCTTCTTTTTCCCCTTTTCCTTTTCATCATCTCCGGAGCCTTCCTCCGCTTTTGCGGAGATCTTCCCCTTTTTCCGGAAATGCCTGGGCTGGCCTAAAAAACGGAGCCCGTAGAGTACAAGCATATAGCCCTTATCATCTCCTAAGGGTATTACGAGCGCTATGGTGATGACCAGCATAATGACTGCGAATATCATCTTCGCGGGAAGATTGGATACCCCGAAGCTTATCACCAGCAATGCTCCTACAGCCCCTACAATGACGTCTACCACTTCAACGCCCTTGAAGAGCTCCATTCTTACATTTGTACGTTTGGGAATGACCCTCATCATGGCAGCTGCTGCCGCTCCTTTCCATCAGTTTACGGGTTACTGTTATTGCCTGTTGCTATTGTCTTTTTCTGATTTCCTTTTCTATAAGAACGATCCGTCGTCGTTGTCATCATTATAGCCGTAAAATGCGGTATTCAGCGGATCTTCTTTATCTTCATTGAGTATATTGTGCATGCTCTGGTTATTTCCGCCGCTTCCCACTATATCATGCATGCTCTGGTTGCTTCCGCCGTTTCCCACCATATCATGCATTGAGGCATTTCCTCCCTGGCTGTTGTTATAGCTGTAGGAACTGCCGCCGCCCATATTGGAGCTGCCCGTGCTTCCGCCGCCCATATTGGAGCTGCCCGTGCTTCCGCCGCCCATATTGGAGCTGCCCGTGCTTCCGCCGCCGAGGCTTCCGCCGCCGAGGCTTCCTCCGCCGAGGCTTCCGCCGCCGAGGCTTCCGCCGCCGAGGCTTCCTCCGCCAAGGCTTCCGCCGCCGAGGCTTCCGCCGCCGAGGCTTCCACCGCCCGGATTATTACCGCCCTGGTTTCCGCCTACCATATCCTGCATGGTCTTTTTGCCGCCTGTACCGGCCTGTCCACCGGTTTTTCCGGAGCCGCCTCCCATATTCTGTCCGGATTTATTGGTTCCCATGTTTCCGCTTACGGGAGGAGTGCCCCCTGAAGGGCTGCTGTTTACAGGAGCCTTGTCGAATTTACCGCCTGCTCCCCCATTCATATTTCCAATGCCACCGGCACCGCCCACAAGATTATCCATGGACATGCCCTTTTTATCCTTATCCGCACCTTCGGGATTATTATTAAGGGGAGGCATACCATTGACAAAGGCTCCCATACCGGCGCCTGCGTTTATTCCGCCCATACCGGTGCTTCCGCCGCCTGCGTTCATTCCGCCCATTCCGGTGCTTCCGCCGCCTGCGCTCATTCCGCCCATTCCGGCGCTCACGGGGCCTTTACCCATTCCGCTCATTCCGCCTATACCTGCAACTCCCGGGCCTCTACCCATTCCGCCCATACCGGCACTTACGGGGCCTTTACCCATTCCGCCCATACCGGCACTTACGGGGCCTTTACCCATTCCGCCCATACCGGCACCTCCGGGACCTGGGCTCATTCCGCCCATTGCGCCCATACCGGCACCTCCGGGTACTTTTCCTGTTCCGCCCTTTCCGCCGGCTGCTCCTCCCATAACCGATGCGCTGAAGCTTGCAAGGGATTTCTGGGCTGCGGAGCTTCCTCCTTTACCGGCTAAGCTTCCTCCCATGCCTCCTGCCGGGGGGATTGCGGGTCTTGAATTATTGGAGAACTGTCCTATGCCGTCGCCTGCTCCCTCTCCGGGAACTCCGCCTCCGGCACCGCCGCCGTGTCCCTGTTTTCCGCCTGCAAAGCGTTTGATAAGCTCTCCCGTGGCGCCTCCCAGCATCTTTCCAACCTTCTTCGCATCCTTCAAGGCTGCTTTCTTCAGCATTCCGGTTTCCTTATTGGCTATGGCGGAGCCTGCTGTCCATCCTGCAGCTGCATAAGCCTGTTCACCGCTTGCTGCAGCCTGGCTTAAGATACCTGTCACCAGAGGCCCGATATGTCTTACCGCCACTGCACCACCCATGGCAAAGAGCAGCATCATAAGGTAATCCTGCAGCCTGGCTCCCAGGTTCTTTGAATTTGAAAAGCTGATATTCCCCGAGAATAGCTGTTCCAGGATCATCAGATATACCCTCATGGCTATAACGGAGCCGAAGCCCTGGAAGAGCTTTCCTATAAAAAGCTCAAACCATTTCTTATAATATTCCCCGTCGTCAAAGGGCATCATGGCCACAAAGAAGGGCTCGATTATAAGCAGCACCATTACATCCATGATCCTGCCTATAAAGACCGACAGCACCATGCACATGACCACAGTAAAGAATATACCGCAGCCGAAGCTTATCCAGTAATCAAAGCCATGGATGGTAAAGGTCTTCCTTACCAGCACCGGGTTTGTGTAATTCGGTATCAGGAAGTGGTCGTCCTCATAGTAGAATTCCTTTCTGTATTTATCAGTCACCGAGGCCTTGGAAGGACCCTTGGTATAGCTCACGTTGTATTCGTCACCGTCATCATGGATAAAGGTATCCACGGCATCCAGGGAGGAAATACAGAACACTATCCTCGCAATGCTGGTCCGTCCCTCATTTCCGCTGGTCAGCGCTTTATCAATAGTGGTAAGTATGGTCTGGGAGAGCATGATCAGCGCCACAGCGGTAAAGGGTGCCAGAACCAGATATAAAAGGGACTTTGCCGTCATCCTGATGATATGGGTAACGGGCTTGGTCCTGTCTCCTCCCAGCTCCAGGAAGTTCCTGGCGGTGGCCAGTATTGCCATTCCGAAGCACAGGGTAAAGCCCACCACTATCATGGCAAGGAAAGCATTTCTTACCACTTCCTGCTTGAATACTGCGTAGAGGAAGGGCATTCCCTGTCCTGTAACTGCTCCCGACCCTCCTCCAGCTCTTACGTACACCGGTCTTAAACCGCTGACCACATTGAAACAGTCCTCTATACAGTCAAGCAAAAGCAGTATCGCCGACTGGAACATAAACCATTTCATGTAATACCAGTCCAGAATAAGGCTTATGACCTCTCCTATTATGGTGCCCATTACAGCGTTGATTATAGCGGGTATCACTTCACCCAGATAATCAAATCCCGCAGAAATAAGACTGCTGACGAACTCCCAGACAGGGTTGAGTATTTCCTGATATACCCAGTCGAATACCGACTGCATTAATCCCAGCTGAACTATCTCCATCAGTTACCCTTTCCCATTCCTGACGCTGCCTTTCCTGCCATTTCTCCAAGTTTGGAGGCTCCGCCGGTAGCGTAGGACGCTGCCGCGCTGATAGCCTGTTTCGCAGTATCAGCTCCCATCTTCGCAAGGAACTGTGACTGCTTTAAGAGCTGTGAGGTCTCGGGAGTGAAGATATCCAGTATGAGATACTGGCTCTGCCATGCTCCCACCAGCCCGAAGCCTGTAATTGCCATTTTCAAAAACCATCCGGTTATGGGGTTGAATTCCGTTCCGAAGGTTATGTTTTCGGTTATACCTATGTTAATCAAAAGGACAGTGTATATCCGTATGACCAGTAACGGCCCGAAGGTCGCAAAGGCAAAGCCCGTGAATATTCTGGTCCAGCTCTTGAATTTCTCTCCTCCGTCAAGGGGTATCATGGCCACAAACCAGGGGCTGCATAAGAAAAGCACCGCCAGCATAATGGCCCTCATCACTGCCTGCATCACTATGGTTATCATCACAACTATCATGAAGATCGCCAGTATATAGGCATATAGATAGTTTACACTTCTCCAGTTGTAATACTGCCTGGAGGAGAGCTTTGAAAACATCCTGCCGCAGGAGCATATCTTCATGTCCGCGTCGGATTTGAACTCATCCCCTACAGCCAGGACAAAAACAATGTCCGATATACGCTGGTCTCCGTTCACGCTGCCGATATCTATTATTATCTTCGTAATGGCGGATCCCACCTTTACCACCGCTATACAGGCTGCAGGTATCATGACAAACGAAAGTACGGCCTGGAAAGCCTGCCGGAGAACAGCGGTAACCGGTCTTTTCACCTCGCTTAAGGCTTCGCCCATGGACTTTATCACGGCTATTATCGTAAAGAAAAAACACAGCACCACCGCAGCTATCATCATGCCCCAGTAGGCATTCTGCACCTGGCTTCCGGTAAACACGGCGGTCATGAAGTCGCTCTGTCCGATAACATGCCCTGCCCCGTCACTGACATATACAGGCTGGGTCCCGGAAAAGGCATCAAAAGCCTGCTCCAGAAGCCAGACAAGATCCAGCATCCATATAAACAGGAGATTGAGGCCGTTCATCAGGATTTCTATGGCATAGCTTAAGAACAGTCCCTGGGTGCTCCAGAAAACATATGAAACTATACTTCCCACATGAGCCTTTGCCAGGAAATCAATCAGGGAATTCATCATGGAAGAAAAGCTTAATACCGCCGGATACATAAATCACACCACCTTCACCTTGCGCCTCATCCTGATAAGATAGATCACCACTCCGGCAATTATGGCCAGTACCGAAACGATAGCTATCACCGCCGGGATGTTTATCCTGTATTTAACAGTGAACTCGGAAGTCGAGTAGTTGCCTGCCGTATCATATACATAGAGCTTGTACTTTCCTGATCTCGTCACTGTCTGAATTATATCGGGATCGCTTATAAGCTCATTGCCCCTGTAGAGAACGCATCTTACCACGTCATCACTGTAATAGACGACCGTTGCCTCATTGGGCTTCGTGCTGACGGCAAATACGGGCGGGGTCTTGTCGACGGTGAATTCAACCTCCCTGCTGCCTGCCGGGTCATCAATGGTTATGGAATAATCTCCGTCCTTATCCACGTGAACTGTCTTATCATCAATAAATACTGAGCTGTCTGCGTCTATGCCGTTATAGCGTACGTTCCTTATCACCGCTCCCTGGGGGGCATTAATCACACCCAGATCTCCCACCGAGCCCTTTATTATACGGAAACGGAAGGCGGGATTGCCGTTTTTATACTGTCCCGAGAAAGCCGTATCATTTTCCTTCGAGATATAGACAGCGTAGCTTCCTGTATCCTGGACATATTCCCCGGGGGTAAAGCTCTCATATACCTGTCCGTTCCTGTAAACGATATAGTTAAGCCCTTCTCCCTCCTGCACGAGCACTGCCTCATTTGTAATGCTGCCGTTTGGAAGGCTTGAATAGAAGCTGTCACCGGTACGGAGGGTATTTAAATAATATCCCGTCTCCTCATCATAGGCACTTTCCATATCCGGAGGAAGTGCAGGGAGTACCGCGGGTTCGCTCTCTGCCTCCTTGTTCTCCTCTTCAGGGGCTTCCTCTGAGGGCTCTTCATAGACAAAGTCATCGGGCCTCATGTCCTCGGGAAGATTCTCGTAATCCGCTTCCTCAGTATTTTCCGTATCCGTCTCTTCCTCATAGCCATCACCCACAATGCCGCCGACTCCGGTCTTATACTGTATACGGAAACGGAACTTGGCCCTTAGGAACTGCTGTGCCGAGAAGGGCGTAATGCTGTCCTCTTCTCCCTTTACAAAGAGATCCAGCACATAGGTTCCTTCATCCTCTATCACCTGTTTTGAAGAAAAAGCGATATCCGAGCCGTCCTTTTTCATGGAAGCTCCAACGCCTCTGGGAACATCAATGACAACAGGCCTGTTGGTCACGCCGCCGTTCTTTACATTTGTGTAGATGGTATAGGAGCCTCCCAGCTGCTCCTCATACACCTTGTAATCCTCGTGATAGAGCTCGCTCAATGACGCTTCCTGTACCGAAGGGCCTATAGTCTGGGTCTCCATCCTCTTCATAAGCTGTTCCACCGTCACCACTGAGGATGAGCTGGATGTGCTTGAAGAACTGGAAGAACTACTGGATGAACTCGAAGAATCCCCGTAGATAGCCTTCAGTGCGTCGTATAAAGTCTCTCCCTGGTTTTTTGAAGACGAGGACGATTTTTCATCGGCCAATATCTCCAGCTTCGGATTTGCTGCCGTTAGTAACAGCATCCATGTTAACAACGCCGCCATAGCAGCGTACTTTAATACCTTTTTAACGGTATTCATTATGATACTTCTGCCTCCTCATATCCTTCATCAGCTTCACTCTCCTCCCACCCGGACGAGTTCTTCTCATAATCATCCATAAGCTCTGACATGAGACTCATGATCATATCCTCGTCCACGTTATCAGCACCGTCATCAGAGTAATCATCCTCCGGATCTTCTCCATCTCCGGCATCTTCCCCGTCATCCGGAATGTCCTCATTTCCGGGATCATATCCGTCTTCGGAATCAGCCTCATGATCAGAGTCCTCCACATATCCGTCGTCATAATCCTCTGAATCCTCTGCATCAAAATCGTCTCCGTCAGATTCCTCATCTGCGGAAACGTCCCCTTCTTCATAATCCGGATCCATTTCTCCGGTCTCTTCGGCCTGAACCCCTTCTGCGTCCTCTTCTTCATCTTCGTTTTCATCCAGTATGAGATAATTCCTCTCATCCAGGTCGTAGAAGACGTCATCCCCGAAAAACACATTAGCCCTTACGTCGGTTAAGTCCATCTGTCCCATCTCATATAAGGGGCACTTATAGGAGGGTGTGAACTTCGTCATAAGGGGGAAGTTATTAAAGGTAACCACTATGGAATTACCGGTGCTCTTGGCGTTATTAAGCCTTGTAAGCTCGTTGGGATAGATAAGGGGCCTCTGCTGTATCTGGGTGGATACATTGATATTTCCCGTCTTATCCTTTAATCCCGTGGAAACACTGGAGGTCTTTACCGTCATGTTTCCGCACATCTTGGAGAACTCTTCACAGGTCGGCATGTCATTTGAACCGATGAAAAGCTTGATACCGCAGTTACCCTTTACGATATCCGCAACAGTCTCGCCGTAAACGTTCTTAAGCTGGGCGAAGGACTGCACTATCATTTCAAACCAGATCTTTCTGGAACGTCCTACCGTGATCATCTTATCGAACTTGTCGATCTTTGGCATGTTACCGAACTCATCGAGAAGGAAGAACACGTTTCTCGGAAGTGAAAGATCCTCTCTCGCAGAAGCCACCTTGATAAGGGCTTTATAGATACAGAGGATAAACACCGCCGCCAGGGCATGTCTCGTATCCTTTTCATCCGGTATCTTAAGGAAAAGGGCTGTGGGCCTGTCCGCGAATTCCTCGGGCTTGATATCCGTGGCGCTGGTCAGGGCACAGAGACCTTCGTCGTTAAACATTGAGAGCTTGTCAAAGGCGATACTCATATATGACGACAGTGTCTGATCCGCTGCGGAAAGCACCTGTTTTGAAAGTCCCACAGCCTTTGAGAGCTTTGAACGTCCCTCAAAGAAGTCCTTAAGTGCCGCAAACTCGTTTTCCGAATTACTTACCGCCTTGTTGATATTATAGAAGCAGAACTTATCCTTTGTCATCTCAAGCTTGGGATCCTCGGAATCTTCAAGCATGGCAAGGGCTGTGGCCATGATGATGGATCTGGCGCCCTTCTCCCACACCGGATCCTTCTCGTTCTCTATGGGACAGATAACCGAAATAAGGTCGTTTAAGTCCTCGTAGGTCTCGTCAAAGAGCTTCTGCTTTTCGATCCTGGCACGATTAATAAGGTCTATCCTTACCGCATAGGCCGCGCCCTCCCACTCGTACCAGGGCACGTCATCCTGAAACTTCGAGCGGTCATGCACAAGCTTCAGATCCGGATAGTCGTCAACGGAATCCATATGCTCCAATATATCATCCCCCTTGTGGAGGTACTCCTGATATGTATCAAATATGGAGCCTAAAGGATTCCAGCGGAAAGAGCTGTAGGGATCACGGAGATCCAGCACCATGCACTTATAGCCGTTTTCCGTAAGGAGCTTTGAATGGAGCTGGAAAAGCTCTCCTTTAGGGTCAGTACAGATCATGGAGGAACCGGCCTTTGCCCGCCCCAGGATCTGCACCACGGGGTTCACAAAGGTGGTTGTCTTACCGGAACCGGTAGCACCGATTATGATACCGTGGGCCGGAGGTATGATATTTATGTCCATATCCTTCTTTTTACTGTTATATACAGCATAGAGTGGAATTCCGTCCTTCTTAAGCTCCGAGAGCTTTTTAAATGAGGTCTTCGGGAAAAGCTCGTTCCTCTCCTTTTCCTCCATCCAGCGGGAGTTTTCAAGGGAGCCCTCAACTCTTTCAGCCTTTCCCCCCAGCATGCTCTTTGAAGCCTTAAGCTCCGAGGAATTGCTGGTCACCAGCACAAACACCGCGATCACTGCCACCTCTGCGGCTCCGAACATCAGCGTATTTGGTGTCAGGAATGAGCTTAAGGAGGCATCACCGAAGCTTACGGCTCCCGTGCTGAAAAAGCCGCCGAGTCCCAGGATCACGGCCTGTGTCATAATACCTAAACCGAATACTCCGCCTATTCCCAGGAGTCCCCATTTCAATAAATTTTTTCCGGTGTCACCCATATTGTCACCTCAAATCTTTCCCTGCAGGAACCTCGTGATAAAGAGGCTTTCCCGCTCCACCTTATATGCCTTGGCTATCACCATCGCCGTTCCTCCGCCGATAAGCCCCAGAAACAGTATCAAAAGCTTGTTTTCCGCAAGAGCCTCCTGTGTCCCGGGCTTAAAAAGATAAACAAACCAGAGTATGGAGGACAGCAGGTTAAACCCCACGTGCATAAGGACTGCGTAAAATATATTGTCCTCCAGTATGGAGACCCTGCCTATAAGCATAGCCATGAAAAATGCGTAAAGCATCCAGATGGCCGTTCCGTGCAGAAAGGCAAAGGATATGCTTACCACAACAAGGGCCGCCCTCTCTCCCCAGTGGGGGAGCAGCCTGTTTAGCATGTAACCCCTGAATACCACCTCTTCCACCAGCGGAGTGAAAAAAGTATTGAATAATACTCCCAAATATACAGACCAGCTCTCATAGAGCCTCTGTATATGCGCATCATAGGTGGCAACAGGTCCCACCTTCGGTAAGAGCGTTATAAAAGCCGAAAGGAACAGGGCCGCCCCAAGTCCGAATAAAAGGCACGCCACGCTTTTTACCGGATTTAGATCCTTAAGGTAGAGGGATGCATCTTCAAAAAAGGTGCTGCCCTTCTTTTTGGAATACCTCCTTAGAAGGATAAAGGTGGTGATCACCCCGAGGATCATATACAGATTCATCTTCTGCTGCACGAAATCGCTTCGGCTCATACCCCTGTGGATAACGGCAGAGCCTATGACCACGAAAAATCCTTCGGTTAAAAGGTACACCAGGAGGGGTCCTATGGCCGGGAAAAAATAACGCAAAAATGACAGAAGCTTATGCTCTGCCTTTTCCCTTACTATCTCTTTTCTGCTTTCCGGCTCTTCACCCCTTAAGTTATACTTCATATTCAGAACACTCCGGTGGTGGGATCCTTAACTCCCTGTATTCCCACACCCGCTGCCGAAAGGAACATCTTCGCAAACAGCCATATAGGCGATGAGGCAGGAGGAAGCTCCAGCTCATAGGGAAATACCGGAATAAGCGCCACCAGGAAATTTATTGCCATAAAGCCGCCCAGTACCGCTGTAATGCATACCAGCACGGGACGTGTCATGGTAACGGACATCCTTGCGATGAGTAACGCAAGCCCCGCGGAGAGCAGGGTCACCAGGATCCCCGTAAAGATCACGGGATGCGGTACCCTGTCCTTTAAGAATGCCTCTACATATACCGGCAGGTTTGAAACAGCCACCTGAAATACAGTTATGAAAACCCCTGCCAGGAAGACCCTGTAGGAAACCACCATGAGTATCAGTCCCAGTGCAGTCTCTATCATAAGAAGGGGTTCATCCGGAAGCCCTATTGCGGAAAACAGATAGTAGCCAATCTTAAATCCCAGCATAAAGCCCGCTGCCCCGAGTACCATCTTGTAAATGCCGTAGCCCTCCAGACACACGTAACCGGCGATCACTATCCCTATCACATAAAACAGGGGGCCTGCCGAAAAGTTCATATTGGCGAACATATCCACAAAACTGCTGACCGCATCATGCCAATCCATACTTTAGTATCCTCCGGTATTACATACCCATGCCGGCTGCCTTCTTCTGGGGAGCCTGTTTCTGCTGCTGTGAATGTCTTCTGACCTGGGTATCGGCATTATGTCTGCGGGTCTTTGCAGCTTCCCTCTTTGCCGTTGCCTCCTTCAGCCTCTTATCTGATTCCTCAAGTTTTCTCTTATTCTCCTTATGCTGCTCCGTATTGATGCTGTCCCGTTCCCTCCTGGCGGAGCGCATATTGTTCTTAAGCTTGTCTATCTTCTTATCACGATTTGCCTGAGCCTTCTCGCGCTCACTGAGCTTTGCGGCCTTTTCACGGATCATCTGCTGCTTCTTCTCAAAGGAATCGATGGTCTTAAGCTTATCGATCCTGCCATTCTCATTAAGTCTCTTACGCACATCCTTTGCCGCCTGCCGTACGCTGTCGATCTCAGGACCTGATTTCCCGCTGTTAATGGATTCCTTCATAAAATCATCTGCAGCGTTATATGCATTCACATATGCGCCGGCGTTAAACCCTTTTCCATTGGGACTGTTCCTGATCTCAGAAAGGGCGTTTTTCAGCTTTTCGGCGCCGGGAGTAAGATTTCCGTTCTTATCCTTCATCTTCTCTAAGGCTTCAAGGCTCTTATCCAGTTCCTTCTTTGAGAACCAATTGATATCCTTTGCGGAAGGGTTGTATTGCTGTCCGTTTTTCGCTGCAGCAGCACGCTCCTCCACTGTTTCCCTGATCTTGGCTTCCTTCATGCCCTCAAGGCCTCTTACAAGATTCTGTGCGCTCTCCCTTGCCTTCTGCATTTCCGGACTCAGCTTCTCCTGCACCATTTTACCCTTATCAGGGCCGTCCAGTTCCTTCATCTTCGGTCTTGTGGCATCCAGAAACTGCTTTGCGGCATCATAGGTTTTTATCGTATCTTCGGCACGTACATTGCCTGCCATCTGTTTATTATTATAATCCTTAATGGCGTCAGAGTATTCTTTGGCAGATTTCTGAACATCAGCCTTCAGGTTCTTTGTATCAAGACTGCCTATGCCCACCTCTGCCTCGGCAAGGCTCTTCTCATCCCATTGATTGGCATCGGGATTAACCTTGTCATTTTTGATCGCAACACGGTTGCTCAATGCCTTGTCATAATCATAAGCGATATTCTCATTGATCTTATCACTTTCTTTCCGGAAGGCCTCCCTGTCCTGCTCTATGGTTGTATCCTTCTTTGCCTTAAGCCCTTCTATGGCGCTTATGGATCTGTCCATCTCGCCCTGAGCCCGGTTTATGGCTTCTTCGTCAGCCGTTACCTGTGCCTCAAACTGGGCTTTCAGAGCCTCATTTTCTGCCTTTGCTGCCTTATATTCGTCATTTGCTTCCTTTAATTCCTTTGTACTGTCAATAAGCTCCTGCTCCGGATCCACCGGGGCTGCGCCTTCATTCTGTGCCGGCTTCTCCGGTGCATTGGCCTGCTTTTCCGGAGCTGTCTCCTGGTTTTGCGGCGCCTGCTGCTGGTTTTGCGGTGCCTGCTGCTGGTTTTGCGGTGCCTGCTGCTGCATCTGGGGCATCTGCTGCTGCATCTGCATGTATTGCATCATGCCTGCCATCATCATCTGTGACATCTGCATGAGTAAATTCACGATCGTATTCTGCGGGCTCATGTTCTGCCCCTGCATGTTGGGCATCTGCATATTGGGCATCTGCATGTTCGGCATCTGCATATTCGGCATCTGCATATTCGGCATCTGCATATTCGGCATCT
>CAMJPM010000032.1 GCA_946407725.1 uncultured Lachnospiraceae bacterium
CCTATAGATCATTGAATTTCATCGGAAATTCAATGATCGTACCTGGCACGTGTCTTGCTTTTTAAGACACGTGTCCCGCGGAACGCGGGATTTCCGAACGCATTTTCCGATTTTGCGTTCGGAAACCTATGAAATAAAGAAAAAGAGTCTGTCAATATCACATGCCCGCCCGCTTCCGGCGTCCCGTCACGGCATAAATTCCACTACCGGATTATTAAAAAAAGCAGTATAATAATAACTATTCAGAAACCTCCGGATTCTGAATAGTTCCGTGTATCCGGCTCATCAGAGTCGTGACATGCATGAGGAGAGGAAAGGGAGGTATATTAATTCATGAAAATTATCAGGGAATTGCTCAGGAGACGTTCACTTGCAATCTGGCTTTCAGCCGCGCTGGTTTTCGGGAGTATGCCCGTCGTGTCCGTGATGGCAGATGTGAAGCCCTATATCGAATTAGATGGCGAGGGCATACGCTGTGAGAATACGGAAGAGGGATGTCTCATCACCATCGAATCCTCCGGTGAGGAAAGGAATTTTGCCATAAGGGGAGTGGCGGAGGATGGGATTTACAGACTTAATCTGATACTTGACGGAATGGATCAGGCTGATTATCCGGTCAGGGTGCTCGGTCAGCCTGCTGATGGGGATTATACCAGGGGAACGGTTTCCGGCTTCCCAAGGATCGGTAAAATAGACGGGAAAATGAGTTTCTTTGCAAAAGCGGACGGCACCGCCGTAGAAGAGCCCTATTCAATGGATTGCCGTGTATCCGTAAATCTTGCACCTCCAAAGGTGGATATTGTGGACGGAAAGCTTTATATAACAGATGAAGATAACGATCCGGAAGGAAGCGTATTCTATGTGGCCTCTGCGATAAATATGACAAAATCCGCTTTTCTTGCAAGATATAAGGATGAAGATGATGAAAATCCCTTCTTAAATGAGATTTCTGAAGGTCCTCTGGAACCGGGTCAGGAGGAAGAGCTGTGTTATTCCGACGCTGTCTTCATCCATAATGAATTTTCAGTGGATGACCTTGTGAAACGCGCAGCGAAGATTAATCCGGATGACATGCTGTATATTTATGCGGTTAACACCGACACGGATTTTGAAGACAGCATAGATGACAGTGGCTGGTATATGCCGGAAAAGTGTGCACAGATTTCGCTAAGCAGATACGTTGGCGTTGCCGGATACTCCGTAAAGGATGGAACCGGTCTGACCATTAGCGGGGATTCCATAAGCTTTACTTCCTCAAAGGACGCTCAGAGCCTCTGGTTCAAGCCCGTTTCCAAAGATGGCGGAACTGTCAGTGAAGAAGGCATAAACTCCGTAACCGTTTTAAGAAACGGGTTTGCAGCAGATGACCTGTACCTTTCCGGGAATGTGTCGGAAAATGGTTATACCGAGGTTCATCTGAATACAAAACCCCATCTTGGCTCATACAGCCTCAGCGTCTTTTCAAACGGAAGAGTCAGCGCCAACAGTACAGACCGTTTTGTTAAGGATTATAAGGTGTCGGTGAACGCCGCGCCTGCAAAGGTATACTGCGTCAGTGGTAACCTCACTATAGAAGACGAGGATAATGCAAAGGATCAGGTATTCTACCTGGTTTCTTCAAATTACATAAGCAGAAATGACCTGAAGGAAAGCCTTGACAAAATGATCGAAATAGAGGACGGAGTTTCCTCCAATGTGATCACGGATGTGATATCAGACAACATCCTGTACGCCTATACAGTCAACAGGGATACGGATCCTGATGACGGCGTGGATGACAGGGGAGTTTATATGTCCGGGGAAGCCTGCAGGTTTATTATCGATATTCCTGAGCCTGAACCTGAACCGGAACCGGAGATCGAACCATTGCTCTCAAAGTTCAATGCTTATCAGGTGTCAGGAAATGACTTCATCGCTACCGATGTTTCCGGAAACCGCCTGTTTGACGTCTCCCTCATCACAGGTCTCAGTGATAACGGAAGCTATGAGAGTGTTTCGCTTGACAGGGTGAGCTCTGACGAAAATGGAAATATCGCTATCGATCCCGGATGGCTTGGAAGGGATATAATGCTTAAGCTGTCCGGAGTTTCGTCAAATACCGTTTATCTGCCTGTTGTGAGATTCATTGATGATGAGCTGATACTTGACACTCCTGCACCGAAGGTGGGTGATGCTGTCACCTTCACAGCTTCCACCAACAGCGCGTATGTCGATGCGGACATTACCTGGTACAGTTTGAAAGCCGGAGAAAAAGCAAGGCTTGGAGAAGGCGACAGCTTTGAAAGAGGCGTATCCTATAACGCATCTATATATGTTCATACGGTTTCAGTGAACTCCTTGCTGGAAAAGGAGCTTAGGCTTATCCAGTTCATTCCCGGCTATGAGGAGCTGCCCCGGGTTCCCTATGCATCTGTTTCGAACTTTGCCCCGGTAAAAGACCCCGTGGCCAGAACCGATGGGAAGAATGCAGGATGTGACAATTATACGGGATTTACGGTAGATGCAGACTATGGCCCGACCCAGGAGTATCTTTACATTACAGATCTGATACTTGATGACTGGAAGGACATAGAATGGACGGAAAACTGGGACTACCTCAATGAAGAGTTGATAAAAGGCCGCGTGGTACCCTCAAACGCCGATGAAAAGCTCACGGTTTCCTTTGTGGATACATACTTATACGGAAAGCTTGCAGCCGGCGCTTCGGCAAATTCAGCAGTTTCATCCGATAATGTGGTCTCCTCCCTTTCGATTAATAAAACAGATGACAGGGGGGGCTTTACCATAAAAGTAACGGGAACCGGACGTCCCGGGGCAGGCTTTGCCACGCTGCACCTTGACACGGATAAGGGCAGGAACAAGGTCATAGAACAGTTCAGGGACATCCTTGTAACCGTGAAATATCGCGATGTCACGGGTGTATCAATAAACAATGTGACGAAAAGACTGGATAACGGCTCTGTTTACAGCACAATGAAGCTTACGGGACTGGTTCCCTGTCAGTATTACCAGGCGTTTTCAGTCTCCGATAATAAATTTGAACAAATCTTCTTCCTTTCGGGAAAGAACGGAGAATATACAAATAGAAAATTTAAAAACGCACAGGTTACCATAAACCGTTTTCATATTAAGCAAAAGACTATTCCGCAGTATATTATACTTTACGGAAAGGAACAGGTCTTCTCCGTATCAGAATGCAAGGGCGAGCCCTCGAGTGGGCTGATGTTTCTCTATCAGAGTGAGTGGGTCTATACCGGATCTAAAATAACACCTGTGGTTACGGCCTATGATGGCGATAAACAACTGATCGAAGGCCAGGACTTTACTGTGAGCTACAAGAAAAACCTTGATGCCGGAAACGCAACAATCGTGATAAAGGGAAAGAACGGCTCGGTTATAGAAAAACAGGAGAAACAGTTTACTATTAAGCCCGCAAACATATCCGATGCCACCATCATCCCCGTAATATCCAAAAAAGGGAAGGCGGGAGCCCAGCCTATAGTGGTCTATAACGGATCAAAGATGTCGCAGAAGAAAACCTACGAAAAGCTTAGCAAGGATCAGCTTAAATGCAGCGTGGGTAAAGTAATTCAAGCGGAAATAAAGGGAACTAAGAATTTTACCGGCACCGCCATGTTTGAAGTGCATGGCGTTGAAGAAAAACCCAGCTTGAAGGGAGTAAAGCTTAATCAAAAAAAGTTCAGCTACAATGGTCACTGGAACTTCGACAAAGAGCAGGTTAAAAAAGCCGTGAACGGCGTCACCGAAGAAACCGCGGATATCGAGCTTCCTCTTAATAACGAAAACTTCCTGATGGGTAATGCGGGCAGCTACAAGCTTGCGGTCTGCGGCAAGGGAAATTATGCAGGTTTTGTTAAGTTCCTAAACTTTAAGATCACGCCGGTCAAATCTGGCGCCTTTAGTCTTAATAAGTCAAGCCTGACCTATAACCCTGCGGGAGCAGTCTTTGAGAGAGATGACTACACTTTGACCGGCATAAATAATGAAAATCTGATCGAAGGCATGGATTATACAATCTCCTATAAGAAAAACAAAAAGGCCGGCCAGGCAAAGATTACCATCACTTTCAAGGGAAGCTACAAGGGCACCAGGGCACGCAAAACCGAATTTACCATTGATAAGGCAAATATTCAGGATGCCATAGATGATGTTTTTGCCCCCCCTGTTGCAAAAGAATCGAAGGCAAAGAAGAACCCGGTATACATAACTGATAATAATGTCCTGCTGAAAAAGGGCAAAAAAAAGGATTACGACACCAATTATCTGGGCGGCGGGAAAATGACCATTACCGGAACCGGTAATTATACAGGAAGCTTTGATGTGGAATTTACCGTAGGTGGCGGTGACGATATTTCAAAGGCAAAACTGAAAGCCGGAAAAGATCAGAAATTATATTTCAACGGACTGCTTTTTTCAGACAAGGCCAAAGACGAAAATAATGTATCTGTGCAATGCAATAAATCCGCAGAATTCCGTTTCTTCAACAATCTCTACAAGGGCAAAGCCGTCTGCGTGGCCTATGGCGATGGTAAAAACTCCACCGGATCGAAATCGGTCAAGTTTACAATCAGGGGCTCTGGTAACGGCTATAATATAGAAGACATGGAAGAAGAATTTGACCCGTATCAGGATTAAACCGTTTTCCACACGGTCCGTTATACAGGAAAAGCAGAGGAATATACATTCCTCTGCTTTTTCTCATGGGACGATTTACAGGAGCTGCAGGGTGTTTTCCTTAAATAGACTTCATATTTTTTCCTTAGTGTCAGCCGGTTGCAGTTATCGCGATATTCATATTCCAATTCGTCCACCATGGTCTTTACCATGTAGATGCCAAGACCACCGATGTCCCTTTCTTCTCCTGAAAGCAATGTATCCGAATCAGGCTTGAAAAGAGGGTTAAAGGGTCTTCCTCCGTCTATCCTCTTTTCAGAACATAGATTACGATTGTCAAGTCTGCATTGAGTTTTCTGAAATAATCATGTGTGATAAAATATTATGATCATATTTTGACGAGGGTCAGGAGGATAATTCATGAACGTTACAACAAATCTTGAGGGTACAAAGTTAACGGTTTCCGCAGAGGGAAAGCTCGGTACCACCTCTGCGCCGGCACTGGAAAAAGCTGTCCGGACTAACTTAAATGGTGTGACGGAGCTGATCTTTGACTTTGAAAAGCTTGACTACCTGGCATCTGCAGGCTTAAGAGTGATCCTTTTTTCTTGACTTGACATGGGGAATCTATGTTAGAATTACAAAAAAATAAATCGGTAGACTCCGGTTAATGGTATAATATTGACCGGAGTTTTTTACCTTTACCCGGTATTATCAGATGAATAAGATAATTGAAAAGAAGAGGATCATCTGATCCCAATATCATATTTGAAAGGAAAGGATCTGATATGGACGGCAGTATTTTCAGAAAAAAGAGTATCGACAAGGTTTCTTCCCCCGAAAAGCTGGATGACTATATAAGGGTAACGACCCCCGGTGTCTGGCTCGTGCTGGGAGCCATGATCATCTTTCTTGCCGGAGCCTTGATCTGGGGAACCATGGGAGAACTCACGATACATAATAATGACGGGACAACAGGAACGGTGTCCCCTATAGAGTTTATACTGAACTGAAGGAAAGGAAACCATGGATATTAAAAAATTATTGAAAGAATCACTGCGTTCAGCAATGCCGATATTTATCGGGCTTACACTGACTGTAATATTTTATTTTATTATTTTCCGGTTTGACGGGCTTTCGAACGCCTTATCAAAACTGGTGTCGATCTTAACACCCTTCATCTACGGCGGTGTCATGGCCTATCTGCTGAGGATACCATATGACTGGCTTGAAAAAAGGCTCAGTAAAATACTGCCGGAGAACAAAAAGGGGATGCTTAAAGGCCTGTGCGTCTTTATTGTAATGCTTTTTGCGCTGATAATCGTATATCTGCTTCTCATAATGATCATCCCGGCTCTTGTTAAAAGCATTGCTTCCATTATACAGGAACTGCCCCCGGCTCTTACAAGGTTCCAGGGGATCATTTCCGCATATACTACCGATAACGAGGTCCTGGATAATTATATCGGGCAGGCGATCAACGGCATTGAGACCAACGGACTGGAATGGCTGAAAAACAGTATCCTTCCGTATCTGACCAGCCTGATGGACGGATTTGCCAGTACCTTCGGCTCCATATTCGGTGTTCTGTATAATCTTTTTATCGGGGTGATCATCTGCATTTATCTTCTTCTGGGGAAAAGCACCTTTGCCCGTCAGGGGAAAATGCTGCTTTATTCTGTATTTAAGAGGGGAACCGCTGAAAGAGCATTGAAGGAGATCGCCTTTATCGACAAAACCTTTGTAGGCTTTTTAGGAGGAAAAATACTTGACAGCGCCATAGTGGGATTGATCTGTTATGTTTTCTGCCTCATTATGCATTTTTCATTGGGAATGAAAAATATTGTCCTGATAGCGGTGCTCATAGGGGTCACAAATATCATACCCTTCTTCGGGCCGTATATTGGTGCAGTTCCGTCAGCATTGGTCATACTTATCGATTCGCCGGTCTGCTGCCTCATTTTTATTGTTTTTATCATTTTTCTTCAGTTATTTGACGGCAATGTTTTAGGACCCAGGCTTCTTTCACAAAGTGTGGGGCTTACAGGCTTCTGGGTTCTTTTTTCCATCACGTTATTCGGAGGCATCTTCGGCTTTACCGGGGTATTGCTTGGCGTACCGGTATTTGCCGTGATCTTTGATTACATAAGGAGATGGGTGCATAAGAAGCTGAAAAAAAATCAGATAACGGAATTACTTCCCGATAAATAGATTTTTAAGTATAATAGTAACTGTTCAGAACAGTCACTTGCGGAACCGCAAGTGACGTATGAAAACCTTGGCATTTTGGCATTCGGCTCCTCGTGCGAAGCACGACTCTAATGAGCCGAATGCGCGTATCTATTCAGAAACCGGAGGGTTCTGAATAGATACGTATAATATACTTTAAACATAAAAGGATTTGTCTAAGTCGGATTGGAGGAAAAAATGATCACTGGCACACAAAAGCAGCTGTTGGAGGAATTTAACAGACAGTTCAATGAAGCAGGGTATGAGACCCGTTTCAAGGAGGACGAGGGGCTTTATATCCTGCAGGCTGCCATAGAGGGTCTTGGAGAAGAGGAAAAGGGTAATGCACTGATGGAGCTTTGCTATGTCCCCATTGATGAAGAGGGCAAAGAGGATATTGGCAATGTGATCCTCTTCCAGATCTATACAACCTTTCTCGTCGGGGTTGAGCCGGGAAAAGAGAAAGATATCCTTTCAGATCTGAATGAACTGAATATGGATTGTCTCCTTGGGGCGTATGGGATCTTCAGTCAGGAAAAACAGGTCTACCACCGATATATCACAGTGCTGAACAGCCCTGACTTTGCCCAGATGAAGGGTGAAGTGGGTCCGGCACTGAATTTTATTCTTTCCATGGTTTATGAGGATTTCGACAGGATAGAACAGATATGCAGGTAATAGAAAAGAAGGCGTACAGAGCCTCGCTCCGGTTATTTTCCTATTTTGGATCCAAAGCGGACAAATACAGGACGGGAGTATTTGATGACAAAAAAGGATCTGCTCTTTTTGCTATCGAGGATACTGATGTTGAGGATGCCAGGATCAAGGTAATAGAAAGCGTTTTATCTGATGAGGCACTGATCTTTGCGCTGCATCTTTCTGTTGCTGTTTTCTTATACCGGCAGGTGAGGCAGTTATTAAAGGAGCTTACAGGCGGCGGGCTGAATCTCATGCTGGCTCTCGAAGTGTGCGGCGAGCTTGAAAGGTGGTCGTTTCCCGCACTGCAGGAGGGATATGATGTTTTATGCCGTTACCTTGCTGTTACCGACAGCCGGCAGAATATACTTTACAGGGAGCTGGCGGCAGATCTCCGGCTGGTTTCCTATCTTACCGGTGATGACGGGCTTTCGGATGAACTTGACGGATCAGCTGAACTTTGGTCCCTAAGCTCCGGGGACAGGGAGAAATATTATGGATTCTCGGATACGGCAGCTTTTGTAGGGAAAGAGTATCTGGCGGCGAAAAACTGCCGTGATTTCTACGTTCTGCAGCTCTCCGGCAAAGAAGGTACAGGCAGAAAAAGCGCAATAGCCCTGGCAGCACAGGACATGGACAGACCCGCCCTGGTCATATATTGGGACAGACTTACTGTAAACCACAGAAAGAGGCTTGGGCATTTCCTGTGGCTGCTTAGAAGAGAAGCGTATTTTTACGGCTGCGCAGTAATATTTGACAGGGTAACCGTGGCTGGTAAGGTTGATATAGACGAGCTTTTCGGAAAAGCCATAAGATATTTTAGGAATCACAGTGAACCTGTGGTGATCTGTACGGATCCGGTGACTGAGCTCATACCTGAAGGTAATGTTCCGGTAAGGCGCATAGAAGTTCCTTCTCCTGACAGGGATTCCCGGATCGAAGCCTGGAAGGGTATTTCCGCCGGGTACGGAATGCAGCTTGACGCCGAAAGCTTTGGAGAATTGTGCGAGCTGCCCTATGGCTCCATAAAAAGAGTTCTTTTATCATTATCCTCTGTGTGGGACAATGGCTGGAGTGAGGAAAAGAAGGCTGCATATGTGGTAAATGCCTGTATGGACTGCTATCCTGCTCCGAAGAAGGGAAGCTTAAAGCATGTTGATGTGTCCATTACAATGGATGACCTGAAGCTTAATGACAGGCAGAAGAAGCCTGTTCTGGAGCTGATAAACGGAATAAGGAACGCACATCTTGTCTATGATGTCTGGGGAATGAAGGAAAAGATCCACTACGGCAGAAATTTTACCGCGCTTTTTGTGGGACCTCCCGGAACAGGCAAAACCATGACGGCAAATGTTATTTCCACTGCATTGCGCGTACCTCTCTACCGTATAGACCTGTCACAGGTTGTAGACAAATATATAGGAGAAACGGAAAAGCGGCTGGAGGAGATATTCTCTTATGCCCAGAATACAAATGTCATCCTGTTTTTTGATGAAGCGGATGCCATATTCGGCAAGCGTACCGAGGTAACTGAGGCAAAGGACAAGTATGCCAATACCGAGGTGTCATTTATACTGCAGCGGATAGAGGAATACAACGGTATCGTTATTCTGACATCCAATATGAAAAACAATATCGACACGGCTTATATGAGGCGTATGAGATATATAGTTTATTTTGAGATCCCGGATAAGGACACCAGATGTGAAATATTGAAGAGCTGCTTTGCACCGGGCGTTCCAAAGGAGGATCTGGATTTTGAGTATCTGGCAGAAAAGGTGGAGCTTGCGGGAGGATATCTGAAGAATATCGTGTTGAATGCGGTGTTCCTGGCCGCGAAAAGGAATTCGCCGGTTACCATGGAGGACATGGTAAAGAGTGTTGCAGCAGAATATGAAAAGATCGGACATGTCGCTTCTTTTCTGGATCTGGGGAAATATTCATACCTGCTGCATTGACGCTGACCTTTCCCGTCTCCGGTTTAACTGGCATCGGGCGCGTAACAATTTGGCGAACCGGCATGCTGCTTAAATTGCGATGAAAGAATTAGAGAAAGCCGAAAAAGAGAAATTAATAAAACAGGAGTGAATATAGAATGACAGTAAAACAAATTGTTTCTTTTGCAGCAGATCTGGCCGCTGTTATCCTGATGATCTGGCAGGTTAAGAGGATCAATGATTTCCCAGGTGAAAAAGCCGCTGGTAAAACGCTATTTCCGGCTTTTTTCCGGAGTCGTGCTCATAATATCATTACTCTATCTCCTGGGATCCTATGCGGAGCTTCAGATGGGCGGCTTCACGATGAAGGATTTCGGAAAATTATCTGAAGTTGAACAGCAGAACTGGTATGCGACAGCGATAACGGTAATGATCATCGATATCTTTCTTACTACGGTGTTCCTGTATCTCTGGATCACTTTTCTGGGACTGTATCTTTTTGATGATAAGGATTATATGCGGCGCAGATTTCTGGGAGGCTTCATACCGCTTATCATATCCGCCGCGGTAACCTCTGTAAGTGTGCCGATGGCCATCGTTTCTGAATCGGGGTATTATTTTTTCATAGGGGTGCTATGCCTGTTCTTTATCATACGGGTTTTCTATTTTCTCACCAGTTTCTGGCTGCTGAGGGAATATAAAAGGCAGAACGGGTATCTGAGGTTTTTCAATCCATGGGTGTTTTTTATTCCGGTGGCGGCCGGCTGGCTGATACAGGATCTGCTGATGTGGGATTTCTCGGCGCTGGGCTCTGCACTGGGGGTGGTACTGATCTTCTCCTGGATATCAGGGGAACAGCGCTATATGGATATGGAAACAGGGTTCTACAATATGGACTTTACCGGATATCTTAAAGAGCTTATTGGCAAAAACGAGTACGCTCCCTGCAGTGCCATGACCTTTACGCTGGATTCGGCGGAGAAGATGAATGGTTTTTCGGAGATACTGAAAAAACAGCTGCCCATGTCCTGTGAGCCCATACTCCATAATGACCGTGAGATCGTGGTACTTACCAATGTCAGGGAACGGGGTCCGCTTACCATGGTCATGGAGGATGTCAAGGAGGCTTCGGATATAATGGGAACGTGCACACTGAAAAAGAAAGGTGAAACAGCGAAAGAATTCATGGAGCGGGTTTTGTGATGGAAATAGTTGGGATTTCAAATGACAATCTGACTAATTTTTCCCAGCTTCTGGGTGAAGATATGTCAGAGGATGTAAGCAGGGTTTACTATAACGGGATAGGAGCTTTAGGCGACGATGACGAGGTTTTGGGCGCTTTAGTGTATGAGCTGCTGGATTCGGAAAGCGAGGAGGATACCAGGAGCAGGATCTGTTTCATGAAGGCCGCCGATAAAGAGGTATCAGCCGGTCTGGAAAATTACTATACCCATAACTCATTGGAAGAGGAGGTTGAAGAGGTTGCCGAAAGCTTTTATGAGCTGACGGAAGAGATGGGAGCAGAAACCCTCTCCGAAGCCGGTTTTTCCTTTGGGAAAAAGGAAGATGACGTTCTTATGGTCACCCTTGCGGATTTAGCGGCTTCAAAGCTCGGCTCTAAAAAAAGCCTGCCCGGGTATGTGGGGAATATTGATGAGCTGTCTATTCTGCAATTCAGAGAAGCTGTCAAGGAGATCCTGTTTAAGGGCCACAAAGGCGTTATGGAGGATATCCCCTATCTTCCGAAGAACTGGTTTGACGGACGGCTATCTTCCTGCATAATATCCGGCGGAAGGATCCCGGGGCTCTTCCTTATCCGCAGGACAAAATCCGGAATGCTGATCCCGGCACTGCTTTTCGCCTATGGACCGGAAAGAAAGATGGATCTGATCCATATGATCCGGTATTCCCTGCAGCAGGCACTTAAAGCTTATCCGCCGGAAACCAAAGTGATGATATACAGAAAAAATGCGTCCATCAGAGCGCTTGCAGATAATATTTTACCAAACCGCTCGGGAGAAGAGATTTTCTTTGGAACCAGAAAGGAGCAATTACAGCTTTAATGTCTTTGCCCATGGGAATGAAACCAATAAGCTCGACGAGGAACGATCGTCAAATTTCCCGGAGGTCCCGCTGACGGTGAATAATAAGTCAGAGAGAGTGGTTTCAGAAGAGGGTTTCAGAAACAGATAAACCCGGTAAACAGAGCGGTTACCGGGTTTTATGCTTTTAGCAGGGGAAGAGGGACTCGAACCCCCGTGAACGGTTTTGGAGACCGTCATACTACCACTGTATGATTCCCCTGTGTGAAGGATGCTTTTATGAGCAGCCTGTTTTTGACACGAATGATATTGTACTATAATTATTTTTTTTTTACAAGTAAAATCGAAAAAAAATGAACTTACGCTGTCGACTGAAGTTTTAGTTGTTTATTGGACTTTATTGTTTTATAATCATAGTATTGTCTAAGGGGGACAAAACGCCTTAAGATAGGGCAAAAAACAATCAGGAGAGAAAATGTTATGGAGAATTCGGTTTTTATTGGAACAGCCTGGTCGCTGCTTCCGCCGGTCATTGCCATTGTGCTGGCATTTATCACCAAGGAAGTGTATTCCTCTTTATTTGTGGGGATCATTGCGGGAGCACTGCTTTACGGACAGTTTAATCCCTGGATCAGCTTTGAGTCCATATTCACGGTAATGACAGAGAATATAGACTTAAATATCTTAATATTCCTGGTAATGCTGGGAATGATAGTGATACTGATGCAGAAGTCCGGAGGCAGCGCGGCATACGGGCGCTGGGCAGGAGAGAAGATAAAGAATAAAAAGATGGCATTGTTAGCCACCACCTTCCTGGGAATCCTTATATTTGTGGATGACTATTTTAACTGTCTCACTGTGGGCAGCGTTATGAGGCCGGTAACCGATAAATACAGGGTTTCCAGGGCAAAGCTTGCATACATCATAGATGCTACGGCGGCGCCGGTATGTATCATAGCTCCCATATCCAGCTGGGCGGCAGCGGTGAATTCCTATGTGCCGGAGAATGCGGGAATAAACGGACTCCAGCTGTTTATCAGCACGATACCTTTTAATTTTTATGCGCTGCTTACGCTCTTCATGGTTATTTATACCAGTGCAAGAAACATAGATTTCGGATCCATGAGGGTACATGAGGAGAATGCGGTTAAGAGCGGGGATCTCTTCACGGATCATAAGGAGGATTTCCAGTCGGCAGAAGAGATCAGGGAGAACCCGGACGGTAAGGTTTACGACCTCATCCTGCCAACAGTTATGCTCATTGTATCCGCAGTGGGAGCCATGATGTACACGGGTTTCTCCAGCGGGGCGGCGAATATACAGGAGGCCTTTGCTGACTGCGATGCAGAGATATCCCTGATATTTGCCACCTTTATCACTGTGCTGTTCCTGTTCTTTTTATATGTGCCGAGAAAGATCGTTACCTTTAATGATTTCATGGCCAGCTTTGTAAAGGGCTTCCAGCTTATGATACCGGCAGTTGCTATTTTAACCTTTGCCTGGACCTTAAAGGGTATGACCCAGGCACTGGGAATCGGGGATTTTGTTTCAAATACCGTGGGAAGCGCCAGCTTCGGCTTAAACTTCGTGCCGGTGGTGATGTTTATAATAGCCATATTTATCGCCTTTTCAACGGGAACCTCCTGGGGTACATTTGCGATCCTGGTTCCCATTGTTACAAGCATTTTCGGTGCGGAGAGCCTTAATATGATGATAATCTCGGTTTCAGCTGTTCTGGCCGGAGCTGTATGCGGGGATCATATATCCCCTATTTCAGATACGACGATCATGTCCAGTGCAGGAGCCCAGTGTTATCACATGAATCACGTTTCAACCCAGATGGAGTACGCAAACGTTCCTTTTATCTGCTGCATAGTGGGCTATGTGATCGCAGGCTTTTCACAGAACTGGGTCATATCCCTTGTGGTGGGAGCTGTTTTAATGGTGGTATCCCTTGAATTACTTAAACGTTCAGGAGTGTAAATATTGGCTGTCAGAGAAGTAAAAAAAGATGAAATGCTCCATTCCACCTCTGAAAGGGTGCAGAAGCTGGAGATAGTTCTGAAGGGCAGTATCAGAGCCTATAACGAGAACGGCGGAATGGTACTGAAGACCGGAGCCATAATAGGAGCTGCGGAAAAGCCGGAGGAGAGGTATACCTTCGACTATGTGGCGGATACCGATGCCTCCGTGTATTCCTATGACTATTCCAACATGGAGGATGTGGTAAAGGTAATAAAGCTGAACCTGAAGATCGCTCCGGTTCTGGCTTCTTCCAGTGTTCGCACCGCTGTGGACTGCTATTCCTGGTATGAAAAAATGCGGATGGAATGCGAGGATTTTTATAACGGGGTAAAACGGGACCTGGAAGATTATAAGAGCTTGATGATAGAAATGGGTCGGGAGCCTGAGGAATATCCCGAAATAGAGAACCTCATGGAGCCCAGGGAAGCAGAGGGCCTCGAGGAGTGGAGGCTTGCGTATCTGAATGCGCTTATCGAAAACGACACCTCCATAAGAAAGAATTTCTACGGTCTGAATATAAGTATCTGTACCGGGATCATCCTTGATAACAATGATTTTATGAAGGTGGTGTATTCCGAGATAATCAGGATGGGCAGATATAAGGAATACCTGGAAGAGATCACCGCTTCCTTCAGAATGGACTATAAGTATACGAAGGCCCAGATGAAGACGGAAAATGATGAGGACGGGGATACCCGGGAGATAAAGGATGCGCTCCATATCATCCTGGGCTATTCAGGGATCTCCACCACAACGAGCCAGGTCTTTGAGCAGCTTATGGCGGATTATTCCGCAGCACCGGATAAAACGGACACCTCCGATGAAATGAGGAAGCTCAGGAAAGAGATATCCAGGATATTCTATGATATCTATCTTGCTGTATTCCTGAAAACACTGGAAGACCGGAATCCTCCGCTGGAGATTAAGATGTTCCTGCTCTTCGGCTTCATGGATGAGAATCTGGCAGGAAAGGAAAATACTGCGATTCTGGCAAACTTCGCCAAAAACTGGCGGGCGGATCCCGGGGGGCACGTGGTGACCATAAGGGACTGGCTGCTGCTTATCTATGATATGAGGGTCAACCCCTCCAAAAATGAATTTGACTGCGACTATCTCGAGTATCTGAGGGAGCAGGTCACCGGCGGGTACATCACCAGGGAAGATGAGGCACAACTGAAGAATGACCGCATGAAGAGACTCCGTTTTGAGGTGGAGAACTTTTTTACAATGGGGAACCGTCTGACCTTCGGACGTGTGACAACCTTTATTCCCGTGTTTACGGATGAAGCTGTGTTAAGACCCTTACGCACCTCCCTTATCACTCCCGAAAAGGTGAAGACCTCGATAAACGCCATAAGGGATATTGACTTCTCCTTGTTCTACAGGGATTCCATGACCTCCTTTGAGGAGCTGGAGATAAACCAGTTCATGGAATCAAAGGAAGTACTTCCCTATGTGATATTGATGCCCAACATGGGATCCAGGACCTCCATGTGGCAGGAGATAGACGGAAAGAGACGGGATACCCCAGCCAGAATGATGATGTCCATTCTTTTCACCGAGGATCTGGATGAAGCCATGACAAGGCTCTGCGGAGAGTTCAGATGGGAGATGTGCAGAAGGGTACAGGGAGTCCATTGGAATGACGTGACAGATCCCAGCCTCACCAGCGAATACTGTGATTATCTGCAGTTCTATCGGAAGAATCACGATATCTCTCCGGAGAGCAGGGAGAAGATAAAGCTGGCACTGCAGAAATCCAGGAATAATTACAGGACTGTCTTTGTGTCAGACTATATGATCTATATCAGAAATGAGGCCGCCGGTTCAGCAAGATTAAACAGGGTGGCAAGAGGCATAGTCTTCAGGTATTGTCCCTTCAGAAGGGAAAAGAGGGAGGAACTGAGGGCGAATCCCCTGTATGGAGATCTGGTGGAAAAATACAACATAAAGCTTTCTGGAAAGATCCGGCTTATTCAGGTCATGATGCAGAAGATCACCAAGATGGAAGAAGAAGTGCCTGACACCATTAAGAGGCAGCTGGATTATATCAGATCATAGGTAATTGGAAAGGACTGATCATGGAATCTGAAAATATTCTTGCGGACAAGCTAATCAGTACTTATGGCAGGGAGCTGGAGATGCTTTTCTCCTATATCCCCTATTTTTCGGATAAGGACAATACTTTCGCAAAAAAATACGACGGGGCACAGGGATCATCAAATCTGGAATTTCCGGTATTTGACTCTGTGCTTCTGGATTTTGTAAAGAAGGCTTCAAAGACAAAGCTCATGGACAGGAATTATCCCTATGTGTATTCCAGGAATCGTATCCGGACCCATGAGGATGAGAGGAAGTTCATCGAAAAATGCACGATAAGGGATGTGGACGCCCTCAGGGGGCTGCTGTCAAAATATGTGCTGGAGGGAATGCACAGAGGCCCTGCATGGGCCGAGGGCGCGAGAGAGGGCATATATCTCGGGGTATTGAACAAATTTAAGGAGCTTATAGAGTTTTACAGAAAACCAAGATAAGGAGCCGGTGATGGTCAGACGGATATTTGTGGAAAAGAAAAAGGCTTATGCGGTGCGTGCTTCGGAGCTGGAGCATGAGATACACGAGTTCCTGGGACTTAAGAACGTGTCCTTAAGGTATCTTATCCGCTATGATGTGGAGAATATCAGTGACAGCGTGTTTATGGCTGCCTGCAAAAGCGTTTTTTCGGAGCCTCCGGTGGATGATCTCTATGAGGAGATAAAGGGGACAGGAGCCGGTGACAGGATTTTTGCGGTGGAAGCCCTGCCGGGACAGTTTGACCAGAGAGCAGATTCTGCAGAACAGTGCATAAGGTTTTTACGGGGCAGTGAGGAACCCATTGTCAAAACAGCCGAGGTCTATGTACTCTCCGGCATCAACAGCGACGGGGAATTAAAAAAGATCCAGGATTATGTGATGAATCCTGTGGATTCAAGGCTTGCCTCCCTGGAAAAGAGCAAAACCCTGAAAAATGACTATCCCGAGCCTGAGGATATAAAGGTATTTGAAGGCTTTAGGAAGATGGATGAGGCTTCCTTAAAGAAGCTCTACGATTCACTTTCCCTGGCAATGACCTTCAATGATTTCAGGTTTATCAGGGATTATTTCAAAAAAGATGAAAAGAGGGACCCCTATGTTACGGAGATAAGAGTTCTTGATACATACTGGTCAGATCACTGCCGCCACACCACCTTCCTTACGGAATTAAAGGATGTGGAGATAGGGGATGACTATTACTGTGCGCCTATAAAGAGGGCATGGGAGAAATACCTGAAGGCCAGGAAGGACACCGGGGCAAAGGGATATGTTTCCCTTATGGATATCGCCACCATGGGGGCAAGGGTGTTAAAAAAACAGGGAAAGCTTAACGATGAGGAAAAGTCTAACGAGATAAATGCCTGCTCCATAGTGGTTCCCGTGGAATTAAAGGACGAAAAGGGCAATAAGATAAAGGAAGACTGGCTCGTAATGTTTAAGAACGAGACCCATAATCATCCCACTGAGATAGAGCCCTTCGGAGGAGCCGCAACCTGTCTCGGGGGTGCCATAAGGGATCCGCTTTCGGGCCGTTCCTATGTCTATCAGGCCATGAGGGTCACCGGTGCCGCGGATCCCACAGTTCCCGTTTCCGGGACACTGAAGGGAAAGCTTCCACAGAAAAAGCTTACAAGGGAAGCGGCAGCGGGCTATTCTTCATATGGAAACCAGATAGGACTGGCCACGGGTCTGGTGGATGAGCTGTACCATCCGGGATATGTGGCAAAGCGGATGGAGATCGGAGCCGTTATCGCGGCGGCACCGAAAAAGGACGTTATCAGGGCGGACGCGGAACCGGGAGACGTGGTGATACTTCTTGGAGGAAGAACAGGGCGTGACGGTATCGGCGGAGCCACCGGATCCTCAAAGGTTCATACGGAAAAATCGATAGATACCTGCGGTGCGGAGGTCCAGAAGGGAAATGCCCCCACAGAGAGAAAGCTGCAGAGGCTTTTCAGACGGCCGGAGGTTTCAAGGCTCATCAAGGTCTGTAACGATTTCGGTGCAGGAGGAGTATCGGTTGCCATAGGAGAGCTGGCTCCCGGCCTTATAGTGGATCTGGATCTGGTTCCAAAAAAATATGCCGGTCTTGACGGAACGGAGCTGGCCATTTCCGAATCCCAGGAGAGAATGGCTGTAGTAGTGGATAAGAAGGATGAGGAGAAATTCCTTTCCTATGCTGCAGAGGAAAATCTGGAGGCCACAAGGGTAGCCATTGTAACCAAAGAAGAGCGGCTCGTACTGAACTGGCGGAGCCGCAGCATAGTAAATATTTCGAGAAAGTTCTTAAATACCAACGGAGCCCATCAGGAGGCAGGCGCAAAGGTGGTTCCCCCTTCCCTTGAAAAGAGCTATATGAGGGAAGATGTGGTTATCAGGGATGAGAAGAAGGCGTGGTTAAACTGCCTTTCATCCTTAAGTGAGTGCTCAAGGCAGGGGCTTTCGGAGAGGTTTGATTCCTCCATCGGTGCGGGAACGGTTACCATGCCCTTTGGAGGAAAATACCAGAAGACCCCGATCCAGACTATGACGGCACTACTGCCGGTGCTTCACGGATCCACGGAGGCTGTTACCATGATGAGCTACGGCTTTGATCCTTACCTGTCCTCCTGGAGCCCTTTCCACGGCGCAGTTTATGCGGTGACATCTTCCATAGCGAAGATAGTTGCTGCCGGCGGAGATTTTCATAAGATCAGATTTACCTTCCAGGAGTATTTCCAGAGAATGACCGGGGATAAAAAGCGATACAGTGCGCCCCTTACAGCTTTGCTCGGGGCCTTCGACGCCCAGATGGGATTTTCACTTCCCAGCATCGGCGGCAAGGATTCCATGTCCGGTACCTTTGAAAACATTGATGTTCCGCCGACACTTGTTTCGTTTGCGGTTGATACGGGAAATGTCCGGGATGTGATAACACCGGAATTAAAGAGCCCAGGCAATATGCTTGTTAAGTTTACCATTCCCGTAGATGAGTATGAGCTTCCCGTATATGAGGAAGTGATAAAGCTCTATGAAGGGGTGGCAAAGGCAGAGGCCGCAGGCATAGTAAAGTCGGCCTATGCCCTGGATGAATACGGCATAGCTCCCGCGGTTTCAAAGATGGCTTTCGGAAACCGTCTTGGAGTAAGGATAGAAAACTCCCTTAAGAAAGAGGAACTGTTCCTTGCGGAAAGCGGAAACATCATTGCGGAGATAAGCGACATAAAGAAGCTGAACTCCCTTAAGGTGCCCTATACTCTGATAGGTGAGGTTGTGAGTGAGAAAGTGCTTTCCCATAAAGATATGCTCATAAGCCTTGAAGAAGCCCTTGAAGCCTATGAGAAGACACTGGACAGCGTATTCCCCATAAAGGGCAGCTCAAATAAGGAGAGGACCGTATCCCCGGTATACCACGCAAAGACCGTATATACCCCGGGAAGCAGGACCGCTGTTCCGAAGGTGTTCATTCCCGTATTCCCCGGGACCAATTGTGAATATGACAGCGCCAGGGCCTTTGAGAGGGCCGGCGCAAAGACGGAGATAAAGGTCTTTAAAAACCTTACGGAGGCTGATATCAGGGAATCTGTTTCGGAATTTGAGAAGTCTATAAACGATGCCCAGATCATCATGTTCCCGGGAGGCTTTTCCGCGGGAGACGAGCCGGACGGTTCGGCCAAGTTCTTTGCCACGGCTTTCAGAAATGACAGGATAAGGGAGGCAGTGGACGGACTGTTAAGAAGGGACGGGCTTGTGCTGGGTATTTGCAACGGTTTCCAGGCATTGATAAAGCTGGGACTGGTGCCCTATGGCAGCATCACGGATGCCCAGGAGACAAATTCCCCGACCCTCACATTCAATACCATAAACCGCCATATAAGCAAGATGGCCTACACAAAGGTGGTTTCCGACAAGTCGCCCTGGCTTGCCCTTGTCAAAGCGGGAGAGACCTATGTGAGCCCCGCATCCCACGGAGAAGGCAGGTTTGTGGCGGATGAAAGATGGATAGACAAGCTCTTCGAGAACGGCCAGGTGGCCACTCAGTACTCGGATCCCGAGGGCCGGGTTTCCATGGATGAGACCTGGAATATCAACGGCTCTTTCCGGGCCATAGAGGGCATCACCGATCCCACAGGCAGGATCTTCGGAAAGATGTGCCATGTGGAGAGAAGGGGGGACGGTGTCAATATCAATATCTACGGTGAACAGGATATGAAGATCTTTGAAGCCGGTGTACAGTACTTTAGATAAAATTAGAAAGCGCCCGTTTACGGGCGCTTGTCTTTTGGTATGACGGGCCTGCACGAGCGGGCTTTTGCGGCAAACGGCCAGTCGGGCAGGCACGGCGGTATAATAATCCTTGAGAAACAAGGAAATTGTATTTAAAAAAATACAATATATCTTCCGAAGATGCCGGATACAATATATAGTTCCCGGTTCTCCGGACAAAGGCTATATATGGGCAAATGATGGACAAATAGACGAAAAAACGCCTTTTACGGGCGTTTTTTTATTCAAAAAAGATAAAAATACTATTGCATGATCATTAATTTTTTATTAAAATAAGGGGCGTAGTGGTGAAATGTGGTAGAGAGTGGTAGTAAGTGGTGAATTCTTATGTTCATGGGGGAATACAGCCATACGATAGATGCCAAGGGGCGCCTTATCATTCCGGCAAAGTTCCGCGAGGGACTGGGAGACAGGTTTGTGGTGTCCAAAGGATTTGATGGCTGCCTTCATGCTTACGACCCGGAAAGCTGGACCGGAATACAAGAGAAGCTTAAAGAGCTTCCCCAGTTTAAGAAGGAGACAAGAGATATTATCAGATTCTTTCTCGGTGGAGCTGTGGAAGCGGAAATAGATAAACAGGGCAGGATACTCATTCCTGCAAAACTCAGGCAGTATGCAGGGCTGGATAAGGATGTCACACTGGTGGGAAGCGGTTCCAGAGTGGAAATTTGGGACAGCGCAAAGTGGAGTGACGCAGAGCCTGAAAGCATAGAAGATCTGGCAGAAAACTTAAGTGCATTGGGCTTCAGCCTTTAATAAAGCAACATGAGCGAATTCAGGCATATCCCGGTTCTCCTTAAAGAGACGGTTGAATACTTACATGTTAAGGAGAACGGTATATACGTTGACGGTACAATAGGAGGGGGCGGGCATTCCTTTGAAATTGCAAAACTCCTCGACTCTGAACAAGGTGGCAGGATCATTGGTCTTGACCAGGATGATGCGGCCATCGAAGCAGCAAAAAACAAGTTTACTCCTTTCCCCCGCCTCCTCACCGTCATTAGAACGAACTTTGTAAACATAAAGACAGTTTTAGACGGGCTTTGTGTTACTAAAGTTGATGGTATCCTCCTTGATCTGGGGGTTTCATCCTGGCAGCTGGACAGTGCTGAAAGAGGCTTTTCCTACATGGATGATGCCCCCCTCGATATGAGGATGGACAGAAGAAATCCTTTAAGTGCTTATGAAGTGGTAAACAATTACCCGGCAGAGGAGCTTAAGCGGATCATAAGGGATTACGGAGAAGAGAGATACGCGGACAGGATCGCGAAGAACATAGTAAGGAAGAGGGAGGAAAAAGGTGAGATAAAGACCACCTTTGAACTCCGGGACATTATAGAGGATACGATCCCCATGAAGTCCAAAAAGAGCCAGGGACACCCGGCAAAAAGGACTTTTCAGGCAATAAGGATAGAGGTAAACCAGGAATTAAAGGTATTGCCTGACAGTCTTTCCACCATGACAGAGCTTTTGTCTCCGGGAGGGAGACTTGCTGTTATCACCTTCCATTCGCTGGAAGACAGGATAGTGAAACAGGCATTTAAGGAGTTTGAGAACCCCTGTATCTGCCCCCCTCACTTCCCTGTATGTGTATGTGGGAGAACTCCGAAGGGAAGAGTGATAACAAAAAAACCGGTTATTCCTTCAGAGGAGGAAATGAGGGAAAATCCGAGATCAAAAAGCGCAAAGCTGAGAGTTTTTGAAGCAGCGGAAACAGGAGAGTTTTTAAGTAACCAGAGGCATTTGAAATAATTGAGAGTAGAAGTTTTTTACGGCTTTTAACCGGCTTCAGGGGGAACGATGGCAGTAAGGATAAAAAAGAGGAGAGCGTCCACTGTTTTTGGAAGATCCAACAACAGTATTTACATCGACGGTAATACGGTAAGACGTATAGAACCCAGATTCGGTGAAAGGAACAGCACAGGCACAAGGGAGAGGTCTGTAAAACGCGGTGAAGAACTGCAACTGCCCCAGATTTCATTCGGATATTATCTGTTCTTTTTTGTGGCTCTTGCGGTGACGGCTTTTGTATGTCTGTGGTATGTGAGGATCCAGTCGGAGATAACCGCCAGCCAGAAGAGAGTTACGGCACTGGAGGGTACCCTTACAGGCATAAGAAATTCAAATGATGAGGAATATGAGCGTATAGTTGGATCCATAGATATGGAAGAGATAAAGAAGGTTGCCATGACGGACCTCAGAATGAAATATCCCGAAGAGGATCAGGTGGTCCGGATAACGGTTGAGAATGACGATTATGTTCGCCAGTATGGAAAGATACCCGTAAAGAGCGAATAACTGGTCTATCATATGTCTTTAAAAAAAAGAAGAAGCAAAACAGCCAGGGTTCTCCCGAAAGTGGGTTTTGACGTAAAGATGCAAAGGAAGCTGGTAGTACTGTTTTTACTGGTACTGCTGGCTTTTGTATGTCTGTCATACAGGCTTTTCAAGCTGAACCGGGATAAAGGGGCTGACTATAAAAGACAGGTCATGAGGCAGCAGATGAGCGCTTCCCGGGCAATACCCTTCAGACGGGGGGATATCCTGGACAGGAGGGGCTCAAAGCTCGCATATTCCGAAAGGGTATATAACCTGGTGGTGGATGCGAAAATGACCTTAAGCGATGAGGGTGAACATCTGGAGCCTACAATGGAAGCCATCAGCAAATGCTTTCCTGAGGTGAACACCATTGAGATCCGGGATTATATCAATAAAAATCCCGCCAGCAGATATAAGGTTTTTGCAAAGCATCTCCCCTATGACGAGATAGAACCCTTTAAGAAAATGCAGAAAAACGGCGTCCCGAAAAAAGGGGTGTCAAAGAATGACAGCGACAGGGAAATGCTGAACGGGGTCTGGTTTGAAGAGGACTATGAGAGAAAATATCCCGGAAACACTCTGGCCTGTGATCTTATAGGCTTTGTACAGGGTGATAATACAGGCTTCTTTGGTCTTGAAGAATTCTATAATGACATTTTGAACGGAACCGACGGCAGGG
Source organism: uncultured Lachnospiraceae bacterium (assembly GCA_946407725.1). Classification (GTDB taxonomy): domain Bacteria; phylum Bacillota; class Clostridia; order Lachnospirales; family Lachnospiraceae; genus NK4A144. The sequence continues at coordinate 22,902 of CAMJPM010000032.1, forward strand.
AATACGGCTTTATGAATGAAGACCGGATAATGGAGGATTCCATAAAGCCCGCTGTTGACGGTTACACTATTGTTTCCACCATTGACACAAATATCCAGTCCATAGTAGAGAAGCATGTCGCTAAATTCATGGCAGCCCACAAGGACGAGTTCCGCATGGGAGCGGCTGCCGAGAATATCGGCGTTATCGTGATGAACCCCAATAACGGCGAGATATACGCCATGGCGGGGTATCCGGTCTTTGACTTAAACGATCCCACAAACATGGATAATATCGATCTCACCGGGCTTATACCTGACACACCCTCCGAAAACAGCGTGATAATGTTGGAGTCTGAGGACGGTACACCCTCGGATAATGTGGCCATGAGACGGGTGGATCCCCTGACTGCGGTAAAAAACAGGATATGGAGAAACTACTGTATTTCCGATTCCTATGAACCGGGTTCTGTTATGAAGCCCTTTACCGTGGCAGGAGCCCTGGATGCAGGTAAGATCACCGGAAATGAGACTTACCAGTGCAACGGTTACCTGGAGGTGGGCGGCTATAACATCCACTGCCATAACAGGCTGGGAGACGGGCTTTTAACCGTGCAGCAGGGAGTGGCCAAATCCTGTAACGTTGTGCTCATGAACATTGCCTTTGCCACGGGAAAGGAAGAGTGGCTGCGTTACAACAGGATCTTTAATTTCGGCTTTAAGACCAATATTGACCTGGCCGGAGAGACCAACGCCAGTGAGCTTACCTTTAACGAGAGCATGGGACTTACGGATCTGGCGGTATCCTCCTTCGGGCAGGGCTTTAATGTCACCATGATACAGATGGCGGCCGGCTTTTCCGCACTTATCAACGGGGGATATTACTACCAGCCCAGAGTGGTCTTCGAAATAAGGAATTCCGAGGGCGCCATAGTTGAGGAGAGACCCCCCAGAGTCTATAAGCAGGTCATAAGTGAGTCCACCAGCGAAAAAATGAGGGAATATTTAAGATCTGTGGTAATGAGCGATCCCCATGAGTGTACAGGCTGGTCTGCCCGTCCCGCAGGTTACACCGAGGGCGGAAAGACCGGAACCGCGGAGAAGGCGCCGAGAACCAAGAATAATTACCTGATATCTTTTATGGGCTACATTCCGGCAGAGGATCCGGAGGTGCTCTGCTATGTGGTCATCGACACCCCCAATACCCAGGTGCAGTCAGAATCCACAAGACTTGCCACCAGGCTTAACAGGGATATCATGACGGAGGTACTGCCTTACCTTAATATCTTCCCCACGGAGGCCATCACAGAGGAAGAGGCTGCGGAGCTTATGGAAAAGGAGAATGAATTCTATGAGAACAGCTCATATTATGGCATTTCCATTAATATGGTACCCGAGGAAGGTGAAGAGGGCGGAGAAGGCGCTGAGGGAGCTGCTGACGGAGAACCCGGAGCCGAGGAAATTTTAGTTATATCCGAGGGTGTCACCGGAAATACCGAAAATGCCGTGGAACCGGAACCTCCGAAGGACAGCGCCGGCAATCCCATAGTGAATAATGTAATACAGTATGACCAGGCCACGGGTTATCCGCTGGATCCCGCCACAGGAGAGGTGCTGGATCCGGTAAGCCTGCTTCCCTTAAACCCTGAAAATGCCGAAGAGGAGGAGTACGCGCCTGAGGAAGGGGAATAAGAGGGGCGGTTGACATAATGTATCCGTTGTTTTATTATTTTTCTGAAATCCGGTAATCTTGAATTTGAAAGGAGCTTTCGGAAAATGCTTCTGAATTCCATTATTCATATTATAGCTGGCTTTACACTGACTGTGATACTGGGACATTTTCTGCTTCCCCTTTTAAGGAGGCTTAAAGCGTCACAGGTGGAAAGGGAAGAGGGACTTGCGTCACATAAGGTTAAGACGGGAACCCCTACCATCGGAGGGCTGATGTTCCTTATAGCCTTCGCACTCCTCACCATCCCGGAGATCCCGAAATACCGGGCTTCCATTCCGGTCATCATTGCCACTCTGGGCTTCGGCCTCGTGGGCTTTATCGATGACTATATCAAGGTGGTGATGAAGCGCAATCTGGGGCTCCGGGCCTGGCAGAAAATGGTGCTGCAGATCCTGGTATCCCTTGTCACCATCTGGTCCGTACAGGCTTTCACCGAGGTTACATTTGATGTGCTGCTGCCGTTTTCGGCACTCTTTACTCCTGACGGAGTGGGGGTATATGTCAATTTTGGGATATTTACTGTCCCATTTCTGGTGTTTGTGCTGGTGGGTACCACCAACGGCTCCAATTTCACTGACGGCCTGGACGGGCTTTTAAGCTCCGTAACCCTGGTCATTGCTGTCTTTATCGCCTTTGTTTCAGCTTCCCTTGCCATCAATGTCACTATGTCAGCAGCGGTCATGACAGGGGCGCTTCTCGGCTTTCTCGTATATAACCACCATCCGGCGAAGGTCTTCATGGGGGATACAGGTTCCCTGGCTCTGGGAGGATTTGCGGCGGCATCCATGATAATGATGAAGATGCCGATTTTTACCATATTCGCAGGGATCATTTATTTCACAGAGGTACTTTCGGTCATTATACAGGTGCTGTATTTCAAGGCTACACACGGAAAGAGATTTTTCAGGATGGCGCCCATACACCACCATTTTGAACTGATGGGCTGGAGTGAGAACAAGGTGGTAATGGTATTTACCCTTGTGACCGCGGTGGGCTGCGTGCTGGCTGCGGTGCTGAAATAGTGGTACTGTAAAGTACGAAGGTCACGCCTTCGCCTTATCACACATCTTTGATGTGTGATGCCGCCCCGGCGAGGGGAAGCGAATTTTAAATGGCGTGGCTCTCCAAAAAAAGGAGGACAAGTATGAGTGATCCATTTTCAGAAAAATGCTGTTTGATAATAGGTGCCGGTAAAAGCGGCAAGGGAGCGGCCCGGCTTCTGCTGGACAGAGACGCTTCCGTGGTGATTTTTGACGAGAATGAAAAATGCGATATTCCCGCGGTACGGGGATGTTTTCGCGAGGATGATGATATAAAGGTGATAAAAGGCGTTCTTCCCGATGAAATAAGGGAGAAGGCCTCTCTTGTGGTGCTGAGCCCCGGTGTCCCCCTGGACAGTCCGCTGGTAACACTCTTAAAGGAAGAGGGAAAGGAGATCACCGGTGAAGTGGAGCTGGCCTTTGTATGCGGAAAGGGGGATGTTCTGGCGATAACCGGCACCAACGGCAAGACCACCACCACCACTCTTTTAGGTGAGATAATGCAGAACCACGTTAAAGAGAGAAAAGAAGGGGGCAGGGTGTTTGTAGTCGGAAATATCGGGGAGCCCTATACCCTCTATTCCGGTGAAATGGAGGATAACTCCGTTACCGTGGCAGAGATCAGTTCTTTCCAGCTGGAAACGGTGTCTTCCTTTAAGCCGTATATCGCTGCTGTATTAAATGTGACGCCGGACCATCTGAACCGTCACCACACCATGGAAGAGTATACCGCGGCCAAGTTCAGGATCACCGAAAACCAGGATAGGGAGGACACTCTGGTTTTAAATTACGACGATCCCTTAACGAGAAGTATGGGAGAGGAAACAGAGGCGGGAGTGGTATATTTCACAAGGGATGAGGAGCTGGACATAAACAGCGTGAAAGCTGACTTTGTGCATATAAAGGGCAGGGAGGTTCTTTTTAACGACAGAGTGATCTTAAGCCTTGATGAGATAAAGCTTCTTGGAACCCATAACCATGAGAACATCATGGCGGCAGTGGGTATGGCCGTAAAATACGGAGTGAGCGACAGGGTGATAAGGGATACGGTAGCGGCTTTTACAGCGGTGGAACACCGGATAGAGTTTGTAGAGACCGTGAATGGTGTTGATTATTATAACGATTCAAAGGGTACGAACCCGGATGCCGCCATAAAGGCCGTGCTTTCCATGGTTAAGCCCACTCTGCTTATAGGCGGGGGCTACGATAAGAACAGTACCTATGATGAATTCATTCAGTCCTTCGGGGAAAGGGTAAAGCTTCTGGTGCTGATTGGCGATACAGCGGAAAAGATAAGGGAATGTGCTGTTTCCCACGGTTTTACCGATATTATCATGGCAAAGGATTTGAAGGACGCGGTGGAGATCTGCCACAGGGAAGCAGTTCCCGGGGACGCTGTCCTGCTTTCACCCGCCTGCGCCAGCTGGGATATGTTTAAGAATTATGAGGAGAGGGGAAAGCTGTTTAAGGAGTTTGTAAGGGAGTTATGAGCCACGACAGAAAAGTAAGGCGTTATATGGATTACAGCCTGTTTTTCACCGTGATATTTCTGCTGCTTTTCGGCCTTATCATGGTCTATTCGGCAAGCTCTTATGAATCCAGCCTGAAATTTGATGATTCTGCCTTTTATCTGAAAAACCAGGCCAAGGCCACGGCTCTCGGCTTTATTACAGTACTTATCGTTTCCAGGATAAATTACCATGTTTTCCAGAAACCGGCGCTTCCGATCTATCTCATGTCCCTGTTTCTCGTCTTTCTCGTTCTGACACCCTTAGGAGTAACAAAAAACGGTGCCAGAAGATGGCTGGATGTGGGTATTTCCGTACAGCCCGCGGAGATCGCCAAGGTAGGCGTGATACTGCTCTTTGCGGCATGCTTAAGTAAATACGGTAAAAAGCTGTCCGCCACCCTGCCGGGATTTATAATATCCATGATAGTGGCGGGTATACCGGCGGGAATGGTGCTGATCATCACCAGTAACTTAAGCTCCGCCATAATCATCTTCGGAATCGCCATGGTCATGATCTTTGTGTGCTCCCCAAAAACACTGCCCTTCGTCCTTTTAGCACTGCTGGCAGTGGGAGCCGCCGTTCTTCTGGTATACATGGTAATGAATGGTATAATTCCCGAGGAAGTAAGCTATCGTATGGCCAGGATAAGGGCCTGGCTCCAGCCTGAGGCCTATGCTTCCGGCACCGGCTACCAGACACTGCAGTCCCTTTACTCCATAGGAAGCGGAGGCATATTCGGCAAGGGGCTGGGACAGAGCACCCAGAAGCTGGGGTTTGTGCCTGAGGCCCAGAATGATATGATATTCTCCATTATCTGCGAGGAGCTGGGACTTTTCGGAGCTGTGGCGGTAATGGTGATGTTTATCATTCTGATCTGGAGATTTGTGATCATAGCAAACAACGCCCCGGATCAGTTCGGAGCTTTTATCGTGACCGGAGTAATGGCTCATATTTCCATACAGGTAATACTTAATATCGCCGTTGTCACCAATACCATCCCAAATACGGGAATAACCCTGCCTTTCATTTCCTACGGAGGTACCTCCATATTATTCCTGCTATTTGAGATAGGGCTCTGTCTCAGTGTATCCAGGAGTATTGAAGTTTGAAACAAAATGTTTCATACTTCCATCGGTGATACGCAGGCATGTCACCGATGAGCACACATGCCTGCGGCAAGGTACAAGATATGACTGATGGAAGACATCTTAAGGCTTTCATCATAGTACTATCCGTCATAACCGCCCTTCTGGTGGGTGTATACTATTTTCTCGACTATTTCAAGGTTTCAGTGGTCCATGTGACGGGAAATTACAGATATACGGATGATGAGATCAGGAATATGGTACTCTCGGATTCCATTCTCGGACGGAATTCCCTGTATCTTAAGTTTAAATACAGAAATAAACCGGTGACGGACATCCCCTTTATTGAAAGGATGGATGTAAAATTCGATTCCACCGACACTATAACCATAGAGGTCTATGAAAAAGCCGTGGCTGGATATGTGGATTTCCTCGGGAAACTCATGTATTTTGACAGGGAGGGTATTGTTGTGGAGAGCTCCGAAGAGGTGGTGGAGGGTATTCCCCACGTCACCGGCCTGAAATTCGACCACTGCATAGTGGGAAAGCCCCTTCCTGTGTCCGATCCGGAGATATTTAACGAGATACTGTCCTTAACCCAGCTTCTTACC
>CAMJPM010000033.1 GCA_946407725.1 uncultured Lachnospiraceae bacterium
TCACAGGGGATATGGAAAACCCTTACATTATCCTTATTCTCCGCTCTTCTTTTCATCATCCGCTTAAAAAATCGCTGTGTAAGCCTTATCTGCAACGGCCTGGTGATGATGGGAACTTTTTTCAGTTTTTCAAACTCCGGACTTATTGAATAATACATTTTTAATGTTACTCTTCCGTTATAAACTCCACAAGCTCCGGAACCATATATTTCCCAAGCTTGTCCCCCACAAAGGTCTTGATCTTCCCGGGATCCGGCTCTGTCTTGCCCGTAAGGGAGGCTTTGATATGGAACCTGGTGTCCTGACCAAAGTATATGGAACACTCCGCTTCTGTTATTCCGGGATAGGTTTTTAATACCCGTTCAAGCTCGAAGAGATTTACAAAGGTCTGTCCTGCAAGGGTCTCTCGGAGAATGGTCCTTCCTGCCTGATAGAGGGCTTCAACTTTCTTGTCGGGGGTGATCCTGGCAATTATGCCGGTATCATAAAGGGTACCCTCGGTGTAGAGGCTCTCGATGGTATCTGTCCCGCCGTTCACGTGATGCCCCAGAATGTAGAGCCTGCCCCAGGCACCGAAAGGCTTCTTAAGGCCGTATTCATCCAGCACATAGGGTTTTACCATAAGCTTTTCATCAGCATTAGGTATTACTTCATAGCCCAGGGACGCGTTAAGCTTTTTGGCTGAAACGTTGAAATTTCTGGGATAGAGCTTAGCCGGAAGATGGTCTTTAAGCTTCCGTACCGAGGACTCCTCTGGGATAGCTTTAAGTATGCTCTCCATAACACTCATAAATACCTTCAGCATCTCCCTGTCATAGCGGTTCTCCCAGTATCTGAGCTCATAGATATAACCCTTGTCAACCGAGTGGATCATTAAGTGGAAGGGCAGGGAATCCAGCTGCAGCGGCACTCTTTCAGCGATCTCTCCGCCAACCAGCGGAACCTCTAAAATATCTCCCTGGTACTGGATGAACATCTCATCCGCATGAAGCGTGGCAAAATGCACCTCCATGGTGTGGAGGATCTGTTCCGCATTCCGCTTTAAGAGCTCCATCACCTTTTCATGCCTGATCCTGGTATACCGGAAAAGATAGGTTTCAAAGAGAAGTCCCGCTATTCTGGTCCAGCGTCCATCTGTACGTCCGCTGTGGATACTTGTTATCACCACGTCATCCGAATCCGCAAAGAGACTCACCGCATAGCTGAAAGCCGTGAGGAACATGGCATTTTCGGATACCCCGAATTTAGAGCAGAAGCCCTGCATCTTCTTTCTGCTTATGCCCGTAAAGCCGCCGCGGATTGCCGCATAATGTGCGGTATTAAGGTCATAGCTGTCCATCTTTGCAAGAATTGATCTGTTGACACTCCAGTCCTTCATAAGGTTCTGATAGATGCCAACCTCCTTCATCATGACTTCGCTCTGGCTCCTCGCGCTCTCGTCAAGGATATATTCATAGAAGCTGTAATCCGTCTTTTTTACCGGCTCATTTAAGTACAGGGAGTTCAAATCCTCAAAGAGTATGTTCATTGTCATGCCGTCGCCAATGACATGTGCCACATCAAAGAAGAGGTATTTTCCGTTGTCTGTTTTATATATCCCTGCGTGGTAGAGATTCTCATCCTTTCTGTAATAGAATCCCTTAAGGAGCTCTTTCTTCTTTTCTTCCCACTCCTCTTCGCTTAAGGTCTGTCTCTCGATCACCACTTCCCTGTCATCCTTTCTGAAAAATGCCAGGTGTCCGTCGGTGTCAGGCTCAATCCGCCCTGTAAGGGCGGGATGTATCTTAAATAAGCCTCTTAAGGCCTCCTCCAGTCTGTCAAGATCCACCCTGTTGTCAAGCTTAAGGAAATAGGGCAGGTTTCCGGTGGTATTTCCGGGAATTACATAGGCAAAATACATCTGCCTTGTGATAAGAGGATATTTATCCCTTATGGAGTAGTCTATCTTTTCGGCTTTAGTCTTCTCCTCCAGAAGGACGGAGAGCTTCTCCACACTTGGATGCTCCATGAGCTCCGTTAAAGTCAGGGATATTTCATACTCCTCCTGGAGATTTGTGATAAGCAGTACGCTTCCGAAGGAATCGAGGCCCATCTCGTAGAGATCGCTGTCAATGCCGAATTTTCTGTGACCCAGTACCTCCGCGCAGCAGTCATATATCTTCTTTTCATTTTCGCTTACAGGGAGCTTTAAGTTCTTTGACTTGTCCTTATACTCTTTTTTCTCATTTAAGAATGCACTCCTTATGATCTTTCCGGAGGTGGTCTTCTTAAAAGGAGCTTTCCGCATGCCGGTCCTTAGGATCCGCTTAAACTGCGGCAGGGACTTGTTATGCTCCTTCACTATGCTCTGGAGCTCCAGCTCTATATCCGTGATGTCATTCTTTTCCGCATAGAGGAAATCGGGATAGATCTCGGCGCAGACCATGTCGTTGTCGCCGTATATCAGGATATCCGAGATCAGCGGTTCTGAAATAAAGGTATCCTCTATCTCCTCGGGAGCCACATTTTCACCGTTGCTTAAGATAATAAGGTTCTTTAATCGTCCGGTGAGGAAAAGGAAGCCATCGTCATCCACATAACCGATATCTCCGGTCTTAAGCCAGTGATCCTCTGTAAAGGCCTCTTTTGTAAGCTCGGGATCATTGATGTATCCCTGCATAACAAATGGGGATCTCACCTGTATCTCACCGTCATCCGCAATGCGTACCTCCACATGGTTCAGTACCTTTCCTGCTGAAGCAACCTTGTCAGGCCTGTCCAAAACGGGTTCGGAAATAATGGGGGAACACTCGGACATACCGTAGCCCTGCCCTATATTGATGCCAAAATCCGTGTATTTCTGCGCCAGCTCAGGAGAAAGTCCCCCGCCGCCGCAGACAATACGGAAAAGACTCTTTCCGTAAACCTGATGCACCACATCCTCCTCGGTAAGTGAAGGATCGGAGGAGGCCAGCGTTACGATCTTATTATAGAGCGCCTTTGCGATCATGGGCACCATACGTATTATCATGGGATCGAATAATAAAAGATGCTTTGCCAGCATGGACATGGGTCCGTTGATGCAGGTCACGCCGCCGTAGCTCATTATATAGAGAAAATCAACGCTGATACAGAACACATGATGTATGGGAAGTACGCTTAAGGCAACGGGCTTCCCGGGATACTCTATCCTTTCCTGGGAAAGGGTATTTCCCACCAGATTGAAATGGGTGAGCATTACACCCTTGCTGTGGCCGGTAGTGCCTGAGGTAAAGAGGATCATGGCCAGGGTATCCTTTTCAACCACACTCTCGCTGCCGCTTTCAGACCAGGTCTTTCCGGTATATTCGGGATTTTTCAATATATCATTTAAGCATGGATTCTTTTTTACGGACTGCAGTGAATAAAAAGCCGTGATATTTTTTATCTTTCCCCTGATATCCGCAATCAGCGGCTCATGCACCCAATCATAGAAAAGTATGTCGGTTTCGGATCTTTCGAGGCACTCTGTGAGATGCTCGATATCCATCTGATAATCAAGGGGAACCGCCACATTTCCGGAGGCCATGGTACCGATAAGAACGGAAACATAGTGAACACTTGCGGAGCCAAAAAGCCCGACCCTTACAGGCCTTCCCTTTTCTTCCTTAAGCTTGTTTATAAAAGCGCCTATGATACGGCAGAGTCCTGCAAAATTCCCATAGCTTATGTCATAGATAATGTCATCTTTCTCATACCTTAAAAACGGCAAGGCTGAGAATTCTTCTTCGCTTTTTTCAAGCAGCTCCCTGATGGTTTCTGTGTTTTCGTAAGTTATCATATGACCTCCTTTCAGAATTCACTCCAGTGCAGGTTAAATACCTTATTAAACCTCTTTAACGGTACGGGACGTGAGAAATAGAAGCCCTGCAGATAATTGCATCCAAGCTCTATCATCTCTTTTCCCATGGCTTTTGATTCTACCCCTTCTGCAACCACGTCCAAACCAGACTTCCTTATATCTTCAATGAGATGGGGAAGTATACTGTTTCCGGGATTATCATGGTACTGCCAGACTAACTCCCTGTCGATCTTTACAGCTGTAAAGGGAAAGTTTGAAAGTCTTAAAACATTTGAAAATCCCACCCCGAAATCATCCAGTTCAAAGCAGAATCCGTGGTCTGACATCTTTATCATCATCTTTCTAAGCTCATTCTCGTCAACAATGGCTTCTTCAGTGATCTCCAGCTTCAGCATCTCACCGGAAACACCGTATTCATCTGCGATCTTTAGAAGAGCTGTTATGGGTTCCTCGGAAACACACTGGATCGGAGAAAGGTTTATGTTTATGAATTGCAGCCTGTCATCCTTATATTCCCTTAAAAAGCTGCATGTCTTCCTGAATACCGTCTCGCCAACTTTGACGATCAGTCCGTTTTTTTCTGCAATGGGAATAAATTCATAGGGCTGCACCATCCCCAGATCCGGATCCTCTATACGGGCAAGAGCCTCTGCTCCGGTGATCCTGCGTTTTTCAACGGAGTAAACAGGCTGGAGATATACCTGAAGAGCGTCGGTTTTGAGCGCCTTATTCAACGCCTGCTGTACCTTGATATTGTGATTTATCTCAATGAGATGTTCTTTGTCTACTACGATGTGGCGCTTTGCCACATTTCCGTCGAATTTGGAGAAAACATCCCGTACAACCTCAATAAGCTGCTGACCGTTCTCCACCTCCAGATCCTGCGGAAATTCAACGGTTCCTATGGACAGGACCTTGTTTTTTATCTCCTTATACTCAAAGGGGATGGTATCTGATACCATAAAACGGCCGTTCCTTAAGTAATAGAGCACCTGTCCCGGATATTCCTTTTTAAGCTTTACCGTAATGTCCTTTAACTCCGCATCCATCTGGGCTCCGCCGAACAATCGTCTCAGCTCATCATAATTTACAATACCGTAGCCATAGAGATACAGCTTTTTCCCCTGCAGATGCTCCACCACATATTGATGAAAGGCCTTGTTGTTAAACAGTCCCACTCGCTGATCCTCAAAAAGATGGACATCCTGGAATGTGAGGAAAATGATCATTATTGCCCCGAGGCAGAAGGTATCCATCACCAGCAGGTACTTGAACTGATAACGGATCAAAATGCCGATCAGCAGTATGGTGGTAAAGAGAAATCCGCTGAAGACCTCTCTGTGGTCTAATTCTTTCCTGAAGAGAACAAAGAGAATGTAGAGTTCAAAGACATAGACGAACATAATGAAATATATGGTATTGTAATAGGGTCCCGAGTGATAGCCGTAAATGTCTATGTAAAAGATCCACTTAGTCCATACGGTGAGCAGTATTATGACTTCAAAAAGAATAAAAAAGATCTGGTTGAAAAAGCCTATGCGCATTATCCAGTCATCCTGTTCCGGAACCGACAGGACATAAGCCACAAAGGAAAAGGATCTGGCCGCAAACATCATGAAAAACAGGAGATTAACGGCCACAAGCATTTCCTGCGGTAAGTTCTCGAAATTGTTATCCAGATAAGATGACCAGATGTCGGTAAAGATAGTCAGCCCCTGGCAGATCACAAGAAAAAGAAAATTCCTGTTTCTCCTTACCGGAAGCATGGGGCTTGCAAGGAAATAGATCAGAAAAATCGTAAAAATAAAAGCTGTAGGTATGGTGAAGCTGTAATTCCACATATCTATACCCCGTCTGAAAGATAAGATTTATCACACAGTATAACATAAGAAAGCCACTTTTCACAAACAGATTATCAGAATTTCGATCAGATCTCCCCGAATTTTGCCTTGTATTTGGCGAGTTTAGATTCTGCCAGTTCTGCTCTTGCTTCGGCCCTATCCGCACGTTTGCGTTCTGCTTCTGTCTTCACCCGTTCTTCTTCCCGCCCTTCCTCGCGGAGTTCTCTTTCCCATTCCCAGCTTTTCATGTACCTTACCCCGACATTCTTGTCAGCTTTTGTTTCCCTTACAACGTTGTCAAGTTAATCAAGACTGGTTTCTACCCATATTGGCCTTCCGTCTTTGCCTCTTTTAAGGACAAAGGCGCTCTTAAATCCGCACTCCCGGGCTTTTATTGCAGCTTCCTCAAAGCCGCCGCAGATATGGTCTTTATCGTGGGCATCACCGGAAAGAACGATCCGTCCGCCAAATTCCCTTAAGGCCTTCAAAAGCCTTGTATTTGGATAAAACTCCTTTTTTCTCCCCCTGTTCACTGCACCGCAGTTTATCTCAAAATGAACATCCGCTTTTGACAGGTACTCCAGGGTGTCAAGGGCGGTTTTATAGTATTTGGGATCGTCCTCATCAATAAAATGCATGCTGTCATTAAATCTCAGCACGAGATCAAAGTGTCCGATGATATCCGGGTGCACCCTGTCAATTATCCGCGCCTCTGTTTCATAATAGGCCTTTGAAAGAGCATAATAATCTCCCCCGAAATAGCGCTCGCAGTTATTCTTAAGCACTTCCTCGCTGTCGTCCACGGAAAACATCTCCCCGTCATCCATTTTAAGGGTATGTGTGGAGCCTATTATATATTCCAGTCCGGAGACGCTTTCCGCATCAAAAAGACAGTCCATTTCTCCCCCGAGAAAAATATCGATGCTGTCCCTGTATTTTTCCCGGACCCGGATTATCTCAGCCATGTAGCTCTCTATGTCCATAGACACCCCGGCAGGAGGATCCATGTGCCCCGAGAAACCCATCTGCTTTAACCCCATATCAAGAGCCGCCAGCGCCATATCCTCCGGGGAATCCTTCCCGTCACAATATTTTGTATGCAAATGATAGTCTGCTTTGAACATTTCATCACCCCTTTAAGAAAATTCAGAGAGCCGCGCCATTAATAATTTACTTCGAACATTAGTTCCAAATCAATGCTATATGTGATATTATATCAACATGGAAAACAATGGCAACAGCAAAAGAGCATATATTGCCATAGACCTTAAATCCTATTATGCTTCAGTGGAAAGCAGGGAGATGGGGTATGACCCACTGGATGTCCTGCTGGTGGTGGCTGACAGGGCGAGGACAGAAAAGACTATCTGTCTTGCGGTGTCTCCTGCCCTGAAATCCTTCGGGATACCCGGTCGTCCCCGGCTCTTTGAAGTGGATGCTGAGGTAAAAAAAGTCAACAATGAACGGTTAAAAAAGGCTCCCGGTGGGGAATTTACAGGCAGTACCACAAGCCTTAAGGAGCTGTCGAAGCACCCGGAATATGCCCTGGACTTTATCACCGCAGTGCCGAGAATGACCCTGTATATGGAGTACAGCTCAAGGATATATGAAATATATCTTAATTATATTGCACCGGAGGACATCCATGTATATTCCGTGGACGAGGTGTTTATGGATGTAACGGATTACCTGAAGATCTATGACACTACTCCCAGGGAGCTTTGCATTAAGATGATCCGCCATGTGCTTAAGGAGACCGGAATAACCGCTACTGCCGGGATCGGCACCAACCTTTACCTCTGTAAAATCGCCATGGACATTGTTGCCAAACGCATGCCTCCGGATAAGGACGGCGTAAGGCTTGCAGAGCTTGATGAAATGAGCTACAGAAGAGAGCTGTGGGCTCACAGGCCCTTAAGGGATTTCTGGCGTATAGGCAGAGGTTATGAAAAGAAGCTGGAAAGCCATGGCATGTTCACCATGGGGGACATTGCCAGATGCTCTGTGGGTAAGGAAAACGAGTATTATAACGAAGATCTGCTCTACAAGCTCTTCGGGGTAAATGCAGAGCTTCTTATTGACCACGCCTGGGGCTATGAAAGCTGTCTCATAAGTGATATTAAGTCCTATGTGCCTGAAAACAACAGTTTAAGCGAAGGCCAGGTGCTGCATGAAGCCTACAGTGTGGAACATGGAAAGCTCGTTGTCCGTGAAATGGTGGACAATCTTATACTCAATCTATTTGAAAAGGGTCTGGTCACGGATCAGATAGTCTTAAGCGTAGGCTATGACAAGGAATGCATGGAAAACCCGGACATAAAAAAGCTCTACAGCGGTCCGGCGGAATATGACCACTACGGGAGGCTGGTTCCAAAGGCCGCCCACGGCTCCGTAAATCTTGGGGAATTTTCTTCCTCCACCCGGCTCATCACGGAAAAGACCATGGAACTCTATGACAGGATAATCTACCCCGGTATGCTGGTGCGCAGAATGTATGTGGTGGCAAACCATGTGATCCCCATAGATGTGGCTGAAAAACAAAAGAAAGAGGAAGAACAGTATGAACAGCTGGACCTCTTTACGGATTACGGTACCCTTGAAAGGGAGAGGGAAGAAAAAAAGAAAGCCTGCGAAAAAGAAAAGAAGCTGCAGAAAGCAGTGCTCTCCATAAAGAAAAAATACGGAAAAAACGCCATGCTTAAGGGCATGAACCTTTTAGACCACGCCACCATGCGTGACAGAAATAAGCAGGTGGGAGGACACAGGGCATAGATGAATAACAGGAACCCGAAAATCGAAGATTATGAAGATCTGATGGAGCTAAACCATCCCGTTTCAAAGAAACATCCAAGAATGGACAATTTAAGCAGGGCGGCCCAGTTTGCGCCATTTGCGGCACTCACCGGCTTTGGCGGGCTCATTACCGAAAGGGAAAAGGAAACCGAGGAAAAAAGAAGCCGATGAACCATGGGGACGGGGTTCAGGCTCCATTAGTGTCTGTCATATGTCACAAAGCCCCACTATACAGCTCTTCCGGCAGAAGCATATACCGTAGGACACGGCACCGGCGTAGCCGTCTTCAAGTATGCCGTCTTCATATCTTTTATCCCTTATCTGTATGAACGCTTCATTAAGTCCGTCCTGCATTTCGTTGAATTTCTTACGAATCTTGATTTCAAAGATGTAGGCCGGATCCGGAGGATTCTCCGGGTAAAGCACAATATCCGGTCTGCCGTCCCCTTCTTCCCTGTTGGACTTTGCCCTGTAATCCCTGGTTCCCATCAGCATGGAGAGAAGGAAACCATGATAAAAACCCTCCGAACTGTCAAAAGTGCTTATTGATTCTTTAAGAAGGCTTGTCAGTATCCGCCCGATGTTTTCTGTATCTCTTTCAAGTACAGCCCTTTGGAGAGCTTTTTTATCATCCTGACGCTCTTCCACCTTTTTTTCAAACCATCTGCGGATATCACTTCTATATATACTTCTCACTTCCCTGTTCGGGATGCACATCGTGACATAAACATCGTCATTTTCAGCCCGTTCAGACACCTTCCTCATATAACCCGTGAAAAACAGGAAATTCCAGAGATTCTCCTTCGTGTCATATATCCCGTCATAGGTGATATCCTCATGGATCTTCTTTTCAATGGTACCGCCGTTTATCAGCAGGTCCAGCTCATCCCTCGTTTCATCATCGGCCTTCTCCACCAGATCCCGGACTATGCTGTTAGAGGATGTATTTGACCAGTAAGGCTCCGGCAGTCTCTCCGGACTCCCCTCATGTTCACTTACATATGTGATCACACTCCAGGGATTGTATACTTCCGCTTCCCCGAAAATATAGCCGTCATACCAGTCCCTTACCGTGTCTATGTTTTCTTCAAGACCATAGGCTTTGAGCATTTCTTCGGTTTCTTCGACAGTAAAACCGAAGTATTCCCCGAATTCTTTTCCCCGTATGGAATTTACCTTAAAATTATTCAATCCGGTAAATATGCTCTCCTTACTGATCCGGAGACATCCCGTCACAACAGCTCTCTCCAGGGAATCATTTGTCTTCAATGCAGATTCAAACAGGGATCGGATAAAGTCCACAATCTCGGTATAAAAGCCCCTGTAATAGGCATTTTCAAGAGGCACGTCATATTCGTCAATAAGGAATATCACGTTTTTATCGTGATGCTTTTTAAGCAGCCCGGAAAGGGTTTTCATTGCTGTTGCATATTTGGCGACTTCTTCTTTGAATGCTGTTTTTCTATCCTCGTTGTTTCTGAATTCCTGTGACCGTTTGTCCCAGATAATCTCTCCTCTTCTAATCTTATTGAAACTGTCAATATCAACCTGATCCAGTTTGTCGGATTTAAGGAGATAATCATGTCTGGAAAACTCCGAAATGATCTCTTCCCGGAGCCTTAGAAAAGCAGAATAAAAATCCGGCTGTTTTGCGGACTTTAAGGACATCTTGATAACAGGATACTGTCCCATCATAGAAAGGATATCATCCCCTGCCCCCATTATCTTCTTTCCTTCAAAGTACCTGCTGTTATCGATTTTTTTCCCGTCACGGTCTAATTCGATCTCAAAGAAGGTACGGAGCATGGACTGGGCGAGGGTCTTCCCAAAACGCCTGGGTCTTGTGAACAGTGTGGTCTGGCCGCCTTTTTCTATCACATCCCGGATAAGCAGCGTCTTATCCACGTAGTACATATTTTCATCTGAAAACCTTTTATAATCCTCGTATCCTATCCCGATCTTCTGCATAAAAAAACCTCCCGTAGTGCTTCCATTTTACACTACGGGAGGTCGTTTTTCAAATGGTGAACCATGAACTCCGTCCCCATGGCCCAATGGACCATGAACCCCGTCCCCACGGTCCATTGAGACTACAGCTTTTTAAGCTCCGAATAGGCCATGGGTATCGTAAGGAAAAGGGACAGCACATCCGCTGCGGCCTGGGTGACCTCAACACCCGTAAGGCCGAAAAACCGGGGCAGAATAAGGATCAGGGGAACAAAAAACAGTCCGCTTCTGGCTGCGGAAGTGATGGAAGCCTTTACTCCCTTTCCTATGGCCTGGAGCATCATATTTGTAATCACGGTAAAGGCCAGGATCGGTAACGCTACAGCCTGATATCTGAGAGCCGCAGCGCCTATTCTGACCACCTCCGGATCATCCCTGAAGAAGGCGATGATATCCGGGGCGAAAAATATACACAGCCCGGCCATTATGAGCAGAAATACCGTGCCGTATTTTATGCAGAAAAAATACCCTTCCTTAACACGATCCTTTTTATCCGCGCCGTAATTAAAGGCACAGACAGGCTGGTATCCCTGGCCGAAGCCGATCATGGCGCTGGCGGTAAACATCATGACCCTGGTAGTTACGCTCATTCCCGCAATAGCGGCGTCTCCGTATACCCCGGCAGCACGGTTTAAGAGGGCGGTAGCCACGGCGGCAAGCCCCTGTCTGAATAATGAAGCTGATCCCCCGTTGATTATCATAAGTATGTATTTTGCGTTTAATCTTACATTGGAAATGCTTAAACGGATATTCGCCCCCCTTGAACAGCCGAAAAGAAGAATGAAAAAGCTGATTATCTGTCCGCTTATGGTGGCTATGGCCGCTCCCGATACCCCGAGGTGCAGCCCGAATATCAGCAGCGGATCAAGGCCCACATTCAGTATTGCCCCGGAAAGAAGGCCGTACATGGCGTAGATCGCGCTTCCCTGAAACCTGAGCTGGTTATTAAGGGCAAACTGCCCCATCATAAAAGGAGCTCCGATAACTATTATCCTGATATAGTCCATGGTGTCATTAAGGGTTCTGTCAGTGGCACCGAGAAACAGGGTCACCTCCTTAAGATTGAGAATAACAAGGACAGCGGAACATATCCCCAGGATCATTGCCAAGGCAAGTCCGGTGGCCGCCATTTTCCCGGCCTCCTTTTTATTTCCTGCCCCAAGCATTCTGGAAAGGCAGGTGCCCGAGCCCTGGCCGCAGAAAAATCCCATGGCCTGTATCACAGCCATGACGGAAAAAGAAAGCCCCACCGCAGCAATGGCTTCAGTTGAGATACGTCCAACAAAAAAGGTGTCGGCCGCATTATAAATAGCCGTCACCAGCATACTGATTATAGTTGGTATGGATAACCTTGTAATAAGAAGGGGTACCGGGGTCTCTGTCAGCTCCCGGTACCTCTTTTCAGATGCAGATTCCATTTATTTTTTCCCGTTATTATAGCTGTTATAGGTGTTGTAGCCTGTATTCTTCGAGCTCTTCGAATCCAACACCTGCACGGAACAGACATTTGAAACGCCTCCTGCTGTAGTCTTAAGTGTCACCCGTCCCGGCTGCAGTCCGTAAAGTACCCCGGACACCGGATCCACATATGCCACCCGGTCATTTGTGGAGATCCACTCCACAAATTTAAGCTTTGTATTGGAAAGCTTCAGTTTCTTTGTCTTACTGACATTCAACACCACGCTCTTAGTCCGTAGTAAGGGTGGTTCCACATGGATCTTACAGGAAATGGTCTCTCCGTAGACGGTGGCATAGACCGTCAGATCACCTGCAGTTAATGCCGTGAGTTTTCCGTTAAAATCAATCTCAGCAGTACCCTTATAGTTACCTAATCCTCCTGAAGAGCTGTTTTCCGAAACCACGTTCCAGCTTATAATGTCATAGTTTTTAACCCGCTTGATCTTCAGCTTCTTACGCTGCCCTGTCTTCATCACTATGAAGGGCTTTGTAAACTTTGGAACCTCGCTGTAGAACATGGCGCTTACCACCCTGTTCTTATAGATGGCCCTTATCGTCGCTTTTCCCCTGCCCCTTACGGTGATCACTCCGGTATTGGGATCAATGGCAGCCACCGAGGGCTTGGAGCTCTGCCACTTTTCAGGGAGGAAACCGCTTACGGTAAGGTATTCCGGAGCATTCAGGGTGGAGCCGGTATTAAAGGCATACATATCCTGTAATTCCTGTTTTAAGACAAAGACCCTCACAGCCTTTTCATAATCGGTTCCGTCCTTCCTCTTTGCCGAAAGAAGAGTGGAGCCCGTTCTCTTTCCCTTTACTATCCTCTTATTTGAATTGTATTTTATCTTCTTTTTATCATAGGTATATTTAAGTCCCGCTTCCTTGAAATATTCAGCGACGGATGCTTTCTCTCCTTTTACTACCTTAAGCCAGTATATACCCTTCAGGTTATCCTGATATTCTTCCTCATTTTCATCCGTCCAGTACTTCCAGGCGGCATAGAGATACATATCCTCTGTGATCATGTCATTCCCGAAATCCCAGGCTTCTTCATAATCAGGACTCTTATACCAGCCAAGGAACTTGTGGTCATGCCACACGGGATCATTAGGCCTGCTTATCAGGGTGTTTACAGACAGTGTCTGGCTTGGTACGGCGGAGCCGCCCATGGAATCAAATGAAACCGTAACCTGGGGATCATTAGGCGTACTGGGATCATCCTCCCACTGAGCATAGACGTTTAAGGATGAAATCACTCTTGTGTCCAGAGTCACCGGATCCCCTGTCCCGTCGGGCTCCGTATTCCACCCTTTAAGGATGTACCCGAGCCTGGGAACAGGCGTCGGAAACTCCTCCCCTATAGCCGAACGGATGGTATTATTATGCTCTACTATAGCCCTGTCCAGAAGACGGTCCTCGGAATAGAACTTTACCGTGTGTCCGCTTATCCAGACCGTATAGGCATTCATGGGGGCATTCACAACAGTGTTCCGGTCAACATCCGTTCCGCTTCCGTCTGCCATTGTATTCCATCTGCTGAAAGCCATGGAGTCCGCTCCGTCCTCCACATCCTCCGGTCCCTCCGGGAGCTGCAGTCCTATGACATCACCGCTTACAACATCGATACTGTCAATGAATTCCGGCTCACCGTTATAGGTATTATAGAAGCTCACCTTATGGGCCACCGCCCAGACAGCGTATAGATCCATGTTTCTGGTGGGATTGATATATCCCTTGCCCATATAACTGTCCTTTTCCTTGTCATACCAGCCAAGGAAGCTGTATCCCGGAAGCTTTTTCACAACAGGAGCATTGGTGGATACCCCGCGAACCACCCGCATTTCCAGGGGATCATCCAGATTATAATAGCTGGCATACTCTTCCCCGTAATGAAACCTTAAGGTGTAGACAGTATCATAGTCGGGATAGAAATCTATATCCTCTGTAACAAGCTTTCTGCTGGTCCAGTGATAGCCCTGCAGATCGCCTATTTTCTTCCATCCCTTGAAAACACTCACATCTGAGGGGTACTTCCTCTCCAGAGCCTCTGCCACCACGCTGTTTAAGGATATCTCATCGATTTTGCTTATCATTCCGTTATGAGAGATCATGTTTTCCGAAAGCAGCTCGCTCTTTAGTGAATCTATGTAGAAATTCACCTTATGTATGTTATTGTAATCAGCTCTGATGGTATCATTCTGGATCACCTTTCCGTAATCGTTTATAAGATCTTCCTGGGTGAATATCCCGAACAGATCGCTTATCCAGTGTTTAAATGGCGCATAGTCAAGCTCCGGGATAACCGGTATATGGCTGGCATCCAGAACACTGTCCGCTTCCACCTTTGTTTCCTGGGTAACTAAGTCCCCATCCGCATTCAGATACTTAAAGATAATGGTAAAAAGGGACTTATACAGGGCATACACTGATTCGTCATAATCTATGGTTGTATCACCATCCAGCACATCGTCTTCTCCGAAATTAAATGGGGTCTTGTTAATGTCTATCCAGCACCTGAAGGTCTGGAAATCCCTGTTATCCGCCGGTGCCATGGGTTTTGGAACCCCTCCATAGGAAGCATTGAAATTAGAGCCCATCTCTATATGTGAAACTGAGGTTTTATTAGCATTTTGTCCCCTCCTGTCGCTCCATTCCCCGCCGTTTGGATTGAATTTCACATAACAGTGTTTGTAGGGCAGATAGATAAGCTCTGCCTTTACGGAGCCGTCAAAGGAAAAGCCTGAGGAACCCTCACTGTTCAGCTTCCTGAAATTCGACCTTAGCTTTGATTCATCACTCTGATCTTCCTTAATACCGTAAAAGAAGACAAAGTCCAGACTGCTGTTATTATCAAAGCAGCTGATCTCAAGAGTCCTGTTTTCGTTTTCGTCATAGTAATCCGGTATAAAAGCCTCTGTAAGCCCCATATTTGCAAAGGCCTCCGTTCCCACCTCCTTAAGCCTGGGGGCAGGATCACTGTATCTGTCTGCGGCTGATGAACCCCCGAAATTCAGGACAGTGATCTTGGAACATCCGTCAAAGGCATTATGGTCTATCACTTTTACGCTCTTTGGTATAACAAGAATGCCCTCAATATTTCTGCAGCCATAAAAGGCACTGTGGCCTATCTTTTCCAGTCCCTCGGGAAGGGAAATGGGGTTGCTGTTTATGGCGGAGCAGCCCTTAAAGGCCTCATTGCCGATTATCCTTACATTGCCTCTCATGGTAAGGTTTTTAAGGTTTGTACAATCCTCAAAGGCCTTATTTCCTATCTCGTTTACGGTACCCTTGTCGCCTTCCTCACCCTCTATCAGGAATTCCACAAGGGAATTACAGCCCGGAATATTGCCGCATTTTGAAAAGGCTCCCTCTCCTATGACATCTATAATACCGGTCTTTTGTACCGTAAGATTCGTAAGGCCGGTACAGCCGGAAAAGGCATTGTCCCTTATCTTTCCTATGTGGCAGGGAACAGACAGCGACCCTAATTTCTCACAGCCTGCGAAAGCCTTGATCCCGATACTTGAAACGGTTTTGGTGCTGTCCATATCATCAAATTCAATCTTATCAAGGTTCTTACAGTCCATAAAGGCACTATCCCCGATCTCCAGGCCATCCACCTTTTGAAAAACAAGTGTGGCAATTGATGCACCCTGAAAGGCTTCCGTACCTATCTTTTTTATCGTTTCAGGTATGATGATGGAGGATCCGTTGTAGCCCTTTGCCACGGAAGGGTCTATCTCGGTTATCCCGGGGACGTCAAGATCCAAAGCTTCTGACGAACCCATGGCAACTGCTATAAGCTTTCCATTATTAAGATCAAAAAGGGCATTGGTGTTTTTCACATAATAGTTATGATTGCCTGTATAAGTATCTAATGCGATGGTTCTAAGACTCGGACAGTCCTGAAGTGCACCGGAGCCGATCCTTGTTACGTAGCTGAATGTAATACCATTAAGATTTGAATATCCCTTGAAGGCCCCTCCCGCAACCTTATAGCCTGTCCAGGGGAGTTCCGGCGTATCAAACACGATATTCTGCGCACCCGAAGTTTCATCCATACACGGCAGTGATACATCTATCACCGGAGACTGTGTCTGGGTGACTAATTCGCACCAGGGGCCGCTGATATGAAGGGTACTATCCTTCATATAATAGTAGCACTCCCCGTTATTCCCGGAAACAGAACTGCCTTCATAGTCCACAATATCATTTGCGCCCCCGAGTATCGTGACTTCACCGGAGATATCATCCTGCACCGGCAGCTGCTCTTTGATCCCGGATTCATAAGAGCCTGATCCTATGATATACGGATCCCTTGCATACGCAGGGACACAGCCCATGAAGAGCATGAGCAGTGCCAGCAAAAAGGCCAATCGTTTTTTAATATTCCGTTTTCTCATATTTACCCCCGCTTTATTTCCTCAAGACCATCGGATCCTGTTATATTGTATTTATAACCCCGGTCCCGGTTTTAAATCTATCCTGCCTTGTTGGCGGATAAATCTTTGTTGGATGATAAACCTTTGTTGGCGGATAATCCTTTATTTGCCGATAACCCCGAATAATCCTGTTTATCTGTGGGAATGATCACGGTTTTTCCACCCACGATCTTTCCGACGCCGTAAAGACCTTTATCGGAAGTATCAATCTCCCTGTAGGGACTCCTTATCCCCCACGGGGTATTAAATACCACGCTGCTTCCGTCCTCATCTTCAACAGCATTTCCGGCGGGATTTTCTGCAGGATTTCCAGCAGAATTGACCGTGGGATTTCCGTTATTCATCCCAATGGTCTTTCCGGTAAGCTTTCCGTATTTTTTCCCTGCTTCTGAGATACCGACACTGTTTTCAGAGACCATCTCCCCGCTGACACCGGAAAATGCACTTTTATCTATGTAGGTCACATTACCCTCCATGCCCACATACTTAAGGCTTTTACAATCCCTGAAAGCATATTCCTGTATGCTCGATACGCTGTTTGGCAGATATACAAACTCCAGTGAAAAAGCATTGGTAAAGGCAAAGGGTGTGATGGAGGTCACATTATTGGAGACCCTTACCCCCTTTAAGTGCTCTGCTCCCCAGAACGCATAGGGAGCAATGCCCTTTACCGAAAACGGCATCTCATAATATATGTTCTGCCTTCCGGGTACCATCTCAATGACCCTGGTAGAGTTTATGTCATAAATCACATTGTCATTTATAAAAAAGCTGCGGTTAGCCGGAGCGATCTTCACCTCATTAAGTGCCGTATCCCCGGAAAACACCCCGTTTCCCATTTTTGTTAAGGAGGACGGAAGATAAGCGCGGTATAGATCCGTGCACATGGAAAAGGCGCTGTCCTTTATCTCCGCTGTCCCCTCCTGTATATTTATCTCTTTCAGACGGCTGCATCCGTAAAAGGCTTTTGATCCTATGACCTTTACACTTCCCGGGATATTGATGCGCTCTAAAACCTTATCCCCCATAAAAGCCTCATTTCCTATGGCCTTAACCGTATCGGGGATGGCAACCTGCGTCATGCCGTCCTTTATATCATAGCTCACAAGGATACCGTTTACTATCTCCATGGAGCTCTTTGCGCTGATATCCTCAGGCTCTGTAAAATACATGACCATAAAAAACGCTGCTGCAAAAAAAGCCGCGGTAAGCCCGGTGATCTTAAATATAAGGCTTCTCCTGCTCATGTCATGCCTTTGCCTTTGCGGCCTTTGGCATCCGGTCATCCTTTAAGAACAGGAATATGGAAAGTGCTGCAAGGCCGATGACCAGAACCCATTTAGGACTTATGGGATCCCCGGTTTTAGGCGTATTGTCCAGTTCACCTGCACTCAGGTTATTCACATCCACATAGAACCCGTAAGGTGAAAAATGTGTGGCCGTAAAGGTTGCACAGGGAGCCCCGTCTATCATTGAAAATCTGGTGGAGAGGTTCTCCAGTTTTCCGTTATGATCCACGGCAGCCACCCTGTTATTTCCGCCGTAAAGGGCAAGCTCCTCCGGTATGGGAACCGTAAGTGTCACAGCAACCCCCTTTGGATCATCTATCATATCCTGCCCCGAGGAATCATAAAGGCTTATGTCCATGGCAAACTGTCTGTATCCGGAAACATCCCCGTATTCATTTATCAGGGCATTATTAAATTCCCTGTCCGATTCGTCAGTCTTTTTTATCTTTACCACGTAATTATCGGTAGTGCCCTCTATGGTCCCTGTGGCTCCTTCAACCTCTCCCCCTGAATCCACGGGTACCGCGCGTCCCGATGTGCCCGGACTGCTATTCACAATGGCAGGGGGCACGCTGATATTTTCACTGGGAGCCGTGCTGCCGGAGCCGGAGGCTGCAGCAGAGGAGCTGGACGTAGTCGAAGAGCTGCTGGAGCTGGAGCTGCTTGAACTGCTGGACTTACTGGAGCTTGAAGACTTCGAACTGGAGGAGCTCTTTGAAGAGGAGCTGGTAGTCTTTAATATCGAGAAAGATCCGTGGTTCTCCCCGTAATAATTGCCTATTCCCTCAATGTACGCAGTTGCTGTGTTCTTACCCATCTTTACATTGTTCTCATAGTGGGTGATCACATAATCGCTTCCTTCAACCAGTTCTGCAGTATTCTCATAATCAAACACATGAACCGCGGGTTGTACCAGCTGTCCCGTATAGGCGGCGTTCTCCACCTCAATAAGACATTCCCCTATATTCTTCCTGATACTGAAGGATATGGATGCATCCCCGGATTTACTGTATTTATTCAGTCCCTTTACCGTGAGTGTGGCTGTTCCGGGATAATAATTATTGGAATATACCACGTAGTAGTCCACGTCCCTGGAAAGCCTGTTCCTTAAGTCGGATTTCAGCCTGACAACCGGCTCGGGCTCAACTGCAAATCCGGTATAATCAAAGATATTGGGCTGGAGCTCATCAACCACGAATAAAGAATCACCTGAAACGGTGCCCCCGCCTCCGGTATTATCATTTACCGGATAGTGAAGTATAAGCGGATCGGAGGTATAGATATTCCTGTCCTTTGCATAAACCTTAAAGGGTACATCTGAACCGCTGTCTATCGTGAGGGTCCATTTGTCATCCCCGTTTTCCGTACCATATGTATCCTTAGGTATCTTATTCCCGCTCACATCCAGCAGATCAAAATCCACAACCGACTCAATATCCTTTGTGAACTCATCCCCGTTATACTCGGCATTTGTATAAAAATTACAGGAAACCGCATATTCGCTGAATATTTTATCCCCGTCTCCCGAACTCTTATCGGAAATACCGCTCCACACCAGGCCGTCATAGCTGGTCAGGTTTGCAAGGGCATAGGTATTGTCGCTGTTGTCCTCGGCTGTACCGTAGAGATTATAGACCTGATAGGATCTGTCCTCTCCCTTGAAGGCCCCTGCATTTAAAGGATCCTCTTCTGAGACCAGGTCACCGTTATCTGACCCGTAGATTATCTTCGGATTAAAGGCCTCTATCTTTGCAGGGCTCTTGATATATGAAAACGCTTCGTCCTCAACTCTGGAAACACTGTTCCCCAGCTTTACGGAGGAAAGTCCGGAGGCATTTTTGAAGCATCCCTCGGGAATAGTCCTTACGCCACCGTTCACGATGGAAACAACCTGCAGATTTGGAAGCTCACAGAAGGCATAGGGGCCTATCTCCGTAACCGTGGGATAGTCCTTATCCGAGAAGGAAGCCCTCGGGTAGCCCTCAAGGGCTTCTATAAGCCTTCCCCCGGAATTTCCGAAGAGTATCCCGTCCTGACAGTAGAAACCGTTGGAACTGACGCTAACATCGCTTAGGCCCTGACATCCGATAAAGGGCGCATCCCCTATGGATGAAATGCTGTCCGGGAGATTAACCTCGTTCAGGTTTGCGCAGTCAAAGAAATAGTAAGAACCTATTTTTCTTAAGCCGTTATCCTTTGCAGTGAATTTTTTAAGCTTCTTGTTTCCTGTTATGGAAGTGCTTGCCTTGGGATTTATGTCCAGTTCATTCACACCCGACGGAATTGTAAGTGTTGTGGTATTTGTCTGGGGAAGGTATCCGGTGAGCGAAGTGGTACCGCTTCTCCCCTTATTCCATTTTTTTGTGGAATCCAGGTTTTCCACCGTCAGATAGTAACCCACACCGGCATCCAGATAATCCGAATTGTGGAAGGGCGGATGATAGCTCCCGCTGTTATTTGATATAAGCTCGTCCATGGCGGCACAGAAAAGGCTGTTTCCTGGATCTATGACGCCTGTGATATTAAGAACGGTATCACCATTTGTATCCATAGGGAAGATATTTCCGCCCAGATTATAGTCTGAAGCAGGAGCAGTAAGGCTCTCAAGGTTTTTGCAATAGCTGAAGCAGCCGCCCTCCAGATTGGTGCAGGAGGCAGGCAGGGTTATGCTTATATATTTTGCCTCTTTGAAATCACTGCTGTCGGGTTCTCCCACTATTGCCTTATTCCTAATTCCCACAACGGTCTTTCCGTTTACCACATCGGGAATGACAAGAGCGGTATCCTGTTTTTCAGGCTTGATATAGGAAATATATCCCTGGTCATCTATTACATAGCCGGATTCGGAGGTGTCCTGCCCGCTCCAGAGATCCTTGAATGTGATACCGTTATTTACACAGTAGTTGTAGATCCCCGAATTAGCTCCATTGAAGGTACTGAAGCCGTAAACAATAAGACCGGGCATATCATCCGGAAGTATACCAACTTTACCCTGGGTTTCTATCTCCACATCATCATAATGGGTAATATACAGATCCGTTGCTTCTCTCCCGTCCCAGTTATCAAGTTCAAACCGGGTAAGGGAGGAACATCCGGAAAAAGTGCCGGCAGGAATCTTATCAACAGAGCCCGGTATCTTTATCTCCCGGAGTGCGGAGCAGCCAGTAAAGGCGTCATTTGTAAGTATTTCCGTACAGGACTCCGGAAGGCTGATGGTTCCGAGACCCGAGCAGTACATGAAGGTCCCTGTCTGCAGTGAGGGAATCCTGGTGTTTTCAAACCCTTTCACCTCAGTAAGGTTTGTGCAGTTTGAAAATGCATTCATTCCAAGATTGCCCAGCTCCGTAAGATTGGAAAAATCTATGCTTGATAGCTGGGTACAGCCATAAAAGCAGTTATCCCCTATGGATTTTAAGCTGGCAGGAAGGTTTATCTCCTGCAGCCCGGAATTTGCAAATACGCTGGATTTGAAGACCATATCCCCCTGTCCCCCGGTTTCAAA
Source organism: uncultured Lachnospiraceae bacterium (assembly GCA_946407725.1). GTDB lineage: Bacteria > Bacillota > Clostridia > Lachnospirales > Lachnospiraceae > NK4A144. The sequence goes on from CAMJPM010000033.1 coordinate 21,153, forward strand.
GGAAACCTTCTGTAAATTCTGACAGTTTCCGAAAGCCTTTGACTGTATTGTCTGCAGGGAGCTGCCCTTAAAAACCACACTCCTTACGCCGCTGCCGAAAAAGCATTTTTCCCCCAGGTTAGTTACGTTCTCTGTGATCTCTATCGTAGACTCTATTCCGGTACAGCCCTTAAAGGCGCTCTTTCCTATCTCCGTAAGGGAGGAGGGGAAAGTGATATCATTTATTCCTGTATCATTTTCAAAAGCACCCTGGTCTATCTTTGTGACCTCGGATCCATCAGCGAAACGGACAACCTTAAGTCCTCCCCTGTTTCCGGAGCCGTCATCGGAATCCATACTCTGGATGATTGTGACAGGGATCATGGTCTCTATGGGATTTCCTTCATCATCAGTACCGGCGCCCGGATCCGGCACCTCCTTTGGAATGGTGACATTGTCTATGGATCCCTTGCTGGTGTAATTCCCTGCTTCGGGACTGTAATCATAGCCCGTGATAACGGCCACTTTGTTATTTTCTTCATCCAGCTGTACTGTATAATTAAACTTCACACCACTGTTGTCCACATAGCTGCCTGCACTTCTTCCCCGTGCTTCCATCTTCGGAGCCGGAACTGCCGCCACTATAATTGCAGTTATCATAAGCAGGGCCGCAATGGTCTTTCTAACCTGCCCTTTAAGTTTCATTTTTTTCTTTTTAGCTTGTCTGGCCATGTCGATCACCTCGGAAAATAGTTACCATGCATAGCAATAGTATACCGTATCTATGTATTTATCGGCATAAACATAACTATAATTTATAGTAAACGATAAAAAAATTTGTCGTTTACTATAGCATTGTATTTAAAAATATGCAAAAAACACCGGGCAAATATGCCCGGCCTTTCATAATGGTTGAAATGCCGTTTTCTGGCTTTGCCTGCGGTGAACGCCAGTGACATTTTATACAATTACCGTAATTTTTTATAAAGCTGAATACGCATTCAGAACATAGTCCGCAAGGCGCTCTATGCCTGTATCCTCACTGTTCTTCTTAAGGGCCGTTTCAAAGACCGGAGCCTCAGATAATGCCCTTAAGCCCTTTAGGAAATTGTCGGTGTCAAAGCCCACCGCTTCCTTTAAGTCGCATTTGGTAAGTGCAACGGCATCCACGTAGGAGAACATGGGCACATATTTATAGGGCTTATCGTCGCCCTCCGGGACAGAAGCACAGACTATCCGGAGGTCATCCCCCAGGTCAAATTCCGCAGGGCAGATAAGATTTCCCACATTTTCGATAAAACATATGCCTTCCTTAAAATCAAGCCTGTCAAAGCCCTCTTTTATAACGGCGGCGTCCAGATGACACTCCCCGCAGGTATTTATCTCCACGGCCTTTATGCCCTTTTCGTTGAAATGATCCGCATCAATGGTGGAATAGAGATCCCCCTCGATGACGGACACATTTTTTCCCTTTGTTTTAAGTTCATCAGAAAGGGCTTTAAGGAGGGTTGTCTTACCGGCTCCCGGAGCTCCCATGATGTTTACCATCAGAATCCTGTTCTCCCTGTAAAAAGTACGCATTTCCTCTGCGATCTTTTTATTCTCTCCAAGAAGCTCTTTCATAATCACTATTTCAGACATAATATCTCCTTACAGGTCTGTACCGGCTGTACTGTTATCCTTAAGGATAACGTCCAGCTTGTTATATGTTATTTCTATGCCCTTCTCATCAAAGGCGAGCTTTACCCGTTCATTAAATGTCCAGAGAGCCTTCCAGTAGTTCTCGGTTTCCACATAGAAGCGGCATCCCAGGGTTACCGCACTGTCATCCAGGGAACGCACAAACACTACGGGCTCCTCCTTGTCGAGATATCCCGGGATCTCTTCCGCCAGGGTTTTAAGCACCTCCTTGGCTTTGATCAGATCCGCCTCATAGCTTATGCCCACGGAAAAATCTATGCGTCTCTGGGGCAGCCAGGTCACATTGACGATGGAGGTATTGGCAAGGCTGCCGTTAGGGATCATAACCTCTTTATTATCAATGGTAGTAAGCCTTGTGTAGAATATGGTGATCTCTGTAACACTGCCCTCGTTTCCGTGGGAATCCTCCCTTATGTAGTCCCCTACCTTAAAGGGCTTCATAAGGAGTATGATAAAGCCTCCGGCGATATTTGAAAGGCTGCCCTGCAGTGCGAGGCCGATGGCAAGGGTGGCCGAACCGAAGACTGCAAGAATCGAGGTGGCCTCCACTCCGAAAGCGCTTGCCAGCAGCAGTAAAAGAAGGCAGTATAACAGGATACGGAGCAGGCTGTCCACAAAGGTTATTACGCCCTTTTCAAGCCCCGCCCTGTCCAGGGACTTATTGACGACAGTCGTTATAAAGGATATCAGCCTGGTTCCCAGATAAAACGCCGCTCCGGCTATTAAAACCCTGAGACCCAGGTTAAAGAAAAACTCAGGAAGTCCCTTTAAGAATGTCTCTATAAAGGAAGGGTTCAGGTTTTCCTTTATCTCATCGATATTTTCAAGTACCGGCGTATCCAGATCCAACGGCGCAGGAGCATCAAGGCTTAGCGGTACAGGCGCATTCAACAGAATAAAATCCATAGATCCTCCGTTTATTACTGTATTTCAAAGACCGTCACCGAAAGAGGCGGAACCTTTATCCTGATGGAATCCTCCCTGCCGTCACACTCATCCTTTGCGGATTTGATGATATGGGAATTACGGAAATCAAAGCCTCCGTATTTTTCCGCATCCGTATTAAAGATCTCCTTATATTTCCCCTCTTTCGGAACACCGATCTTGTAATTCTTTCTCGGAATATTCTCGAAATTGACCACCACCACAAGGGTATCGGATTCCTTTTTTCCTTTTCTCATATATACAAGAATATTTTCATTGGCGGAAATACAGTTTATCCATTCAAACCCCTCTTCATCCATGGAAAGCTCATGGAGAGCGGGTCTCTCCCTGTAGAGGGCGGACAGATCCTTAATAAGATCATGAACCTCCTTATTCTCCTGCTCTTTAATAAGCTCCCCGTCTGTCTCCTTTCCCGGGTACCATTCGGTGCTGTCACCCATATCGAGTCCCGAGGTAATAAGCTTCTTTCCGGGATAGGTGAACATGAAGCCTAAGGAAGCCTTGAGATCTGACATCTTTTCTTCCCTGTTTCCCGGCATCCTGTCTATAAAGGAGCCCTTGCCTGCGCTGAATGCGTCATGGCTCATGGGCAGGATAAAGCGCTCCGCATAGGCATATACCAGAGAGAAGCACAGTTCCCCGTAGTGATCCGTCCTGTAAAAAGGATCATAGGAGAGGTATGAAAGGAAATCCTCCCTCCAGCTCTCATTCCATTTAAAGTCAAAGCCCAGTCCGTTGTCAGCGGTATCAGATGTCATTCCCGGCCATGCAGAATTGTCCTCAGCAATGAGAAGAACTCCGTTTTTCTCTTTATGAACCTCATTTGTTATGCTCTGCAGAAGCTCTACGGCCTCAGTGTTTTCCTTGCCCCCGTAGATATTTGGCAGATAATCAGTGCGTCCGTAGTCGAGATAGAGCATGGATGCGGTATTATCGACCCTTATGGCATCGGCATGGTAGATCCTGGTCCAGAAAAGCGCATTGGACATAAGGAAATTCCTGACCTCCGGCCTTGCAAAATCGAAGGTAAGGGTGCCTGCGTCCGGGTGGTAGCTTCTCCGGGGATCAGGGCTCTCATAAATACAGGTGCCGTCAAATCTGCTTAAGCCACCAAGCCTGTCATCAAAATGTGCGGGGCTCCAGTCCAGGATAACCCCTATCCCCTCCTTATGCATGTGGTCCATGAAATAAACAAGATCCTCGGGAGTTCCGTAACCTGCAGCAGGCGAATAGAAAGAGTAGGTATGGTATCCCGCAGAGGATACATCCTTATACTCCATAATGGGCATAAGCTCTACATGGGTATATCCCGTGTTCTTCAAATACTTGGAAAGCTCAGGTGCTATGGCCTTAAATCCGGTTTTTCCGTTAAAGGAATTAATCTGCAGTTCATAGATCACCATGGGGCTTTCATAGCCCTGAACCTTATGGCGTTCAGCCATCCAGTCCTCATCAGTCCATTTGAAGGCGCCAAGATCCTTTACTACAGAAGCGGGATCTTCCCCTTCTTCACAGAAAAATCCGTAAGGGTCTGTCTTTAAGAATACCGTACCGTTTCCGGCTTTGATCTCATATTTATAAAGAGCCCCGGCCTTTACCCCCGGTATAAATATCTCAAATATCCCGGACTCATCGGGCAGCTTTTCCATCTCATATATACGGCCGTCCCAGTCATTAAAATCCCCGACTACGCTTACTCTCATGGCGTCCGGTGCCCATACTGCGAAATGCACTCCCTCGCAGCCGTCCACTGTAGTAATATGGGCTCCCAGTGTTTCCCAGGCATAGCGCAGTATCCCGTTCCTGAATTTCTTTGAATTCCTCTCGGTGATGACCTGGGAATATGCATAGGGATCCTCAAGGGTAATGCTCTTTCCGTCCTTTGTCTCGATCTCGAAAACATAGTGGAATGGCAGCTTTTTCCTGACAAGCACCGCAAAATATCCGCTCTCATCCATCATATCCATAGGATATGGTTCCTTAACCTTATCCGCTTTTACCGAAACACTTTTTGCCTCCGGAAAGAAAGCCTGTATCACGGTTCCGCTCCTGCCGGCGCTGTGAGGTCCCAGAAGCTTTTTGGGATGGTCCTCTTCAGAATAGGTGACCGCTTCGATCTCTGCCCAGTCCATAAGATTATAAAGCTTTTTATTCATACTTTGTACCTTGCCGCAGGCAAGTGTGCTCATCGGTGACGTGCCTGCGCGGCATCGATGGAAGCTTGAAACAATTGTTTCAAACTTCTCCTCCTTGGGATCCTAATAATTACTGTTTATGTTATCAGCTGACAGGCCGGCAGCGTGCCCTTTAGAACCTGTGTATGAAAAGCCCGCTCCTTAACTTCGGTTCAAACCAGGTGGATTTGGGCGGCATGAGCCTTCCCATATCCGCAACCGTAAAGAGCTCGTCTATATCAGTGGGATAAAGGGAAAAAGCACATACATAGTCCCCCTTATCAACTTTTTCCATAAGCCCCTCCATTCCGTGGACACCCCCTACAAAGGCGATCCTGCTGTCGGTCCTGGGATCCTCGATATTTAATATCGGGGACAGGAGCTCATTCTGTAAAATTGATACATCCAGGTCACTGACCGGATCTCCGGACAGGATCTCCTCCCTGGCCCTTAAGGTGTACCAGCTTCCGCTGATATACATACCGAATTCATGCTTCTTTCCGGGCTTAAAGGGCTCATCCGATCCTTCACTTACATCAAATTTCTTTCTTATCCTGTCCATAAAACGGCTTTCCGACAGGCCGTTAAGATCCTTTACCACCCTGTTGTAGTCTAAGATCTTAAGCTCATCAGAGGGAAAGAGCACCGAGAGAAAATAATTATACTCCTCATCCCCGGTAAAGCTCTTATGGGCATCACGGCGCATACGGCATACCTTTACGGCGCTGGCGCACCTGTGGTGCCCGTCACAGATATAGATGGAGTTTATGGCGTCAAAAGCCCCTCTTATGGCAGCTATATCCATGTCGTCATCTATGATAAAGACCCTGTGTCTTATTCCGTCGGGACTTACAAAATCATATACGGGATCACCCTGCTTCACCTTTCCGGTGATATTTTTTAACACCTCATTATTCCTGTAACCAAGGAAAATAGGGCCGGTCTGGGCAGAAAGGACGTCCACATGCCGTATCCTGTCCTGTTCCTTCGCCTCAGTGGTGTTCTCGTGCTTTTTGATCACTCCGTTTTCATAGTCCGAAGCGGAGGCCACAGCTACAATGCCGGTCTGAACCCTTCCCTCCATGGTAAGCTCATAGAGATAAAAGCAGGGCTTTTCGTCAGATATGAATTCCCCGCGCTCTGTCATATCATCAAGTATCTCCCGTGCTTTTACGTATACCCTGTCGTCATAGGTATCCACATCATCCGGAAATGAAGTCTCCGCCCTGTCAATACGTAAAAAAGACAGGGGGGCCTTTTTTATCTCTTCCTTAGCCTCCTGTCTTGAATACACATCATAAGGCAGGGCAGCTATTTTTTCCGCCAGATCCTTTGCCGGTCTCAATGCATTAAACGGTCTTATGTCAGCCATTTTTTGTACCTACCTTGCTGCAGGCAAGTGTGCTATGTAACAGGTCAGAGACCTGTTACATGCATCGGTGACGTGCCTGCCGCGGCACCGATGAAAGCTTGAAAGTATTACTTTCAAGCTTTTATTACCCTCACCCTGATGATTTCCTTTGCGTTACGGATCCTGTTCATTATTTCCTCAGGAGCCGGGGAGTCAAGATCTATGATGGTTACAGCCCTCTCTCCCTTACTCTTGGAATTCATATATGCGATATTGATGCCAGCGTCACCGAAGGCCGAGGTAAGCCTGGTGAGCACGTTTGCCACGTTGTTATGGAATATCTGGATACGGCTTGTGGATTCACAGATACCCATGTCGATGTCCGCGTAATTTACGGAGTTTTTGATATTTCCGTTCTCCATATAGTCCCTTAATTGTCTTACCGCCATGATAGCGCAGTTTTCCTCGGATTCCTCCGTGGAAGCTCCGAGATGTGGTGTGACAATGCACCCTTCCTGTCCCACAGTTGTCTTATTTGGGAAATCGGAAACATACTTTCTCAGCTTTCCGACTTTAAGGGCCGCCACAACGGATTCCTCATCCACCAGCTCATCTCTTGCGAAATTAAGGAGAATGGCGCTGTCCTTCATCAGCTTGATGGCATTGGCATTTATCATCTTTTTTGTGGATTCCAGAAGCGGAACGTGGATCGTAATATAATCACAGTTGGCATAGATCTCTTCAACCTTGTGAACATGCTTTATGGAGCGGGAAAGATGCCATGCCGCATCCACCGAGATATAGGGATCGTAGCCGTAAACCTCCATTCCTAAGTTGGTGGCCGCATTTGCCACCTTTACTCCTATTGCTCCGAGACCTATGACACCCAGCTTCTTTTCCTTAAGCTCTGTTCCTGCATAATTCTTTTTCTGCTTTTCAGCGGCTTTTGCTATATTCTCTTCATTTATTCCCTCATTATTGAGCCAGCTTATGCCTTCAAAAATACCTCTTGAGGAATAGAACATGGCGGCAAGCACCAGCTCCTTTACACCGTTGGCATTGGCGCCGGGGGTATTGAATACCACGATACCCTTTTTTCCCAGCTCCTCAATGGGAATATTATTGACACCTGCCCCTGCCCTTCCGACTGCCAGAAGGTTTTTGGGAACATCCAGGGAATGCATGTCGGCGCTGCGTACCAGCACGCAGTCCGCATCCTTATAATCGTCACAGGATACATAAAGGTCATTAAACACATCGAGACCTGATTTTGCTATGGGATTAAGTGTATG
>CAMJPM010000034.1 GCA_946407725.1 uncultured Lachnospiraceae bacterium
CTGAAGGAGCAGGTTCTGCCTCAAAGGTATTACCTATATCAATGGAACGGTCGCCTTCATCCATTTCAAAATACCGGTAAACATTGACGGATTTATCCTTTCTTAGGAGGCTTGTATAGATCTCGGCTTCCTTTCCGGCCACGGTCCATAGTCCATCACCGTTTTGGAATCCGTCCACAAGTATCCCGCTCTGCCATTCATTTACAGAGCCTTCATTTTCGTAACTGTCGCTCCACGTTATGACCGTCTCGCTTAAGTTATCTCCTATTCCCTCATCAGCAAAGACCTCCACTTCTTTTTCCTTTATGTCTTTATCCACTCCATTGGAGATCCTCTGGTTTCCAGCAGTCAGGGAAAATCCCAAAACATAGTTGGCTGAAGGCAGGAAAACCTTATCTCCGGTAAAGGTGACATCTATTCTGTCAGATCCGTCATAGTAAATATCATCAAGCACAGGCACTGTCACAGAACTGTAGCTTAATCTTTTATTCCGGCATTTGACAGATATACTGTTTAATGAAACCCTGTCCAGTACTTTTATATTTCCGTCTTTTCCACCGTTTTCCGGCAGCGGAGCTTCTTCCTTCAGATCATCCTTAAATACCTCATCTTCCGACCATATCACCATATAGGCTTTATCACTGTTATGATTAATATAATTTTTGACCGTGCTGTATTCAACCGGTCTTCCATACTCGTCGGGAGAAAGCAGGAAGCAGCTTAGTATCTTTTTATCTCTGTCAAATACGCAGCCCATGTTCTGAGTCTCGTATATATAATTGTAATAATAATCCCATTCTTGTGTTTCCTCGTTATATGTTGAATGATCGATCCGTCTACCTGTGCTGTACGCCAGCGTGGCATGAAATTCCTCCGAATTGCTGTTCATTACCTTGTACGAATACAATACCGTGTAATCTTCCAGATCCAGAACCTGGTTCTTATCCATAGTAATGGATGAAGTAAAGGTGTAGGGAGTTCCTCCTGTCTCCGTTTCGGCGGTAAATCCAACGGTTAAGCCATCCGACAGTTCAGACACATCGCCGGAAGCTATAACAAAGGATCTGCGATAGTCAGGAAAATCCTCGTCATCTTCTTCAGGGAAATCTATGTTGAGTAAATTCCCGCCTGCCACGGGTTTAACTGAAGTGATCCTGGCCTGCTTAAGGGTCATGAGACCACTCTCCTTAAAGGAAAGCCTCCTGCTGCCGGAAAGCTCCACATTGATCCTGCCGCTGACCCTGTTAGTTATCACACTGATTCCCCTTGAATGAATGACCATAATGCTACCTGCACCGGGGATATCCTTCCTCAGGATCTTATACTCTTTATCAGACAGCTTCTCTGCCCTGACAGGAGCCCACTCGGTAGCAACCTGTTCAATACCCGCATCATCCTGATAGGTATAACTGTAATCATAGTAGAAATCCGGAGATCCCGGAGTCTCGTCAAAAACAAGGTAATATGCTCTTTCCTCCGTGGAATGGTTAAAAGACCCCCTCTCTACAATCTGGTCTTCAAGCTCCTCATGCTTTAATGACATCCTTACATCTACATCGTAGATTCCGTCCCCATAGCTGGAGGCATCAAGGACATAGGTGATCTTTCCCTCCTCCCTGTCATAATCGGTAGGGATGACATTATTGATGATCTTTCCCTTCACAAGGATCTTTGCGTTAACAAGGTCCTCTATCTCCCCGATCTCAATTGTCTCCTCATCCCTGTCGGGATCATATGTAAATTCAACTTCCGGTTCGATAATGGCTCTTCTTGTAACCGTAAGCACATAGTTTCCTATCTCTTCCCGGATCTTTTCCGTGGAAGAAGTATAATACTCCGCTGAAACGGAGATGATGTGATCACCATAGGAAAGAGGCTCAGAGTCACTGTAGAGACATTCCAGATGATCCGGAACATATGTGGATCGATTCACATCATACCTCTCTATCAGAGTCGCCACCGGATTACTGTCAAGCGGTTTCCCGTCCAGGCTGATCCTGATATCATCCTTATTTACCAGATCCATTATGTTTTCCACATCAAATAAAAGGTTAAACGGCATTTCTTCTGTAAGTATGCCATTCCTTGAAACAACAGACGGCACCTGTCTGCTCCTGGCGATCAGATTCTTACTCTTGTCTCCATCATAATAAGAGATATCGTTATTCTCAGTATTAGCGTCCTTATTACCCCAGCTTGAAACCACTACTTCTATAGGAGTGCTATCGGTATCAGGTGTAAAGGAAGCCTTAAACGCTGTCTGATCAAAGGCATCCAGGTAATACCAGTAATTTCCGGCTTCGTCCTCTCCGTCTCTTTCATCTGCCTTATCTCTTTTCAATTCGAAGTCATTTTCCGGATAATCGTCCGTCTTGTATTTCGCACTGATATTAAACCATCCGCCCCTGCTTCCGATGTTATAAACCTTGAAGATTACATCATTCGTTTCTCCGATAATGAGATCGCTGCTGGCAGTTACTATATTTTCCGGATAGATCGCGAAATCAGGAAGACGCCTCACATCCTCCAGGCTGTCCTTATCGATCTTATCCCTTACATATGCTACCGGTGTATCGGAAGGATACAGAGCGGTTATCTGGGATTCAGCCGTCACAAAGTGGGATCCCGGATTTGTACGGTAGTCAAAGGTGAAAAGATTGGTTTCACCCATCTTAAGCTCTTCATTCGGTATCTCGGCGATGAGCACATCCGTTACTCCCGCGGTCTGGGCTTCCGTAACCTTCACTCCGTTGAGCAGGATATCATAGTCTGTTTCGGTCCTGTCCACATAGTTTCCGCCATACATTCGGCTGGTGGCAAAGATCCTGGGCTTTTCATCAGAGGATCCGGATGCCCTTAAGGTCATCCCCGTTATAGGTACCTTCCTGTAATCCCGGAAATAATGCCTGTGATCAACCTTCAGCCTGTTGGTGCACTGGTGTCCCTCTGTCTTATTTACCACCGCCGAGGTACCGGAACCGGGATCTTCTGTAAGATCCTTTTCCAGCTCCTTCAGCCTGTTTTTCACCTTTTCCCCGGCAAAGCTTACAGGAGGTTCATAAGCAGTACCGGAAAGACCCTTTTGCAGACTGTCAAGCTGAGCCTCTAATATTGAAAGTCCCAGCAGTTTGTTTTTCTTCTCCCCGGTAAGCCTGGGATCCTCATTCACATAATATCCTCTGGAGCCCCGGGTCAGCGCGTTCAGAAGGGATCGTAAATAATCAGGGTCGCTCGGAATAGTATCAAAGACATCACCAAGACCGGTTAGCTTTTCGGTCACTTCAAGCCTGTATTTTCCGTTCCCGACGGTTTTTTCTCCCCCGAGCTTTTTAATAAGCTCTTCATATTCTCCTTTGGTGATGACCTTTTCATATTTGATCGTCACATTCCCGCTATCATCAACCTGGACATCTTCACCTTCATCTGAACCTCCTTCGTCCTTCCCGATCTTTATCGTTATCTCTGAAGAAGCTGTATCTGAATCGCTTCCGTCAGGCTTTTTAAGCTTACTGTCATATTGAAAGCTGATACTGTCATCATCATCATTGACGATATCGCCTGCAGCAGGTGAGCCGGGCAGGTCCTTTTTGTTATCAGCTGTATCTCTGTACTCCGCATCTTCAGGTTTCCCCTCCGGCAGGTCATAACCCGCTGCGGGATTACCCTCTTTGATATCTTCCTGATCCTCCATTGTCATATCATCGATATCATCAGGGTTAATAGTGAAGGTGCAGGGAAGCTCCACTTTGCTCCCGCCGCCCCTGGCGACGATAGTTCCGCTGAATTCTGTCTTTCCGCTGTCCTTCATCTTCTTTAAGTCAGGATATACCCTGAAGGTTTTACAGAATGCTCTACGATACCAATTATTATCGTCATCGTTAAAGGCATAGTTTTCTAAGGACGGTGAAAAGGATACATAATTTTCAAGTCCGCCCTCCGCATATACTGTAAGATCCCTGACTCTGCTGTCGGTAGAATGTTCATAATCTGAATAATTCTCTCTTACTTCAAATGTTTTGCTTAAGGTTCCGGGATCCTCCTTATCTTCTAATTCCTCAAGCTCCAGCTCTGCCTTTTCCGTACTGATAGTGATCTGCACCACATCCCTGGCGCAAGATACGAACTCTTCCCCTTTCTTTACATAGGCTGTAACCGGGATGTTATAGAACATGGATTCAGCGTTCTGTGCGAATACCGAAAGACATACCGTTGCATTTTCTCCCGGAGATATGGTCCGGGGATTTTCCTTTGATCCTTCCCTTACTATCTGCATGGAAAGATCATCATAGTCATTTTCTATCTCCAGGTAGAAAACCTGAGCCTCTCCGGACAGATTCTTAACATCTATATCAATACTTTGCTCATAGTCCCTCTGAATTGGCTTAGACAGGGAATCACTGTCAAATTCAAGTATTCCTCCTGCCTCTATGGTGACGGGCTCCGTCACATTCAGAACCTCATTAAGAGCGGACTTAAGCACTACGCTGTCACTTTCCGCCTCATAGTTTTCCGTCCTGTATTCGGGCTCTATAACCCTTTTCCCCGCTGCGTCCCCGTCAGTAAGTATTTCCTCTGCCGCAGCTTCGTCAATGTGTGTTTCTACTTTCGTCTCTCCGCCGATCCGGACTTCTTCCGCCATGGTCTGCGCTCCCGGAAGCATGGAAAACAGCATTGTCAGCGATAATAATATCGCCAGACTTTTCTTACGGTACTTCTTCATATTCTTTACCTCCTGTATCACTTAAGAATAAGGGTTATATTCATCTTTTTCGCCTTCAGTCCGGCGCCGTTTGAACCGAAAAAGGCGGTAAGCTTTATCTTTCCCGAAGGATTAGTGATATTAAGTTCCCCGGCATCACTGTTTATTGTAGCAGGAGCTTTCTTCCCCTTCATCATCCAGGATGTGGGGGTAAGCTCTCCTCCGCGGATCTTCAGGTTTTCACCAAAAAGCCCCATACTGTTTAAGGACACTGTGGAATTCGCTGAAACCCCGGTTAAGGTCACCTTCTTTGAATTCACCTTCGGAGTTACAAGGTGAAGCGTTATCCTTGAAAGGCTCTTCCCTGAAGGATCAAGAGCGTCTAAAAAAACGTCACCCTCTTTCTTTGCGATAAGAACATATCCTCCCGCTTTGGTATTCGGCTTAAGGACCGCAGTCTTCTTATCGGCATCAAGCTTATAGGACGAAGCCTTATTCATTATTTCAGACCCGAAATAGTCACTTAATGAAAGCTTTGTCTTTGTGGGCACGATATATTCGTTCTCGCTTATTGCCCCCGTCCTTACTATAAAGCGGCAGGAAGCATAGTGGACATTGTCCCAGGAATAGACGGTCACATCCTCCTCGCCCTTACAGCGCGCATAAACATTGCCGTTCATATCAACCTGTACCACGCCTTTACCTTCGGTTTTCCAGACGAGAGCCTTATCCCCGGCATAGTCTTCCGGCAGAGATGCTTCAAGCCTGGTAGAAGATCCGGGGCATACCGTTATCTTTGAAACACTTAAGGAAATGTATCCCGGTCCTCCGTCATACACATTTACCCTGCAGCTGGCAGATTTTCCCCCAAGATTGGTGGATACCGTTATAACGGCGTTTCCTGAAACCAAAGAGGAAACTCTTCCCTCGCTGTCTACCGAAGCTATCTCCGGATCAGAGCTTGACCAGATAAGCGTCTGGTCAGTGGCATCTCCCGGGGTGATGGAAGCGGTCAGCTGTTCTGTTTTTCCGAGATCCATAATGAGCTCTGTCCTGTCAAGAGATACGGAAACCGGCTTTATTACGGGATTAACCTTTACCCTGCACTCAGCGCTCTGTCCTCCCGCAAGGGATCTGGCATGGATAACAGTTTCTCCTGCTTCCATACTCCTTACCCTTCCGGTGTCATCTACCGTGGCAACGGCAGGATCTTCGCTGCTCCAAAGGATGGTGGTGTCCATTCCTTCTTCAGGCATATATACCGTGGCCTTCAGTTTTACTTCCTCCCTCATATCCATCTCGATCTCCGAGGGTTCCAGCTCTATGGATACAAAGCCCTTCTTCTGATATACCGCGTATCCTGTCTTTCCCGCGGTACTCCCGTCCGCTCCAACGGCGGTGATCCTGTATACTTTGTTGGGATCGAGGCCGCTTAAGTCAGCCTTGCTGAAATAGCTCTTTTCTCCCTCCCCGAAGGAAGTAAGCTCACTTACGAGGTCAAGAGTCTGGGGATCATAGAAACGGACCACCGCCGGGAAGGCGGCTCCGTCCTCTGACTCAAGGCCGTAAAACCCATGGAGTGTATATTTATCCTCCATAAAGATAAGTCCTGTATCCTCAGGGGTTAGTTCATGATATTCTCCGTTTTCCTCATCCGCCAGGAATTCTCTCTCTCTCCGGTCAGTGTAATAATTCTTTCCGGAACCTATAAGTTTCCCCGTCTTTCCGTCTTTTGTGATCTTTACGTTTATGCCGTACTGTTCTTCGGGAACTCCGCTCAGGTAAAGTGTCAGTTCGTTATCCTTATATGCCGCCCTGCTTACGCTGAACCCTTTTATTTCCTTCCCTGCAAGGTCAGAAAGCCGCAGTTTATAATTGTCATTAAAGTAATTCAGCACCTCATTTTCACTTGGTTCTCCGCTGCAGAGCTCCTTCATATCGCTGCCGAAATTAGGGGATCCGATCCTTAATACAACCTGATCCTTAAGCCTTGTGGCTTTCTGGTAATCCTCATAGAATTCTCCTGACTTCAGTACATAGATCCTGGTTCCTTCAACGCCCCTTATATTTGAGTCAAGGCTATGCACTCCCTCCTCAAGAGCATCCTTAAATTCCCCGGAGAAGCTGTAATAGTCATGATCCTTTCCGTTAAAGGAATGCTGTACCCTGTATCCCGTTGATGAAAGAACCACCTGCTTTCTACTGTCACTGTCCAGGGTGGCGATGACCATGCTGCCGGGGTCAATCCCATCAGCTATGACATCCAGGGATATGGAGACAGGGCTGCCCTCCGGCACATATCCAGGCTCGGTCCAGTAATTAAAAGCAGGAGCATATTCATCGGTATCAACTGTCTCCTCTCCGAAATTAAACCACTGGATCTTTACATTATTGTGAGGAATGATATCAGGAATCCTCTGATCCATATTCTCCTCGATATCCTCTACGCCATCAGGCATATGATAGCGTCTGCCGGATGAAAACGCCAGATTGTAGATCCCGTCCTGCTCGGGAACAAAGGGCTTTCCGTCATCATCATTCAGTTTGACCGCAAGCCTGCCGTTTACTATTTCTCCTGTTCCGGTCGCCAGAGTCTCCCCCGGATCCACATCTTCCCCATAGGGTTGATAATTAAATGAAACCGTCATTTGGGTATCGTCAGCAGCACTGTCCTTCTCGGTACTGTTAAAATAGATCTCATATTCATCAGTCTTACGATTATAGTATTCAAATACTACCCAATGAGCCGTCTGGGATATCTCTATGGGGAAAGTTCCCATATCGTCATCTCCCTCAAATTTCAGGAAGCAGTCCGGAAGAGCAGCTTTCGGTATTCCGGTATCCGGATCCCTCCAAAAGCTGTCCAGATTGATCTTCTTAAGGCGGTAGATATATGATCCTGTATCCCCGTCGAATATTACCGAAGCGGGTTCTTTATCGGTCTGGGGCACCTCCTGTTCCTCTTCCTCCACCACCTTCTTTGTAAACACAACAGGTTTGAGGCTGTCAGTGATAGATGCTCCTCTGAGCCTTATATTCACATAGCTCCCTGCCTGATCAAAATAGATGTACTGATCCGTCCCATCTGATCTCTTATAGAAACAACCTTCCGTGTCCAGGCCTTCCAGGACAGGACTGTCCGTAATCCTGTACTTCCCCGTTACTGCCGCTTTTCTTCCGTCCTTAAGGGCTACCTCTATATTATAGTCTCCTTTTGCCGGCTTTTCTGAAGCGGACATACTTACATTAAGCACAGTATGAATATTTCCGACATTTATCCCGTCAATGCTGAAAACATCATCATAGCGGTGATCCTCGAATACTACGTTCTTTGAAGCCGAGGATAATACCTTTCCTTCTCCTGCTTTCTTTCCATCCCCTGAAGTAAGGGTAATATATTCCACATCCTTCGGGGTTACCTGCTCTGAAAGCTCCAGATCAAACTCCGTTTCTTTCTGAAGGGAAGAAAACAGCTTTTCCTCCATGGAAGCCTCCAGTTCGCCCTCATCTTTTACATAATTAATGGAAACCGGCTGATCCTCGAAAGCATAATCTCCATCCCCGGTGTATATCGAGAAGCTTCCCTCTATGGTGCCTGAATAATCGGGAAAGTTACTAAGATCGGGGATTATATAAGTGAGGTTGTACTTCACTTCTTCCCCGTCGATCATTTCATAATCGGAATATTTTACCGAATTTTTATACCCGTCCCCGCAGTCCAGGAACAGGTTGTAATCCCTTCTGTTCAGCCCTGACACCTTCATTACAAATGGGTGGGTATTTCCCACTTCATAGTACCTGTCAGAGTATACAGCTCCCACGTCCCCTTTTGTTATCACCACACTTTCGGCGGTCTCTTCCACGCCCGGAGCCTTAAGAATTACTGGCTCTGCCCCCAAAACAGGGATCCCGGTGAGGATGAGTCCCATAGAAAGCAATAATGATAACAGCCTTCTGTACCTTTTCTTTAATTCCGGTTTCCAACTCATTTTTCTTTATATCTCCTCTCTTTATTTATCCGGATGCCGTTTACATTCCGGTTAACGATTCTACTTTCCGCTGTCGGTATCCTCTTCGTAAGATAAATCTCCAAGCTCACTGAAGTCTCCGTCCGTTATCAGGAATACATCCCAGTAATTTCCACTTCCGGACGGTACCGAGAAGCTTCCCATGCTCACCCCGTCCTTTTTTACCGTCAATGAAGGACTGTAGCCGGAAATATCCGCATTCATGGGATCACTTATCTTTACATAGCATACATACTGTGTATTCTCCCTTGCGGTAAAATTAATGGTCTCACTCCCCGCCGACCTGGAATCCCCGTTCAGGGATCCGGCAGAGGTACCGTCCTTATATTTCGCGCTCTTATGGTTAAAATAGATCTTTGTATCATCATCATATTCGGTCTGCCCGGGTTCTTCAAATTCCACCATAAGATCCAGGTCGATATTCTCCGGCCAGGAAAGGGTCACGTTGTATTCCGCAGTATTTAATGAAGTACTGCCTCCGCCGCCGGGATCGTTTTCTGAAGTACTGCCTCCGCCGGGATCGTTTTCTGAAGCGCCGCCTCCGCCGCCGGGATCGGGGTCTCCCTCACCCTCTTTAAGGGTTACAGTTATCTCTTTGTCTACTACGGTAAAGCTCTTCTTAACGGTCTTTCCGTTTATGGTGGCGGTAGCTGTATATGAGGCAGGCGGCAGATATCCGTAACCACCTCCTTTGATTCTGTTCCTGTCCAGATTCTTCGTTGTATTTTTAATGGCTGCTTCTGCATTTACCTCTTTATCAGAGGAATCCCTGGTATATATATTCACCTTATAATAATTATTGGGGCAGGTTCCCAGCCCCGCATGGAATTTTCCTTCAAACATACTGTCCGTATCGTTCCGTATGGAGCAATAGCAGTCAAACAGCTTTTCCTCGACTGTTTTAAGCTTTAGATCAAGCAGGTCACCCTTGATATGTATTTCCTTTATCTCGGCAAAAAGCTTTAAGCTTACCTCAAAGACCTTTTTGACCTCTATTTCCGCGCAGAGCCCGCAGGCATGTATACTGGAAGGTCCTGTCTGCGCAAGCGGGATCTTTGCCTCACCGGATACCTTTGCCCCGGCAAACACCTCTACATGCGCTTTAACACATCGAAGATACTCTACCCCGGCGGAGAGAGTGGGTCCTATGGTCAGTTCGGCGCTCCCCTTGGCCTCCAGTGTAGCGCTGGCTTCCTTTTTATTGATGGGCTCATATCCGTCCTTGGTACTGTAATTAAATCCGTTTTCACATTTGAATTTGACTTCTGTGCTAAGATCCGCGGAGATCTTAAGCTTGGTCTTGAAATCGATTTTTACCACTGCTTCCAGACCCGGAACGCCTCCAACAGGTATCCTCAGCTCTCCCAGTCCGGCTTCTTTTATTTCCTCGGTAATATCCTTCCAGTCATGATCCACCAGATCTTTTTCAGCAGAAATCTTTACCTTTAACGAGGCCTCGGTAGTGATTTTTACATTGCACTTAAAATAATCCTTGCCGAAAAGATGCGCATCCCATTCGATTACAATATTTGTAGAGATTTTTCCTCCAAGGCTTCCTGTTATACTGAATTTATCAAAATCAAAGGGAAGAGAATATGTAAAGGATTTCTCGGTAGTGACATCCGCGAGCTTGATATTGAACTTGTAAATATCAACTTCAGGTTCTTCTCCGCTCCTTTCGATCTCTGACTCCTCCTCTGGAGCTTCCATATGTACCTTCATAAACTGGTAAAAATCAGCAATGCTGTATCCATATTCCGGATCATCGGGATCGGCAGGGTAAAGGATAGTCACATCCCCCTCTTTCTTTATCTCCTTAACCCTTAAAATATAACCTCCGTCATCATTACTGAAATAGACCTTATCTCCTTCCAGGATCTTCTCTGAAGGATTGACCAGCCTGTAGGCTATTGCGCTTATCGCTCCGTCTCCCGCGTTACCATACACCGGTTCTGCGCTGTCAGCGCTTACAACCTTTATATCCTTCTCCAATACAGCGAAGTTGTCATTATCCTGATCGTCAAAGTTCAATACTACATCATCGTCCCCGAAATCATTAACGGTCTTCGCGGCATATTCCCCGTATCTTACGGTATGCTCTATATTTGAATAGGGATTACAAAGCTCATTTCCCTCATCATCCGTAAGAACTGCCTCAGCCACATAATACTCGGGAAGGTCTCCTAAAATATCAGCTTCAATATATTCCAGATCGGTATTACCGGGAACCGCTTTTTCAGCATAGAGAGCTCCATCCTGAATATACTTTTTATTTTCAGGGTAGTCTTCAGAAAAATAAATTTCCTCATCGATAAACCGTACCTTTAGTATGCTGTCGGAGCTTGAGCTTATTTTTGCCTTAGCTTTCCCGGCACCCGGCATTATCTCCAGCCCGTCTATGGCAAAAACATCCACGGCCGGATCCGAATCGCTCCCTCCGCCTACCATTTCATCGTAATTTAATTCTACGTCATCCGATTCCCCGCCGTTTTGCGGATCTCCGTTTTCGCCGTTCTCACCGCCGTTCTCCGGATCAGCATTCTCCGGCTTATTCCCGGATTCGGTACCGCCGTTTTCGCCGTTCTCACCGCCGTTCTCCGGATCAGCATTCTCCGGCTTATTCCCGGATTCGGTACCGCCGTTTTCCCTGAGCCATGAAGCGTATAAGGTCAGGTTTCCCGTGATCTTTTCGTTAAAGTCATATTTTTCACTGAGCTCACTGTCCTTATTCCAGCCGTCAAAGGAAAAACCTTCCTTTACAGGATCTGCCGGCTTTTTGGCGATCATCCCGTCAAACACCTTCTGAGCGGGTACTGCACTGCCTCCGTTACTCTCAAAGGTTACGGTATATGAGTTCCTTACGGATACCTTGCAGGTATAGACCTTCTTTTTCCCCTTCTTCGGCTTGCCGGTGACTGTTATTTCCGTGTCCCCGGTTTTTCCGGCTTTATACGATATTTTATCCGTGCCGTCTTTTACAACACTGATAACAGATTCGTCTCCGCTGTTTACTTTCTTTATCTTACCCCCGTTAAAGGTGATCGTCCCGGAGGAACCGGGCTCCGTCATAAGCTCCGGTTTATCCAGTTCCGCCTCCTTAACGGTGACATGGAATACCTCGGTGATCCCGCTTTCAAAGACTGCCCGTATATTTGTCTCCCCCACCTTTCTGGCAGTGGCTTTTCCGTTCTTCTTTCCGACTTTAACTGTTTTTTTATCATCGGAAGTCCATTTCGCCTTTCCGTTCCCGGAAACGGGCTTTATCGTAAGCTTTTCTCCAGGATACATCACCATGTCTGATGACGCGGACCCATTTTTCCCACTGTTTCCGGCATTGTAAAGCGCGGCCTCTCTCACGTTTCCCACAGTGCCCGCATACATCTCCGCTGCCGGCAGCAAAGCCATAATAAAGCATAATGTCAGGCAAAAGCTCTTTGTTCTTTTTAACATTCCTCGTATCATATCCATCCTCCCCGTAATCTACGTAAATCCTTCTGCGTATATATGATTTTTGATTATCTCTTAAATATTAAATCCCCACGGGAATAGGGTTTTCGGGAGTATCACCCTTTCCTTTAAGGAGTTCCTGCTCTTCCATTTCCTTCCGGGCCTCTATCTCCGCCTCTTCCCTGAAGTCCTCCATCCGCTCCTCGTTAAGCTCAGGCAGGTCGCTTAAGCTCTTTACACCGAAGGAGCGCAGGAATTCGTCTGTTGTCCCGAAAAGAAGGGGCCGTCCGGGGGCATTCATGCGTCCCAGCTCCTGCACCAGATCATATTCTATAAGCTTGTCGATGGCCCTCTGGCAGCTCACCCCTCTTATGTGCTCTATCTGCAGTCTGGTCACCGGCTGCTTGTAGGCAATGATGGACAGGGTTTCCAGTGCTGAATCCGAAAGAGAAAACTGCTTTTTTGCATGGGCGATCTTTATAAGATAGTCATAATACGCCGTTTTCGTACAAAGCTGGAGAGCGTCGTTAATGCGGATGAGCATGACCCCGCTTTCTTCCTTATTGTACTTCTTTGTAAGAGCCTCCGCGGCTTTCAGTATCTCTTCCTCCGAAACCTCCGCCACTTCCGAGAGCTTCTTTATCTCCACCTGCTTTCCCATGGTGAAGAGCACTGCTTCCACCACTGCCTGGAGTTTTTTTAATTCCATGTTTTGTCTATGCCGTTCCTTTCATTAATCCTTCGTATCTATTCAGAACCCTCCGGATTCTGAATGGATATGGCGTATTAAGCCCCTGCTTCCTTCCCTGTAGCTGCGGATATCATTATATCTCCGCCGTCCTCATCCTGGGAAAGCCTCCAGTTATTTGAGCGGACCAGTTCCAGTACCGCAAGAAAGGTCACAAGAATCTGCAGCCTCCCCTTGAACATGGATAAAAGATCGCTGAACTTAAAGCTCTTATGCTCCGCTGAAAACTTAAGCAGCTCCTCAGTCCTGTCTTCAAGGCTCACCTCTTCCTTCTCTATCTTCCCGAATTTTGATCTTATGGGATCCTTTCTGTCCTCCTGCCTTTTCATTGTATCCCGGAAGATGACAAGCAGATCCTTAAGGGAAAGGCCGTTTAAGAGCTCATCATAATTAATTTCCTCTTCATAGTCCAGAAGCTCGGAGGGCATGGTATTTTCCTTAAATAAGGACTTTTTGGCGTCCTGCCCCATGGATTTCAGCTCCTGGGACATATACTTATACACCTTGTATTCCAGAAGCTGTTCTACAAGCTCGGATCTGGGATCCTCTTCCTCCCCCTCTTCAGTCTCCTTTTTGGGAAGCAGCATCCTGCACTTGATATCGAGAAGTGTGGCCGCCATAAGCAGAAATTCGCTCATGGTGTCCATGTCGGTAGTGTCCATCCCCTTAAGGTATTCCATGTACTGGGAGGTTATGAGTGAGATTGGGATGTCATAGATATCAACCTTGTTTTTGTCTATAAGATGCAAAAGAAGGTCCAGAGGCCCTTCAAACGCTTCAAGCTTTACTTCTACTGCCATTTTCCTTACCCTCTATCACCAGCTTAAGTATCTCGGGGGGATTGTTTATCCTGATATTAACGGTGTGGCTGCCGGCACCCCTGCTGACGATCATCCTGACCCCGTCCTTTTCAAAGAGCCCGGCGTCGTACTTCGGAAACAGCCTGTAGGCAGGGCTTATTAGGCCTCCCATGCCCGGAAGCCGTATCAGTCCGCCATGCACATGCCCCGAAAGGATAAGATCCGGCTTCCATTTCACATAATCCGGAAAATGATCGGGATCGTGGGCTATAAGTATGTTGAATACCGAAGTATCCGCCTTTCCCAAAAGGAGGTCAAGCATTCCCTCCGGCACCCTTCTTGTGATCAATCTTCTGTAAAAAGCGTGATGCAGATCCAGACCTGTGATCCTTATGTTCTTTCCTGCATCAGCGCTCTCATTCCTCATAAGGGACAGGCCTGCCCTCGCCATTCCCTTCTTAAAGATCACCATCTGCCTCGTATATCTGATCTTTTCAAATATCTTCCGCTCATGATTTCCCGGGGCATAATATATACGTGGATAAAGAGTGTGCAGCTTTTTTAATAGTCCCATGGTTTTTCCGGAATCGCCGTGGGGATAGGCATCTATCATATCTCCGGGTATGATGATGCCCTCCGGCTCCATTTCCTTTAACGCCCCCAGCAGATACTCATTATCCCTGCCGTGGACACATTCATGGAGATCGGAGATCACTGCAAAAACGGCCTTTTCACCGCTTTTCAGTTTTTCGCTCTCTATAGTGTATTCCGTTACCTGGATAGGATTATTAAAAATAAACATATTACCTAAAACTTAACTTCCACATCAAAATCGTCGTCATAGGGAATGTCAAAATCGAATTCCAGCTCATTGGGATTGATGTTTTCCGCATATTCCCTGTATTCAGCGATACGCTTCGCCTTCTCTTCCTCGGTCTCATTTTCCCGGGGCATGAATTTACTCACCGGACGGACCTTTGGAAGCTTCATTCTTATATCCGGTTCCCTTTCCTCCACGCTGCCTTCGGTATTAAAATCATCATTCCTTCTTATCTCTGCGTTCTCCGGACCCTTTGGCACTGCCTGGGGTTCGGTCTGCGGCGTTTCCTTAAGTGAAGCGTCTTTACCCTTCCCGATAGCAATGGTAAGTGGAATGAAGGGCAGTATCTTTGCCTTTTTCCCGTAGTTGTCCTTTTCTTTCTTCTCCGGCCGGACTATACTTTTTTTCTTTTTCTGTTCCGTTTTTTCGGTTTTATCCTTTTCTTCTTTTTCTTTTTTCTTTTCTTTACTGTCTGCAGCAGGGCTGACTGCCCCGTCTTTCTTATCTGCTTTCCTGTCTGCGGCAGCGCTTACTATCCCGTCTTTTTCATCCCCTGCCCTGTGGAGCACGAAATCCTCCGGCAGTCCTCCTGTGGACACCGGCCTCCGCTTTATCTCCTTTTCCAGCTTTTTCCCGGGCATAAGGCTGATTATTACCTCTATGATCAGGAATATCATGAGCATAATGGCAACAAGCAGATACTCCGTGCCCCAGGGATCCAGGAAATGCTTGATATAGCTGCCAAAGATATCCTTGATAAGCAGAGCCGTATTCATGACCCGGACGGTTAAGAGCATAAAGAATATCACCGCTGCGGCAAGCAGCAGGAGAAGCACCTCGGGGATAAGCTTTATTCTTCTTTTTACCAGCAGGAAGTGGATCACCAGAAAAAGGGAGATCAGGGTCATGATAAGATTTCCCGGCATCAGAAATACTGAAAGTCCCATGGTCACGCCGATAAAGGCATATCTGAAAAAAAGCGGTCCTTCATCAGAATACTCTTCCATCTGCCTTGTAAGGAACAGCATCACCTCATATAAAAGGAGACAGAGTACCGGCAGCTCTTCATAAACCCCTACTCTCAGGCCGAAAAACGAGGGAAGCAGCAGCACCGGAAGGAACATAAACCCGTAGAAGGTGCCGAGAACGCTTTTAACCAGTATGAAAAACAGGAGGTATGACAGGGATTCAAGGCCGATCATAATGAGCCTCGCCAGACCCTCATTTACTCCCGTTACGTTAAATACGGCGGAATAGGTCTCCACCGTACCTGCAGGAGACGGCTGATAAAAGAAAGCGGCATCGGACATGCCGTCCAGAAACTGCTCTGACTGCCTTAAAAGCTCGTCTATTTCAGTCGTCTTTGTATAATAGTTGAACCTGAAAAATATTCCTGCTCCGATGAGCAGAACCAGAAAGACTGTTTCAAGAACAGGAAAAACAGGATTTTTACCCTTTCCCTTTTCCATTACTTTTTCTTATCTCCGAACATCCCTTCCACATTAAATCCCAGGATCGTGGTACGGAACCCCTCGTATATCTCGTCATAGGTGGCCGCGCTTATGGTTGCCTTCGGGAACATGTCAGACCAGGAAGCGCAGATAATATCGGTAAAATGCCTGGAATCCTCCTCCGAAGGGATCTTTAATATGGAGGGCAGGGCGTAAAACACCATCATGCACTGCATATCTATAAGCTCCGTGTTCCTTTTCAGGAAAAATACATGCTCTTTTCTGTCACGGGCATATTCCACCAGGCTTTTCGCCGCACTTTTCATTTCCTCTTCCTTATTGTCAGAGGCATACATCTTCATAATCTCCTGATTAACATCGGTGATGGCCTTCCTGTATCCGAAGAAATAATCCTCATAGAGCTTCTTTTTAAAGTGCCTCATGGCATCATTAAACTCCAGGACGGAAATGATCTTATGAATATTTTTGTCAAGGGTTTCAGACATAGTTCTCCTTAAAAATCCGTATTTGTATATACCGCCTGGACGTCATCTTCCTCATCCAGAAGATCCAGGATCCGCTGAAGCTTCTTTAAATTATCCTCATCTGTTATATCTACATAATTCTGGGGTATTTTTGTGACCTCTGCCGAAACCGTGGCTATATTATTGTCATCCAGAGCCTTTTTAACATCCGGAAAAGCATCGGGGCTTGTCAGTATCTCATAGCTGTCATCCTCTTCATTGAAGTCATCGGCACCGGCGTCAAGAGCGATCATCATAAGATCATCGGCATCCATCCCGCACTCTTCCTTATCTATTATTATCTGGCCCTTGTCGTCAAACATAAAGGAAACGCAGCCCTGAGCTCCCAGGTTTCCGCCGCCCTTTGTAAAAGCAGCTCTCACATTGGCCGCGGTGCGGTTTTTGTTGTCCGTAAGGCAGTCAACTATGATGGCGCTGCCTGCGGGGCCATAGCCCTCATAGGTACAGTATTCGTAATTCACGCTGGCGCCTTCGCCGGAGGCCTTCTTAATGCCGCGCTCTATGGTGTCATTAGGCATATTATTGGCTTTAGCCTTGGCTATGACCTGGGCAAGCTTAAAGTTATTTGCCGGGTCGGCTCCTCCCTCTTTTACCGCAACTGCTATCTCACGTCCGATGATCGTGAAGATTTTCCCCTTTGCCGCATCATTTTTTTCCTTCTTGTGTTTGATGTTAGCGAATTTTGAATGTCCTGACACTTGTAGCACCTCTTTCTTTATTATTGTTTATACATAGCACCTGTTAAAAGAGGTGCTACTCTGTGCAGCCGCGCCCCGAAGGGGCCTCTAATCGGCTGCACATCCCGTTTTGCAGCCGTGCGAACTAATTTTCCGGATCAGATATCTTTGACACCCGCACGGTTTTCACTATCCTCCCCTTTACATAGGCGATACGGAATTTCCACCCCTGGTATTCCACTTCAAAATCCTCCCCGCTTTTGGGGATATGTCCCAGCCTGTCGGTCATAAAACCATTCAGTGTTTCATAACCCTCGTCCGGAAAATCGATACCAAGCTTTTCCCCCACATCCGTTAAAAGTGCAAGGCCGTCGCAGATAAAGGTGTCATCCCCCTGGGTCCTGATCATGACCTCGTCTTCGTCGAACTCATCCAGGATATTGCCGACGATCTCTTCCAGAATGTCCTCCATACACACTATTCCGGAGGTCTGGCCGTATTCATCCACCACGATCACCATATGGGTTTTCTTTTGCTGCATGGATTTGAAAAGAACGTCTATTTTTCTGGTCTCCGGAATGAAATGGGCTTCCTTTATGATGCCCTCCAGCTCCTTTAAGGGTTTATTCCGGTTTTCCGGCCTGACATTGGCCTTCATCACATCCTTAAAATGAATGATACCGATGATATTGTCAATGCTGTCCTCGAACACGGGATATCTGGAATTTTTGCCGTCCAGCATAAACTCAGCCACGTCATCAAGGGTCGCAGCGCAGTCAACTCCTATGATATTCTCCCGGTGGGTCATGATATCCCTGGCTTCCTTGTCCCCGAATTCAAATATATTGGTGATCATCAGGGCTTCCGAGGAATCCAGCACTCCCTGCTCATGTCCCTCGTTAACCATGGAGATTATCTCATCTTCATTGACATTTTCTTTTTTCAAAAGATTCTTAAAAAAATCCATAACTGTCAGATTATCCTGAAGCACCAATATAACGGTCGCAAAATAACTGGACTAATGCGCAGCATGCTTGCCCGAGAATGCCTGTCCGGAAACCGGGACAGGTCATTTTCAGGCGAAGGGACTTCTCACGGAAACAATCTGTCCCCTTTTTACATATATCCTGGGTATCCTGGCTCCCAGATCACAGGTAAATTCATAATTAAATCTGCCGCTTAAACGTCCCAGCTCCTCGGCGCTGATATATACCGCCCCGTCGGATCCCAGGAGAGTTACGGTATCCCCCTCCGCCGCCTCCGGGATATTGGTGACATCCACCATAAACTGATCCATACAGATACGTCCCGTGATGGGGGCATATTTCCCGTGTATCAGTACATAGCCCCTGTTTGAAAGGCTCCGTGGATATCCGTCCCCGTAGCCCACCGGAACAGTGGCAATCCTTCTCTCATTTATGGCTACATAGGTGCCCCCGTAGCTGATCTCATCTCCGGGAGCAACACTCTTAATATAAACGATATGGCTTTTCAGTTCAAGAGCGCCCCGTACTTCCGTGCGTCTTAAGGGTACTTCGTCCGACGGCCACATGCCGTACATGGTGATGCCGATACGCACCAGATCCATATTTGCCTCGGGATAGAGGATCACCCCCGCGGAATTGGAGCAGTGCTTATAACGGAAGTTTATCCCCTCATCCTCGCAGAGAAAGATGAAATCCCTGAAATTCTCTATCTGCCGCTCGGTAGCCTTTGTGCCCGGCTCATCTGCCTTGGCAAAATGGGTAAAAATCCCTTCTCTTATCACATTTGGAAGACACATTATATCACGAACAGTCTCAAGTGAGGATTCATCGCATTTTACGCCGATTCTGCCCATGCCCGTATCTACAGCCAGATGGAAGTATACGTTTTTATCCTGCCTTACCGCCTCATCAGAAAGGTCTTTCGCCTGGTCATAGCGGAATACCGTGGGCCGAAGCTCATATTTAACTATTTCCTCATAGCAGTCGGGAAATGTATAGCCCAGAATAAGGACAGGCTTTTCCACGCCATTTTTCCTTAGTTCCAGGGCTTCTTCCACTGTGGCTACCGCAAAACCGAAAACAAATTCCTCGTCCTCAATCTCATGGGCGATCTCGCAGGCTCCGTGGCCGTATCCGTCCGTCTTTATCACCGCAAGAACCTTTGTTCCCGCCCTTACGTTAATATAGAGGGTATTCAGGTTTTCATGTATCCTGTCCAGATCTATATAGGCTGCTACACGCTCGTGTTTTGTCATAATCATCCTCAAATCCGATCCCAGTATTCACCTGATATCATCAATAAGATCCGTGGCCATCATGCCATGGGCTCCGGTTCTTTGAATCGCCCTGTCTCCCGCTGCGCCATGAATGGCTGCTCCCAGACATGCGGCCTGCTTTGCGTCAACGCCCTGGGCCATAAGTGATGCAATTATCCCGGTGAGCACGTCGCCGCTGCCGGCCTTGGCCATGCCATTATTTCCGTTTAGGTTAATGACTGCCCTGCCGTCGGGAAAAGCAATAACGGTTCTGGCATCCTTTAATACTGTCGTTACATGATAAAGCGAGGAGAAGTCCAGCGCAACATCAAGTAAATGGCTTTTTATCTCGGATACGGGGATGCCGGTAAGCCTGGACATTTCCATAAGATGCGGTGTGATCACTATATCCGAGGCATTGTCCGAAAGGATATTGAGATCACCGGATATTATGTTGAGGGCATCCGCATCCAGCACCATGGGCCGGGCTTCGGCATATTTTATTAAGGTCTTCAGATGCTCCTCTGCTTTTTTATCAGTTCCAATCCCAGGACCCGCGGCAATAACACTGCACCAGGAAACGGCTTTTCTGATTTTTTCCTCAGTATTGCCTCCGGGATTACCGTCAAAGAGGGACATCTGGGAATATGCGCCCTCCTCCTTATCCTCTTTGCCAAGGGAACTGAAAAGAAGCTCCGGGCAGAAGCTCTGCAGCACACTTCTGTTTTTCTCATGGGAAAGTAAGCGCACCATGCCGCATCCCGACTTAAGTGCGGCTTTTCCCGCAAGACAGGCCGCTCCGGCAATCTCAGCGCTCCCTGCATACAGGAGTACCTTTCCATAGCTGCCCTTGTTTGTATCCGCCCGTCTTTCGGGAAGCTTTATTTCATCCTCTGTAAAATATGATACCCTGGGAGTCCTGCCAAAGGACTTATCCGTGATGCCGATGTTGCCGAGGATCAGCTCTCCAGCATATCCGGCTCCGGGGTATAACACATTTCCGTATTTCAGATAACCACAAACCAGGGTTTCATGAGCCTTTACGGCAATTCCCATGACAGCTCCACTGTCCGCATCAATTCCGCTGGGGATATCAATGGATATGACAAAGGCTCCCTTATCCCTGCAGTCATTAATACGTCCTATTATATCAGCAAAATTCCCCTCCACAGTTCTGGAAAGGGAAATACCGAAAATGGCGTCCACTATTATATCATGATCCATGACCGGAATGGAGCCTGTAAATATACAATTTTCCTTCAGTGCCTTAACAGACAGAAACTGTTCACGCTCCAGAGGCGACATCTTCCCCTCGTCAACCACAAGCAGGAACTCTGTATCAATCCCTCTTTCCATGAGTATCCGTCCTGTAGCAAAGCCATCGCCCCCGTTATTTCCCGGGCCGCAGACTATCAGTACCTTTTTTTTACCTTTTTCAAGCTGTCTTAAGACCCTGCCCGCAGTGAGGATCGCAGCCCTTTCCATAAGAACGGCGCTGCCCACATGCATTATTTCCGGGGTCCGCTTATCAGCTTCCCTCATTTCTCCTTTTGACAGAATGTATTTCATATCCGGTCCTGTTCCCTTAATGCCATATTGTGTCTGACGCTAATTATTTTCTGTTCCCTTAATGCCTGTTTAAAGCTGCCTCTTTTTTCTTTTCTTCCCGTTCCTTTTCTTCCTTAATGGCCTCCCGCTTTGCTATCAGCGCCTGTCTCGCGGCCTCTATGTCATAGTCTATGTCAAAGATATCCAGAACATCGGGGCCGAAGATCCCCTGCATATAGGAATACAGCTGCACATTGACCAGTTCCATGTGCTGTTTATGCAGGATGTTCTTCTTTAATTCCATCCTCATCTTCTTTATCCAGCCCCCGATCTCTTCTATATCGTGGGTGTTGCTTCTTATTACTTTATAGCACTCCGCCATGGTGAGGAGCATCAGCTCATTATTGACTTCGGTTATCTCTTTCGGAAGATCCAGCATCTTGTCATTATTGCCCTCAACTTTTTCATTTATCTCGTTGATAAGCCGCTTGTTATCCTCCAGCTTCTTTTTTTCCGTGCTGGCCTTTGTTGATTTTTCCGCTCCTTCCATGTTGTTTACAATCTCGTCCATGAGTTTTGTTTTCAACTTTTTAAGGTCTTTAAGCTCATTTGTGATCCTGCCCTGTTCTTTAACCAGGGCATTCAGCTTTTCTTCAAGCTTTATCATCTCGGCGGTCTTTCCCACCTCATCCATAAGCTTATGCCATTTATTGTCCAGGGTCAGGGTAGGTACGTTTTTACCCGAAAGGGCAACCTGGAATTTTTTTTCATTTTCCTTATCTGACATATATACTGATCCTTAAGGCCTCCGGTCAATCCTCATCCGGTTCTTCGCCATATTTAACACGGTTAATATTATAGGAAAGCCTCATCAGACTCTCCGAAAGATGCACGGATTCCACCACCACGTCATCCGGCACCTCCAGATCCACGTGGGAAAAGTTCCAGATGGCTTTGATCCCGCATTTTACAAGTGTATCAGCCACTGCAACCGCCTGGGCCTTGGGTATGGCGATCACCGCTATATCAATATCGTGCTTCTCAATGAAATCAGGGAGTTCAGACATGGGCATTATGGGGATATTCCTGATATATTCCCCGGCAAGGGAGGGAGAAACATCAAAGACCCCCTTCATTATAAAACCCCTGTTGGCAAAATTGCTGTATCCCGCCAGGGCACTTCCCAGGTTTCCCGCACCTATGATTATAAGGTTGTGCTCCCGGTCCAGACCAAGAATCTTTCCGATCTCATCATACAGATATTTAACGTTATATCCGTAACCCTGCTGGCCAAATCCCCCGAAATTATTAAGGTCCTGCCTTATCTGCGAGGCTGTAACATGCATTATTTCAGAAAGGTCATGGGAAGAGATCTTTTCCACTCCCGCATCCTTTAGTTCCCCGAGATACCTGAAATATCTTGGAAGCCTCTTTATCACTGCTCTTGAAATCTCTTTATCTGACATGGTAATAATCGCTTTCTCACAAAACGCCCGTATCATGTTCCACAATACCATGATTAATATAAAATGGAGTTTAGTGGTTAAGGGCTATAAGCATTTTAAAGTAAAGCTGTTTTGTGTTATATTAGATAACAGCGCCATAATTTATTGTAAATAATTATATGAGTTTGTTAAGAAAATGTCAATTACAACATGCTATTACAGATAAGTAATATAACAAAATCCTTTTCCGGAACGGAAATCTTAAACAACTGCTCCTTTCACATGGAGGAGAAGGAAAAGTGCGCCCTGGTGGGAAACAACGGTACCGGCAAAACTACCCTTCTGAAGATTATTACGGGACTTATCACCGCGGACAGCGGCAATACTTCGCTGCGTTCCGGCTGCTCTGTGGGCTACCTGTCCCAGATCGACGCCATTTCCTCGGAAAACACCATTTTGGAGGAGCTGACCCTTGCAAAGCAGGATGTCCTTGACGAGGAAAAGGAAATCGCGGAATTATCCGCCGGAATGAAGTCCCTCACCGGTGATGAGCTGGAAAATGCCATGAAACGTTATTCTTTCCTTCAGCACGACTTTGAGCTGAAGGGGGGGTATGCCGCAAGAAGCGAGATCACAGGGGTACTTAAGGGTCTTGGCTTTACCGAAGAGGAAGGGGACAAGGTCTGCGACCACCTCTCCGGCGGCCAGAAAACCAGGGTAGCCCTGGGAAAACTTCTTTTACAGAAGCCTGATCTCATCATCCTGGACGAGCCCACCAACCATCTGGATATCAGCGCCACGGAATGGCTCGAGGGCTTTCTTAAGAATTACAGGGGCGCGGTCTTACTTGTATCCCACGACAGATATTTTTTAGACAGGGTTGTGACAAAGATTTTTTCCCTGGAAAATGGAACCATAAGGACATATAGCGGCAACTACAGCGAGTTCTCCAAAAAGCAGAAGGCACTCCGGGACGCCGCCCTTAAGGCCTGGCAGAGAGAGCAGGAGGAAATAAAGCATCAGGAGGATGTGATAAACAAGCTAAAGCAGTTCAACAGGGAAAAATCCATTAAACGGGCGGAGTCCAGGGAAAAGATGCTGGATAAGATAGAACGGCTGGATAAACCGGTCAATGAGGGAACCATTCATTTTAAGATAGCCCCCTCCATTGAAAGCGGGAATGATGTGCTCTCCGTCACCGGATTATGCAAGTCCTTCCCGGGAAACCC
This sequence comes from uncultured Lachnospiraceae bacterium, assembly GCA_946407725.1. Lineage (GTDB taxonomy): Bacteria > Bacillota > Clostridia > Lachnospirales > Lachnospiraceae > NK4A144. The sequence goes on from CAMJPM010000034.1 coordinate 23,680, forward strand.
GCTTTTTAAGGATCTCTCCTTTGAGATAAAAAAGGGTGAAAAGGTGGCTCTGATCGGAAATAACGGCACCGGAAAGACCACTCTCCTAAAAATACTTAACCGTATGGAAAAGCCGGATTCCGGCTCCTTCCGCCTGGGCACCAACGTAAAGACCGGATACTACGATCAGGAGCATCAGGTCCTGCACATGGAGAAAACCCTCTTTGATGAGATAAGCGATGCCTTTCCCTCCCTTGACAACACAAGGATCCGGAATGTCCTCGCTTCCTTCCTCTTTACCGGGGATGACGTATTTAAGCTTATCGGCGACCTCTCCGGCGGTGAAAGGGGCAGGGTCTCCCTTGCAAAGCTCATGCTCTCAAATGCCAATTTCCTGTTACTGGACGAGCCCACCAACCATCTGGACACCTCCGGTAAGGAAATACTGGAGCAGGCCTTAAACGACTATGAGGGCACCGTCTTTTACGTAAGCCACGACAGATATTTTGTGAATAAAACCGCCACAAGGATACTGGATCTCTCCTGCGGAGGTCTTACAAATTATATAGGAAACTATGACTATTATCTGGAAAAACGGGATGTGCTGTCAGATCAGGGAGGTTCCGGGAAAAACACCGTGAAAACGGTATCGGAAAATGCCCTTTCCTGGGAGGAGCAGAAGGCGGAGCAGTCCCGCTTAAGAAAACAGCAAAGCCGGATAAAGCGGTTAGAAGAAGAAATAGATAAAAACGAAAAACGGATAGCAGAGATCAATGATCTCATGCAGGATCCCGTCACAGCCACAGATCCGGACCTTTTAAGCAAGCTTACCACTGAAGCTGCAGAGCTTGAGGAACGTAACGGGATCCTCATGGAAGAATGGGAAGCAGCCTCTGAAGAGTGAAAGACTCAGCCGAGGCGGCTTCTCACTGCCTTTACAAAGTCCAGGGTATTTAATTTCTTTACACCCGGAAGGCTTGATATCAGTGCAAGATCCCCTGTCATCTCACCGCTTTCAATGGTTTCAAGGGTGGCTTTTTCCAGTCTGTCCGAAAACTCCATAAGAGCGGGGATATTATCTATTTCTCCCCTCTTTCTCAAGGCACCGCTCCAGGCAAATATGGTAGCCACGGAATTGGTGCTGGTCTCCTGGCCATCAAGATGCTTGTAATAATGTCTCTGGACAGTTCCGTGAGCCGCCTCGAATTCATATTTTCCGTCAGGGCTTACCAGAACGGAGGTCATCATGGCAAGAGAACCGCAGGCAGCGGCCATCATGTCGCTCATCACATCCCCGTCGTAATTCTTGCATGCCCAGATAAATCCGCCCTTACTGCGTATAACCCTAGCAACCGCATCATCGATCAGGGTATAGAAGTACTCTATGCCTGCCTCCTCAAACCTTGTCTTAAATTCATTTTCATATACCGACATGAAGATATCCCTGAAATCCCCGTCGTATGTCTTTGAAATGGTGTCCTTGGACGCAAACCACAGATCCTGTTTCATGTCACAGGCGTAGTTCATACAGCTTCTGGCAAAGCTCTCTATGGAGCTGTCCACATTGTGCATTCCCTGGATCACGCCGGGGCCTTTGAATTCATGGATCAGCTTCCGTTCCTCTTTCCCGTCCTCTGACGTAAAGACCAGTTCCGCTTTTCCCGCGCCCTTAACCTTGATCTCCGTATTCTTATACACATCCCCGTATCCGTGACGTGCTATGGTAATGGGCTTTTCCCAGTTCCACACATGGGGCTTTACGCCTTTTATAAGGATCGGAGCCCTGAAGATCGTGCCGTCCATAATACCCCTTATGGTGCCGTTGGGGCTCTTATACATTTCCTTTAAGCCATATTCCTTCACCCGGGCGTCATTCGGGGTGATGGTGGCGCATTTTACCGCAACTCCGTACTCAAGAGCCGCATTGGCCGAATCTATGGTGACCTGGTCATTTGTCTCATCCCTGTGCTTTAACCCCAGGTCAAAATATACGCTTTTAAGCTCTATATAGGGGTTAATGAGCTCATCCTTGATATAGCGCCAGATAATGCGGGTCATCTCATCCCCGTCCATCTCAACTATGGGTGTCTTCATCTCAATTTTGGACATTTTTGTTTCTTTCCTCCTTCAAGCCTTAAGTCTTTTAACCGGGTGCCGGCGTGTCATTTCTGTTTGATCTTTTAATGATCTTCACGGGAGTTTCTTGCTAAACAGCCAGTCCGCCATTTCTTTATCCTGTGAAACCGGAACCCAGCTGCAGTGGGGGTTCACCCCGTATTTTTCCTTCATAAACCCCGCAGGGTATTCTGTGTATTTCAATTTAGGCGCCCTGTCCTTCAGTTCCTCGTACAAATCCTTAGATCCCAGCTGTGACCTGAATAAGAGCCCGCTGTTCTTATATGAAACCTTCACTATCTCATCATCTTCAGCATGAAACAGCCATATGGGAATATCCGTAAGGTTTAAGAGATCCTCCTTATCAGTGGCGGCACAGATGGGTACCGCTGCGGCAAATATCCCCGGAAAGTCCTTTAAGATCTTTAATGTGCCTATGCCCCCCGCGCTGTAGCCGTAGATATACAGCCTTTTTTCATCAATATCCGGGTTCTCCTTAATGAGTTTCTGAATAAGGCCCATAAGCCGTTTTCCGCTGCCGGGGCCTGCCCAGTGTCCTCCGGCCCTGCACTGTGGAGCGAGTACATAAGAGGGGTGTATCTGTTGCATGGCTTCCGTGGCGAACATGGTGCCTATGTCATGCATGAGAAGCTGCATTTCATTGTCATTTCCAAAGGCATCAGCCCCGTGGAGATAGACTGTCAGGGGATATTTTTGCAGTTTTTCCTGCAAAGGCTTAAATATCCTGTAGGGCAGCCTGCCCTGATCCTCATATTCTCCGTATTCAAACCCTGCGGCAACCCTGTCATTGCCAGGCGAAGGCTTGTCCCAGTCTTCCGGTATTCTCATTACCTGTCGATACCGCTCCTTCCAGTTTTTTATATCTTTCGCTTTTATGCAGGTACAATGCTGGCTTTTAATGGTTAAGCTTCTTTTAATTTAATCAGATAATGATCCATATTTTTCTTTATATCTCGCAAGCTCCGCCTCAGCCTTATCTGCTCTTTTGCGTTCCTTCTCTGTACGAAGGCGCTCTTCTGCTCTTCCTTCTGCTCTTCCTTCTTCTCTCAAGCCATCTTCATAAAGCTTTTCATCAAAGGTTGTTAACATTTCCAACACTACAGAAGCTCTCTCTTCCTCTAACATATCCGCTAGAATATCATCCCTGATACAGTCTCTTACCGCCTTATCCACTGCCTCTTTGAGAACCATTTCTACATAAAGCCGCGTACGGGCTTTTACTGGTTAAGCTTCTTTTTCAGATCCTCTATGGTTTTATTAAGTTCCGAAATAGTCTGGTCTTTTTCTGATATTGCCTGGTCTTTTTCTGATATTGCCTGGTCTTTTTCTG
>CAMJPM010000035.1 GCA_946407725.1 uncultured Lachnospiraceae bacterium
ATCCTCTTGAAGCATTTCCAATATCTACAGAACCGGCTGCAAGAGATTCAAGTCCGGCACCAGAACCTGTATACTCCACTGTAACTGTTACCCCCGGATTTGCTTCCATAAAACTTTCAGACATTGCCTCACACAACTTTTCCATCGAAGTAGATCCAGCTAATGTTACACTTCCTTGTAAGTCTCCAGTCTCTTTTTCTACAGTTACACTTTCTTGTATGTCCCCTTTCTCTGTTCCTTCCGATCCACATCCTGTAAATGCGACAGCCATTAAACATGTTGCTGTTACCCATGCCATTAACTTCTTTTTCATAATAAAAACCTCATCTTTCTATTGTTTATTTATTTTTTTGTGGCACCTTGTTTGTTGCAACACATTTATCATATCTATGCTTTGTAAAATTCATTATCATTCATAAGTAAAACTTCAGTAAAAGTTATGCAAACTCATGATTGTATACCAAACAACACCCATGCTACTCCACCCATTACAATATTTATTGCGATCAAATATCCTATCCTCGTAAAAAGGTGTAAAATTCATTTTGATTCCGATAAAAAAGAGCGCCCGAAATGGTATCTTGCCATTCCGGGCGCTTGTTTAATTGTAATCCATCCAGCTTCCACTTCAGAGAAATCCAGAGTAGATGGCTTTTTACATTTTTATCAGTTCCGGCAGTGTTGCTTCAAAATCCACACCGTACCAGGGCTTTTTGGGATTTTGCAATGTAACCTCAATCGTGTGTGCCGTGTAGTCTGCTGCAATCTGCATCGCTTCCTTCCAGTTCTTTCCACGCATAATCTCACCGATGCAGGTACTCGAAAACAGATCCCCTGTTCCGTGATAGGAAGCATCGATCCGTCTGTTCTGATAGATGTAATACTCATCCTTTTCCTTATCATAGCCCATCACGCCAGTCTTGCCCTTTTCCAGAGAAACTCCGGTCAGAACGCTGATTTTGGAGCCAAGCTCGGTAAGACGCGCCAAAAGCTCTTTGATGTAGCATTCATCATACTCCTCTTTGTATTCCATGCCGGTCATCAGGCTCGCTTCCGTAATGTTGGGCACGATGATATCGGCATAAGCACAAAGCTCGCTGTTTTTCTTTACATATTCCATATCAAAGGCCGGATACAGCTTGCCGTTGTCCGCCATGACAGGATCTACAAATACAATGGTATCTTTTCCGCGGAAGGTGGTAAAGAGCTCCTTCATCTGCTCAATCTGGGAAACCGTTCCGAGATATCCGGTATAAATGGCATCAAATGCGATATTCTCGCTCTTCCAGTGTGCTGCAATCGGATCGATCTGGTCCGACAGATCCTTGCAGGTAAAATTCTTGAACATGGTATGGGTTGATAATACTGCAGTCGGTAGAATTACCGTCTCCTGGCCCAGGGCCGAGATTACCGGCAGGGCAACGGTTAGAGAACATTTTCCAAGGCAGGATATATCCTGGATTGTCAATACGCGTTTCATGTTTCTTTCCTCTCTTTCGGATATTTACCACATTTTCGGCTCTTCGTTACAGTGGATTTCGAAACCCCATAGGCCCCAACTTCGATAAAAGTTATGCAAACTCATGATTGTATAAATAGAGTATCCCGCCAAAGAAACCTATAAAGATTGCCGGATATCCCATAAAACAAATAAGCCACTCTGTTCCCGGAAGAAATATCCTTCCTATCAAAAGCCATAATCCGGCGCCGATCAATATGTTTGCGACAGCCAATAGCCAAAGGAATACTCTTGCTTTCGCATCTTTTCTAACATCAAGACCGTTTACAACATTCCATAATTGCTTCATATGATTCACCTCCACGATACAAATGTTAAATGTGGCCGGTAAAATCAAACAACATGGTTCTGTAAAAAGAACGTAAAAAATGTGGGCATTGGAACTATAAGTCCAACACCCACTGTTTAGCCTCCTTATTCTAATCCAATATTATTTTCCTTCTTTTTGATTATGGTTGGTTCCCTATGTTCGTCCCGTTCTTTGACGACTTCCTTCTTTTTCTGTAGCTCCGCTCTCATGCTGACCATATTGAGCATACGTTTAGGTGTAGAAACATCGTCCTGTGTCTTCTTCGGTGTTTTCTTCTCCTTCGGTTCATCCTTAGGAGTTGATGTGTCCTCGCCGGAACCATACTTATCTTCCCATGCTTTTAGCTTTTTCATGTACTCATTATGGCTTACCTTGGATGCGTTGTACTTCGTATAGAAATCTTCCACCGATCCGCATTTAGCTTTAATCGCTATCTTGCTAAGCGATGCCCTTTTCCGGGATATCTCCACCTGCGTATCAGCTATCTCACCTATGATCCTGTTACGCTCCTTCCCTTTGAAAAATCCTGTAGTTTGGGATAATTCTTTCTGCAGAGTTTCAAGCTTATCCTCCAATTTTCGTATTTCTTTTCCTACTCCCTCCAACTTCTTATAAGTTGCATAATAGCTTTTGAACCTTTTTGAAAGTTCCGGTTCTACAGGCTTCTTAGGAATTACCGGCTTCTTTACATCCGTATGAATTTCGCTTTTATGATGTATAGGCACTTCAGGTACAACAACCTCCGGGATTTTAACAGCATCCCTGATCTTAAGGATTAGTTTGCGAAGATGCTGCATGGCTTCTCGCAAGATCCTGTTAAACCTCCCCGGTTCCTTTCCATGTTCCTTGATGGACTTCCTGGCAGCCTCCATTATCTCCACCTGCTTGATCTTCTTTATATCCGCCTGCGGCACTCCTTCTACCATGGCCTGATCAGCGATCTGATTCCAAGCAGTCCGAAGTTCATTGGCAGCAATGATCTCAGCTTCTTTCGGGTTGTTCTTCCCAATCTTTAACATCGGCAAATACACTTCCTCATCATCAAAGATCGTGAGTTTCGGATATCCCTCCGGAAGCAGCGTATTGATATGATCCATCAAATAAACCTTGGCTTCCTTTAGAAAAGCTTTCGACTTAAACTGTTTATCCTTTGCTGAGAAAATATCACGCTCATAGACTTCGCCCTTTTTAATGATGTAGCAGCCATCTCTGATATTTCCATTCTCATCCAGGATCTCCTTCTTTGTCCGGACATGCTTTCCGTTTTCATTATAAAACATATTTCTTGTAGCTATCTTTTCGTTAACCACCTCCTTACGCTTTCGCTCCGAAAAGATCAGATGTATATGATAATTCGTCTTTGTTTTGTTATGATGGAGAGCCGCTATACAATCCACACCATATTTTTCTCGGAACCTTTCCACAACTCCCCGGAGCAGTTTTTCCGGATCCAGTTCAACTAAAGGTTCCGGGAGGGCTATTATTAACTCCCTTGCTTCGATGCAATCACCTTTAGTACCACTTTGCTTATGGATTCTCATATTCTCTTTCGCAAGTTCCCTCCAGAAAAGTGGATCGGCAGTATCATACACTGCATAGAGATGTTCCTGCCTTTTGGGATTTGAAATATAATCGATTCTGCCTTTTAAATTGCTCAGCTTGCTCTCCTGTACAAATACATGTCTTTTTATAATGCTCCTCCTTCGCATTTATGCTTTCAGGCATCCGCAGGATACATCTGAAAACATCCGGCGGATGTTTTCCTTGCCGTGATGGGGTGTCTACCCCATCACCCGGCATATCCCGAAATAGCTTTCTTATTTCGGGACTGTATCTGAACATTGTGGAAGCTGCCTGTGGCAGGTTTCGTTCAGATACCCGGTCAGTCCTATGCTGACCGGCAGCTCCACGCAGTGGCGAAATATCCAGAGCATAAACCGCCAGGTTTGTGCGATGGGTGTATTTCGCTCTCAATCGCCGAGGGCTCTTATATATGTTCTTTACCATGTCCTTTTCCATGATTTTCTCCTGCATTTGCCTTTATCTTGCTGCCTTATACGGCAGCCCTTTTCTTTTCAATGGTTACAAATTGCTACTATTATTCCGGCTTCCATATCTTCTGTGGTGCCAGATTGCTACCACTCTCAAAACTGACTTAAGAAGTCCAATGCATCTTTCGACAGGTTTAAATCTTCCTCCGATTCTGTATCCTTCTCCGATGATGCCTTACCCGTCGGAGGTTCCGGCAATATCGGGGATGGCATTACTGCCACCATCCCCTTATCTGCCAACATCATCCTCCGCAGCTCCTCGATCAGAAAAGAGTTGAGCGATATTGTCTGCGACTCTTCTTTCCCATGAAGCCATTCCCAGATTTCCCGGTCTGTTGGTTTAGTCATATTCAGCCTGATATGAAAGCATTTTTCATTCTTCCTTATCATGCCGGTATCCTGCTCCTTCCTGCATCTTTACCCCGGCGAAGGTCATTAAGTGCCAGTGCTTCGTATCCTTTCGCCGTAGCTCTGATATCCTCAATGAAATTCACATTTGCATCACCAAAGTTCCAGAAGTTTTTAAGTATGCAGATACCTCCGCCCATCACATGGAGCTTCATAATATCGGGATTGTACTCATACTCCCGAAGCCTTCCGATAATTCTTTCGGCGTAATCCTTTGCAACTCTCTTCATCATATCCTGATATTTTTCCGGAAGATCTGTCTTTCCTGTCCACAGATAACTTTCCATCAATTCATACGGTGCTTTTGAGCCGCCGATGGTCTGGAACTCATTCTGCATCTGTATGATGCACTGCTCTACTCCCAGCTTATCCGTATAACACTCCGATGCACTCGGTCTGCCATTTTTGATATACATAGTGTTCATGGTTCCGTTACCGATATCTGCCAGTATATTTATCCCACCGTATTCATTCAGTCTGGTAGCAATCCCGGCAAAGCCCTGCGGATAGATAAGTACTCCTTTGATACGGACTTTATAATCTTTTCCTTTGTAGGAAAACTCCACAACATCCCTCTGCATAAGATAATCCTTAAAGTCTTCCTTACCGGTGGTCACCCACTGAAGCGGAAGACCTGCCGCAATGATCACCTCAGCATCTCTTAACTGCCTGCTGATCATTTCCTTTGCAAGTGCAGCCACCGTTAAGATATAGTAGTCCTCATCCTGCGTCTTGTTCTGAGCGAAAACCTTATGCTGTTCCCCGATGATGTGATACTTCCCGTCAAGGATCAGAATGTCACCTCCGACAGGCGGTTCCGTCTCCCTTGTGATCACTCCGGACCGGAAGGTGTTATACCTCGTCTTCATCTGTCCAAAACCATGATCGATCCCTATGATCTCCATATTCTTATATGTAAGTCTTTCGTTATTGTTGCTCATAATAATCCTTTCTCCGGCATATCCGGTTATACTTTTTTAGTCTTTTTCATTTTGTTCATTGACATCGTTGACAAGTCCCGTATCCCCTATAAATACTGGATTTCCTTGTCAACCGCTCCATTGACAATTCTGTCAATGTCAACTGTCAATGGAGCTGTAAAAACTTTTTTTATTTGAATGGGTTCTCCATATCGTCAGGTAAGTCCATAAATCCATCATTGCCTGCGCTGCGCTTCCAGCTGTTCTGCTGACCGTATTTACGGAACCTGTGCTGTTTATATTTCTCCCATCCAATGATTGAGTTGTTCATGATCTCATTGATCTCCTTGGTCTGCCATGGCTTGGGAACTTCTCCCTCCCTGGCGATCACTTCATCGAAGATCATCCTGCTGCATACATACTCCTCGCCGCAGTCATCAAGCCATGCCTGGATCACTCCGATATTTGTATCCTCCGGCATGAATTCTTTCTGCATTTCTTTCAGATAATCTTCCATCTGCTTTGGCAGCTTCAGATCATGCTTTTCATCTGCCCGGTACAATTCCATAGCCTCTGCCCATACCTGAATAAAATAGGCTCTGGCTTCTGCTTCGTCCTCCAATATGTGCTTCTCGACTCTTTCCGGATGTGCAAGGATCGGTGCAAATCTGCGGTTACCTGTCATATCAAACGGCAGAAACTGTAGATCATTGGATGTCCCAACAAATACGCACTGTCTCGGCCTGTCCTCCGGATATTTTTCATATGGGACCTTATATGTTTCTTTCGTACGGCTGAGAAAAGATTTAATCTCCTCGATGCTTTTTGCGTTTACTGTTCCAAGCATTTCCGACATTTCTATAAACCAATGTCCCTGCATTTTCCGGTACACCTGTTCATCATCGATCTTCTTCAGGTCATCAGAGAACCAGTCATCGTTGATCGCAAGGAAACGGAAAAAAGTTGATTTCCCGGCTCCCTGACCACCGACAGCACAGACCATAATGTCATACTTACACCCAGGTTCATAAATTCGTTTTATAGCGGCCATCAGCAAAAGTTTCATAAGAGCTTCCGAATACTCATCCTCGTCAACCCCAAGATATCTCGTCATCGCGTGTTTGATACGTTCTTCTCCATCCCACTCAAGAGACTCCAAATACTGCTTGATCGGATGATAGCCGTTTTCACTTGCTATGATATGTATCGCCTTATTGATATTATTCTCGCTTCTCAACCCGTAATTACTTTCCATGTAACGTTGTATCTGATACTCATCAACTTCTGTCAGACTACTGGAAATACTTCTTTTCCAACCCGTTTTCATTTTGAGATCCAGACGGCAGGTCAGCTCGTTTTTTCTTATTGCCCCTTTCAGCAGGGGATCGCGGTAAAACACTGTCATGCAATTCTCTATAGTCTGCTTCACGCCGCCTTTATCACTTTTCTCAAGATCAAGCCTTATATCATCCACACTGCTGCATTCCGCATCCAGTACCTGTCCGACTTCCTCCCAGGCGTCTTTCGACGGCTCCAGTGACTTTTCCGACATAGCGTTCCACCTCCCCTCTGCCTTTCATGAATAATTCGATTCTCTCCTCATCAGTTCCCATACATAAAATGTCTAACCAGTATCCGATAAGTGGCTCAGCATTGACTGCCGCTACAAACTCCGGCGATCCGAATACTTCATCCGGTGTAGCGTTCCAGAAGCTATCCTTAATGCGTTGTATTCCATTCTCTGCATCATGAAGGATATCTATCTGTGCAAAGCACCATTTTTTGAAGCGTTCCTTGATATGAACAATCTTATCCCGCTCCTCCTTTTCCTTTCGCCACTTCATCCTGGCTTTTTCCTGCTCTCGTTCATCTGTCGGATGCATTTCTATCGGAAGAGAAAAATCCTCGATCAATTTACATGCGGCATCATACTGTGACATACCATACATCTGTGCAACATACCCGATGGCATCGCCATGTGCACCGCACCCGAAGCAGTAATAACCGGTATCGATTTTCATGCTCGGATGCTTATCATCATGGAACGGACAACACGCCATTCCGTTTCTTCCGACCTTCAGACCATAGCATTCAGCTACCTGTCTGGCAGTCAGATGCTCTTTGATTTCCTTAAAAATAGGCACAAAAATAGCCCTCCTTTCTGAAAAAATGGTATTAACATCCGGGAGAGCCTCTGCTATAATAAATTTGCGAGATTTATCGAAGACAAAGGCTCGTCCTTTTCTTTCGGTGATGAATGTCCTTGCTTTTGGCAGGGGCATTTATTTTTCCAAAGGTTCATCTCTTATCCGAAATAAGATCCTCTTTATTTTCCGCATAATCCATCCTCCTTCATTCCTTCCATAATTTCAGCGATCATCTGTATCGTGTACATAAGTTCATCCTGATCCTCACTGTATTTTTTAATCCGCCGGAGTTCTGTAAGCATTTCATCCATCTGATTACGAAGTGCCTTATATACCCTGGGATTTCCCTGTACTACTACATCTCTGTTAAGGAGTCTCCTTGTTATATAGTCCTGCTTCGTAAGTCCGGACAATGCAACCTCACGATCTATGAGCTGCGCCTCTTCCTCTGATACCCTGAATGCAACCGTTCGGTGTCTCCATCTGCCCTTGTAGTCCAACAGTTTTTCAGACATCCTCCTCGCTCTCCTTTCCCATACGCTCATTATCCAAACGTTCTGCCATCTCTGTCTGCTTTGACGGGAAGAGATGTGCATAATGATATGTGATATCAATACTTTCGTGTCCAACTCTTTCTGCTATAGCCAGTGCCGAAAATCCAAGTTCGATCAGATATGAGATTGCGCTGTGTCTCAGATCATGGATCCTGATACGCTTAACACCTGCTTCCTCTGCTCCCCGATCCATTTCGTGATGGAGAAAGGATTTTGACAGTTGAAAGATACGATCATTCTCACCAAGTTCATACAGCATCTTCAGATAATCTTGCATCTCATCACATAAGAACTGCGGCATAGTAATGACTCTGTTACTTTTCGGTGTCTTGGGAGAAGTGATCACGTCCTCTCCCTTAAGTCGCTGATAGGATTTATTTATCCTGAGAGTCCTCTTTTCAAAATCGAAGTCGGCAGGTGTCAGAGCCAAAAGTTCTCCAAGGCGGATACCACACCAGTACAACATTTCAAAAGCATAGTAGGATTTGGGCTTATCCATCATCGCATCCGCAAATTTAAGGTATTCATCCTTTGTCCAGAAAAGCATCTCTTTACGCTCCTCACATCCCATCGTCCCGGCAATCGCCGCAGGATTGGCTTTCAAATGGTAATACTTCATCGCATGATTAAAGATTGCCGAAAGCTGGGCATGTATGGTCTTCAGATATGTAGGTGAATAGTTTTCACCGCTTGCCACCTCCTTTTCCATCAACTGGTTCTGCCATGCGATCACATCCTTAACCTCAATGGCCGCAATCTTGCGCCAGCCAAAATACGGCAGTATCTTTGTCCTGACGATATGCTCCTTCGATTCCCAGGTATTTGCCTTTAACCTCTTGATCTTATCTGCCTTGTAGATTTCGAAGAAGCTTTCAAAGGTCATGTCGAGGTTAGCATCCTGTTTTAGCATTGCCTCATGTTCCCAAGCCTGCGCTTCCCTCTTGGTAGCAAATCCTCGCTTCTGTGTCTGCTTACGCTCTCCGTTCCAGTTCGTATAGCGATAGATCACTCTCCACTTATCGCCATCCTTATAAACAGCCATTTCATCATCTCCTTTCCCTTACGCTGTTTCCGTGTAACATACCTTCTTGCGGAAATAATTTGCATTGATGCGACCGGCTACGGTCAAGTAACCCATCTGCTGCAGCTCCTCATTGAGTTTCTTGACAATCTTGTAAGCGTAAGATTTTGAAACTCCCATCTCCGTAGCCACTTCTTCTACAGTCAAAAACGCTTTATTTTCCACGATATTCACCTCCTCTCTCATTTACCTAAGCTTATTTGCTTTGTATTGTTGTTTCACATCTTACAATACATATTTAGTTAAGTCAAGTATTTTCTTAAATATTTATGCTTAGTTTTTGCTTGCGTATTTATTCTGTATCTGCTACAATATCCTCAGATTACATATTTAGGAGGATATCAATATGGCTATAGGGCAACGAATAAAGTTTTTCCGAAACCGCAAGGGCATGACTCAAAAGCAATTCGGTGAGAAGCTTGGTTTTCTCGGAAAAACCTCAGATGTAAGGATCACCCAATATGAATCTGAAGCCAGAGTCCCAAAAGCAGACCTTGTAAAAGAAATGTCAGATCTGCTTGATGTAGCCCCACGAGCTCTGACTGTTCCAAACATAGACTCTCAACTCGGTCTCATGCACACGCTCTTTGCCATAGAAGATATGTTTGGTCTCAAGATCGATGAACTTGACGGTGAGATGGTTCTGCGTCTGGACAGATTCTCTCCGGAGTTTCCTGAACTCTATGACAAGTTCCGTGCCTGGCTTCAGGAAGCAAAAAAACTTAAGGGTGGGGAGATCACGAAAGATCAGTATGATGACTGGCGCTACAAATATCCGGAACTCGATACACATCAGTTCTCAGTAGATGTCCTGCCAAAAGAGATCAGTGATGCTCTGATAAAAGAAGAAAAGAAAAAGTCAAAATCCAAGAAGAAATAAAAAGAAAGACCTTACCGATTCTCCATCCAATATGAATCAGTAAGGTCTTTTATTATTGTGTTTTGAGATTATTCAGAGAATAACTCTGATTTTGTTGCCAAATCGTTGCCAAATCTTAAACAAATACGCTTGCAGTCCGCATAAATACTAGGTTCTTTTTAAGGAATTTTCACTCAAGTTCTATGGTTCCCGGTGGTTTTGAAGTAAGGTCGTAGAGGACGCGGTTTACGCCTTTGACCTCGTTGATGATGCGATTCATGCACTTCTGGAGGACGCTCCAGGGGATCTCGGCGGCTTCGGCCGTCATGAAATCGGAGGTGATGACACCCCGGAGGACAACGGCATAGTCATAGGTACGGAAGTCGCCCATGACACCGACAGAGCGCATATTGGAGAGGGCTGCGAAAAACTGGCCGGCTCCAGTGTCAATGCCTGCGCGGGAGAGTTCCTCACGGTAAATGGAGTCCGCCTCCTGAACGATCATAACTTTTTCCGGAGTGACTTCGCCTACCACGCGGATACCGAGGCCGGGTCCGGGGAAAGGCTGCCGGTAAACGAGTTCCCGGGGAATGCCAAGTTCCAGTCCGACCTTTCTCACTTCATCCTTAAAAAGAGCTCGGAGGGGTTCCACCGGTTTCTCGTCAAAACCCAGCTCCACTACCAGATCATAGGGCAGTCCGCCCACATTGTGATGTGATTTGATCACAGCACCGTCCTTGCCCATGCCGCTTTCGACAACATCAGGATATATGGTTCCCTGGGCCATATACTTAAATCCGCCGGAGTCTGCAAGACGTCTGGCCTCACTCCCGAATATCTCCACAAACTTATTGCCTATGAGCTTTCTCTTCTGTTCCGGATCGTCCACATCCTTAAGCATTTCAAAGTATTCCGGGCCTGCATTGACACGGATAAAGTTAAGATCCCCAAATTTCCCTGACGGACCGAAGACAGCTTCTACCTCATCTCCCTCATCCTTACGCATAAGTCCATGATCCACAAATACACAGTAGAGCTGTTTGCCAATGGCTTTGGACAATAGCACTGCGGTAACAGTAGAATCAACACCACCGGAAAGACCCAGAAGAACCCTGTCAGAGCCTATTTTTTCACGCAGCCCCTTTATTGTCTCTTCCGCAAAGGATGACATTTTCCAGCTCCCGCTGCATCCGCAGATATCCAGCACAAAATGACGTATCATCTCTGCGCCTTTGTCCGTATGCACAACCTCCGGATGAAACTGCACGGCATACAGCTTTTTATCTGCATTCTCCATTGCCGCCACAGGACAGTTTCCTGTATGTGCGGTAACTTCAAAACCCGCCGGTGCCTCGGCAATATAATCCGTATGGCTCATCCACACTGTGATATCTGACGGAACCTCATTAAAAAGCTTTGATGTTCTCTTGTCTATACTGACTTCCGTGTGACCGTATTCACTCACGGGAGCGGTCTTTACGGTGCCGCCCAGCAGATAAGCCATTAACTGTGAACCGTAGCAGATACCAAGAACAGGTACTCCCATATTAAAAATCCCAGAGTCAAAAACAGGCGACTCCGGGGCATATACACTGTTTGGACCCCCCGTAAGGATTATACCGTCGGGAGACAGCTCCTTTAATTTATCAAGTCCTATATCCGAGGGATAAATCTCGCAGTACACATTCTGCTCCCTGACCCGTCTTGCGATCTGCTGTTTATATTGTCCCCCAAAATCCAGTACTATTATTTTTTCATTTTCCATAAATATACCTGATCCGTCACTCCTTATACGTTTCCTTCAACCTTGAAAGTGCCCTGGCAAGAGATGCCTTGGACATCTTGTACTCTTCAATGGAACGCTTCTGCCTGAGCTGTTCCCGGGCACGCTCCAATGCGGCCTGCGCCCGGTTTCTGTCAATCTCCTCCGGTTTTTCACAGGTATCAACCAGCACAGTGCAGCGGTTATTTGCCACCTGCGCCGTACCGATTCCCACAACATACCGGTGCCACTCAAAGTCAGGCGTCTGGAATTTAAGCGATCCCAGATCAACGGCAATGACCATCTCTTCATGGTGCGCCTGTATCTCCAGCTGACCGTCAATGGTATTGAAGATCACAGTTTTGATCTTTCCCTCAAAGATCAGGCCGTGGCTCGCTATTATCCTGAAAAAGTAAAAGCTGCTGCTCATCAGAGTCTCTTCGCTTTCTCCAAAACGTCCTCTATCGTACCCACATTAAAGAAGGCTTCCTCGGGGCAATTATCAACATCCCCGTTAATTATGGCCTGGAAACCCTTTATGGTATCCTTTACTTCCACATACTTTCCCGGAATCCCCGTAAAATTCTCCGCAACATGAAAAGGCTGCGACAGGAACTTCTGGATCTTTCTCGCCCGGAACACTGTCTGTTTGTCCTCTTCCGAAAGCTCTTCCATTCCGAGGATGGCGATTATGTCCTGAAGCTCCTTATATTTCTGCAATGTCTGCTGAACCTTCAGGGCAGTATCATAGTGTTCCTCACCTACTACATCCGGTTCCAGGATCCTGGAGCTGGATTCCAACGGATCTACTGCGGGATATATTCCCTGTTCCACGATCTTTCTGGAAAGCACCGTTGTAGCATCAAGGTGGGCAAAAGTGGTTGCGGGGGCAGGATCCGTCAGATCGTCCGCAGGTACATAAACAGCCTGTATACTTGTAACTGAACCACTGGTGGTGGAAGCTATCCGTTCCTGAAGCTCACCCATGTCGTTTGCAAGAGTAGGCTGATAACCAACCGCCGACGGCATCCTTCCGAGAAGAGCTGAAACCTCGCTTCCAGCCTGTACAAAACGGAAGATATTGTCGATAAAGAGAAGCACATCCCTGTGTTCCACATCCCTGAAATACTCCGCCATGGTAAGTCCGGTTTCGGCCACCCTCATTCTGGCTCCCGGCGGCTCATTCATCTGTCCGAAAACAAGGGCTGTTTTTTCCAGCACTCCTGATTCCTTCATTTCAGACCAGAGGTCATTTCCTTCACGGGATCTCTCTCCCACACCGGTAAAAATTGAGTATCCTCCGTGTTCCGTAGCTACATTCGTGATGAGCTCCTGGATAAGCACGGTCTTACCTACACCGGCACCTCCGAAAAGTCCTACCTTTCCTCCTTTTGCATAGGGGGCAAGGAGATCGATAACCTTTATTCCTGTTTCAAGTATTTCCTGTACCGGAGACTGCTCCTCAAATCTCGGGGGTTCCCTGTGTATCTTCCACTGTTCTGAATCCTGAATGTCCTCACCGTGATCTATAGTATCCCCGAAAACATTGAAAAGCCTACCCAGAGTTCTTTTCCCGACAGGCACCTTTATAGGACCGCCTTCATCGGTCACAACCATATCCTTATAAAGTCCCTCACTGGCTGTCAGCATGATACAGCGCACCACGCCGTCTCCTACATGCTGGGATACCTCCATCACGCCCCTGGTACCGTTATTATTAACGCTAAGCGCGTCCCTGATATAGGGTAGGTTCTTTTTATCCGGGAATGCCACATCCACTACCGGACCCAAAACCTGTATGATCTTTCCTTCACTTCTCCTGTCTTCCATATTTCCTCTACGCTTTTTCCTTCTTTTTCCTTCTCTGGCGCTGCGCCTTTGCCCCGCTGCAGACCTCCGTGATCTCCTGGGTTATGGCCGCCTGACGTACCCTGTTGTATTTGAGATTCAGTGCATGCAGTATGCTGTTGGCACTGTCGTTTGCGGACTGCATGGCAGACATTCTGGCATGCTGTTCACAACAGAATGATTCCACCAGCGCACTGTAAATATAACCGTTAATACAATTCGGAACCACCGCTTTGATAACATCCTCCGGCGAAGGGATCAGCTGAAACTCCTCCTGATAAACATCCGAAGGAATACTGACCGGCGTAACTTCCTTAAGCGGAAGAAGCCTGTGTATCATGGGTTCCATTTCCGCACTGCTGACCATTATTGTATAAACAATGAAAATCTCCTGTATCTGCTCAGTTTCATATAATTCCAGAAGCTTTAATGTAATGGTCCTAGATCTGTGCAGGGTTGGATTCTGTGCTGTATACAGGAATTCCCCGTCTATGGGAATATGCTTTGCCTCAAAATACTTTCTTCCCAGCTCACCAACCACAAAAAGCTTAGTGTTCTGATACTTTGCCATTTCATCTTCCGTGAGCTTCAGAACATTGTGGTTATAGGCACCGGCAAGTCCTTTATCCGCAGTGATCACAAGAAACGCTGTCGTCCTGTCCTTGTCCTTTTCATCATCATACTCACGAAAATAAGGACTGTTGATACCGGAAACATGCCTGCTGAGCCTCTCCGTCATAGCCTGCATCCCGTAAAAGTAAGGCTCTGTATGCTCCAGCTCCTTCTTAGCCTTCCTAAGCTTGGTGGAAGAAATAAGATACATGGCATTAGTGATCTTCTGGGTCTCTTTTATGCTGTTGATCCTGTCCTTTATCTCTTTGGTATTAGCCATGGGAACCCGCCTTACTTATTCTCCCATTCATTTTCAACAAACTCATCCACGTAGGCAAGTATCTTTTCCGTAAGGTCTTTATCCAGCATCTGCCTGTGTTCCAGGCTCTTTGTCACATCAGCATGGATCTTTTCAAAATAGGAAAGCAGTCCGGCCTGAAACTTCTTAATATTCTTCTTCCCTACATTATCAAGCTTTTTATTATTTGCGGCGATAAGAAGTATGACCTGCTCTGCCAGCGACAGCGGATGCTCAAGAGGCTGTTTTAACAGCTCCATTAAAGCTTCCCCGTGGTTAAGCATCTGTTTTGTCGCGTAATCGAGATCAGATGAAAACTGGGTGAATACCGCCATTTCCCTGTACTGCGCAAGGTCGATACGAAGAGAACCCACTGCTTTCTTCATGGCCTTGCTCTGTGCCGCTCCTCCTACTCTGGATACGGAGAGTCCCACATTTACCGCAGGTCTCTGGCCTTCAAAGAAAAGATCTCCCTCTAAGAAAATCTGGCCGTCAGTAATTGAGATCACGTTGGTGGGGATATAGTCAGAAACATCTCCTGCCTGGGTCTCTATAATGGGAAGTGCCGTAAGTGAGCCTCCTCCGAATTCGGGAGACAGTCTGCTGGATCTTTCAAGCAGTCTGGAGTGCAGATAAAATACATCTCCGGGATAAGCTTCCCTGCCGGGAGGTCGTCCCAGCAACAGGGAAATAGATCTGTAGGCAACGGCATGCTTTGAAAGATCGTCATAAATAATAAGCACATCATCGCCTTTATACATAAACTGTTCCGCAATTGCTGTAGCGGAGTATGGAGCTATATACTGAAGCGGAGCCGGATCACTCGCAGTAGCCGACATTACTATAGTATATTCCATGGCCCCGGTCTTATTCAGGGTGGATACGATCTTTGCCACTGTTGATGCCTTCTGTCCTATGGCCACATATATGCATTTAACTCCCCTGCCCTTCTGGTTGATAATGGTATCAATGGCAATGGAGGTCTTTCCCGTCTGTCTGTCGCCTATGATGAGCTCTCTCTGCCCTCTTCCTATGGGGAACATGGAATCTATGGCAAGGATGCCTGTCTCCATGGGAACACCCACGGGTTTTCTCTCCACTATGCCGGGAGCGGGAAATTCTATGGGCCTGTGACTCACAGCCTTTATCTTTCCCTTTCCGTCGATGGGGTCCCCCAGCGCATTCACCACACGCCCAAGGAATGCATCTCCCACAGGGATGCTGGCACTCTTCCGGGTACGGACAGCTCTCATCCCTTCTCTGATGGCCTGTTCCCTTCCAAAAAGGATACAGCCGATCTGATCAACCTCAATATTCTGCACCATGCCTCTGGTTCCATCATCAAAAACGACGACTTCACCGTATACCGCATGGTCTACACCCTTAAGTGTGGCTATTCCGTCACCTACGAATTCAACTACGCCGACTTCGTTGGATTTTGCATGGAGTTCAAAGTCATTGACCTCAGCCTTTAATATATCCAGCAGATCCTTTTCGTCATACTGTGTTGCTGTAAGGACTTCCTCAATGAGCTTTTCAAACTGTTCCGTCCTGCCCGCAGTACTCCAGTCGTAGATAAGACTGCCTGCCGTAAGGATGAATCCGCCGCCAAGGGAACTGTCCTGAATAAGCTCTAGAGCAACCTCTTCAGTACCAAGCTTCTTCTTTATGAATTCCTTTATTCGGAAAAGCTGGCTGTCGGTAGGTCTGGTAACGTATTTCAGCTCGGCGTTCACGGCTTTTTTTCTGCTTTCGGCATCAATCGCCATTATCTTCACCCGCCTTGCTTAAAAATTCTTCTATCAGGCTGCTGTCCGTTTCCGCACCGTTACTGTTTGCCGCCAGTTTTCTGGCTGCAACGGAAACTATTTCCGCGATCTTCCTCTCCTGCTCGGCATCACGCACAGCTGCTTCCATTTCGGCCTTTCTGCCCGCATCTTCTATTATCTGATCCGCACGTTTATTTGCGTCATTGATGATACGGTCATATTCCTCAGCCGCTTTTTTGTTGGCTTCCGAAAGTCTGGTCTTTTCGGCCTGCTCGATCTCAGCCACCTTCTCATCATATTTTCTTTTTAACTCATCCGCTTCTTCCGCGGCTTTTTCTGCCCTTTCCTTGTTCTCCACAATACGATGGGCCCGCTCTTCCAATATCTTATCTACAGGCGCAAAAAGAAAGCGCTTTAAGATAAAGAACAGTATAAGCACATTGGCGATCGTGATCACTATGGATACAGGATGTATGGAAACGATCCCCATGGATCAACCTCCTTTATATCGTCTTCATTTAAGAACCGCTTCAAAACCACCAGTACATCAGCTGCACAGGCAAGTTACAAACCGTCCCTTACTTTCCAAGTACAAATATGATAAGAATTGCCGTAACCAGCGAATAGATCGCTGTTGCCTCCGCAAGAGCCGCGCCGAGGATAAGGGTTGTACGGATCTTTCCCTCTGCCTCCGGCTGTCTCGCCACCGCATCCGTTGCTTTCGCCGTGGCAATACCTATTCCCACTCCGGCTCCAATACATCCAAGTGCTGCAATTCCTGCTCCCAAAGCTGTCAAACTCATTTTATTTCCTCCTATGTAATCCTTGAGAGCCACGCCGTTGGTATTTCCGTTTCACGGAAGGCGTAGCCTGTATCTGATGGTTATTCCACCGCCTCACTAATGTAGATCGATGTAAGGAATACGAAAACATAAGCCTGTAACAAGGCATCAAAGATCTCAAAATAGCAGCTGAAGGGCAGAGGAATCGCAAAAGGAACCAGTATTTTCAGAAGCTCCATAATAATAAATCCCCCGAAAATATTGCCGAACAGTCGCATACAAAGTGAAAGCGGTTTTATGATGATCTCCAGAATGTTGATGGGTGTAATTATCGCAATGGGTTTGGTAAAGGATTTGAGCCAGCCGCCAACGCCTTTTCTGTGAATTCCCGCGATCTCCACCATAACTATGCTCATCAGGGCAAGCGCAATAGTTACGTTGAGATCCTTTGTAGGCGGCTTCATGAAAGTGAAATTATCTGCGACGGCCGTCTCTATAAGGGCGGAAAGGTTCGCCATGCCTATGAAGAAGATCATGGTCACGGTAAACCAGGAATATCCTACGGCTTCATCTCCGAGCATGGTCTTTGTCACATCCCTTATCCAGGTTACAAATGCTTCCACCGCAAGCTGACGTTTACCCGGATTTTCAACCGTAAACCCCCGTGTCAGGAAAATACAGGCGATAAGAACTATCACCAGCAATATCCACGTATTGACTATGGACTCTGTTATTACAAAAGGTCCGATGGAGAATAGAGGGGCCACCCCCAGTTCTTCAACAAGCTTTTCCCCTAAATCCAAAATCTGTATCCTCCCTGATCATTTTTCCAAAACAAACTATATGGCGATTATACTCCAAACGATGCAAAAGGTAAACGCAAAAAAGTCACGCATACCTTTTCATAATTTGCTTCAAGTGCAGGTCCGTAACGATAAAGATAATAATGTAACCAGCTATAAAGCAGATAATGAGCGAGTGAAGGTACATCGGCAGAAACGAAAGCTGTGCCCTTCCTCCGCTCTGTCTCATAACCACATTATATGCAAGAGACACCATGACTAAAGTAATAACCGGCGTGTATATCAGATCGGAAATAAGGCTCTCTACACACCTTGTTTTCATCTTCCCCTTTTCAAGGCCCAGTTTCCGGCCGACAGCGGCATTCACCTTTCCCACAGGGATCAGAAATCCGATGATAAGGCTTATTACCAGGCTGACTAAAAATCCCGTGATCACCCCAAAAATACTGAAATGTCCGGAGCTCAGATTCCCGACAACGGAAAGACATAAGCTCATGGTAAGCCCCATTCTTATGCTCATTTCCATCCCGATCTTCTTCATTACTTCTTCATTCATGTTCTGTCCTCTGTCAGATAACCTGAGGCCTGTCCCTGCAAACTATCAGCCCTTACAGCTGTACATTAAAGAGGTTGCGAAGCTGGTTTACAATATCGTCCGAGTTGGCATTGATCAGCGCCGCTTCATTTACCGAGGACAGGGTTCTTAACTGATCCTCCGCATCTCCGCCGCTTAAATTATATCCGATGGAATAAACCGGCACATCAAGTCCTCCCACTATCCTGGAAGCCCTTTTCAAATCCACGCCCCTGTTGGCATCTCCGTCCGAAAGCACAAAGAGCATGGGCTTTGCGTCCGGTACCTCTTCCATTTTTTCCTCTATCATCTTTAATCCCACCAGAACAGCGTTATACGTGGCTGTTCCTCCCGAAGCAGTAAGGGATTTGACCGCTCCTGAGAAGTAGGCCCGCTGTGTCGCGTCAAACTGTTCCACAGGAAGATTTACATAGACATCCTCGTTATAGGAAACAAGGCCAATATAGTGGTCATCACTGATATATTTTGAGGCGGAAAGAAGTGATTCCTTCAGGGAATTGATGGGCATACCGTCCATTGATCCTGAAATGTCCGCTACGAATACCGCAATTACCGGACGTCCTCCGTCCTTGGAAGCCTTCCAGACCTTTTGGGCCGCTATATATCCGGAACCGTCAAGCCCGCTTTCCTGCGAAACATATTCATCATGCAGATTAAAGCCCTTATCGGATGCCAGTTTCTGCATTTTTTCAGACAGACAGAATTCCGTGAAAAGCTTTGCGGCCGCCTGTTTTTCTTCTGACACATAATCAAAGGTATAAACCGGGTGATCGTGCCTTATTCCCGCGGGAGTATACACATATTTCTTTAAT
Source organism: uncultured Lachnospiraceae bacterium (assembly GCA_946407725.1). Classification (GTDB taxonomy): domain Bacteria; phylum Bacillota; class Clostridia; order Lachnospirales; family Lachnospiraceae; genus NK4A144. Next base: position 19,131 of record CAMJPM010000035.1, read on the forward strand.
TCCGGGGTGTTTCTGAAGGCCTGTTCCTCCATTACCATGGCCTTGATTATGCCCTTTTCAGCCTGTTCACGGAGCACAGCCGTAGTATATGCCACGGGAGGCGACTGTTTCTGATAGTCCAGAAGCTTTTGTGACGCAGTGTCTGACAGTGGATCCGCAGGATCAAAAGCCTTAAGCATGGCTGTCAGGATATTTAGGCCGGTGGAAGAAGTATAGGGATTTGTGTATGCGAAAGTGAGGTCTCCCGCAAGAGAAGCCTCAAGCACCTTGTCTACCGTTACTTCCCCGTATTTTGAAGAAAAGGTGTCATAGGTATTCTTTTCCATAAGGATACCGGCTGTGTTCCCTGCTATACGGTCAGCAAGGGTGATAACCTTAAATCCCTGTGCTTTCAGCATCTCTCCCCAGGCATTATTGGAGGGTACGAAAACATCAGGGCGGTAATTTCCGTCTTTCATGTATGTAACCACCTCTCCTGAGGTTATTTTTCTAACCGATACGGAAACATCCTTTCCGGCTATTGTCTGCCTCGACCTGTTAAATGCCTCTGCAGCCTCTATCATCCAGTCATCCGGGGCTTTTGAGCTCATTTCCGTCGCAGCCGCGATCTCTATATCGATGGTTCCCCGTCCCTCAGCAACAATAGGAAAAGTATTGATACTTGCAAGACTGGTAACAGTTTCATCCGTATTATAGATGTCCAGAGGCGCACTGATGGAAACCGGAGCGATCTTATCATAGTAGACACCCAGTTCCTTCATACTCTCCTCTCTGGAATATCTGGAGGAATCATCTGAAAAACCGCCGGAACAGGCAGTACAGGAGAATACCATCGCTATACTCAAAATCGCTGATATTATTTTTTTCAAGGCTTTTCCCCTCCGTTTATCGTATTTCTTATTGTCCTTATCCAGCTGTCAAGAAGGCTTCTGTCAGGATTTTCCTGTTCATTGTAATTATCTATCCAGTCTGCGGATACCTTCAGAAGCTCCTTTGACTGATCCAGAAGCTCCTGGTTCTTATTCAGGGACTTCTCGATCTTGTCCATATCGAATTTGCTCTCGTCCGCTGCAGGCCCGGATACAATGCACTGATTCACGATACCTCTGTAATTCAGACAGATCTCATGCTCAACCTGCTCCAGTGTGTTTACGGTATCCTTAAGATATGCCGCGTCATTACTTTCAAGCAGCATCTGCTGGCGTTTCTGAAGCTCGTCCATGCGGTCAAGCTGGGATAAACACCTGTCCATAAGGCGCACGGCTCCGGGAGTGGAATCCTTTATCTGTTCAAGCCTCTTCCTGGTATTCACGGGATTTCCCGCATCCAGTCTGTACTGCTCCGCCACATCATTGTGAATATCCAGGGATTTAAGCCTTTTTTCCTCCAGCATTTCCTCCTGCCGCACCTTCAGGGCTGTGGATATAAGCCCAACGGAGGAAAACACAAAACCTGCCCCGAAAATAGCCGGAACCAGTATTGAAAAAAACGAAGCCGTCCGGATCCCCAGTGATATTATCAATGAAGGCTCAAATAACTTCATCAACAGAAATGCTCCTGCTGCAATTCCGGCAAGGATCAGGGTTTTTATTGTTTTTGTACGCAGTTTGTCTTTCATATGTTTCAAACTTTTGGTTCACACTCTGTTTTTAAGTTCACCCTTCATGGGTTCACTGCGATAGAATGCAGTCAGTTCTCAGACGTGACCCACAAGGTTTTCCTTCAATTCATTTTCGATATTCTGAAGCTCTATCTCGGCGTTCCTGCGCTTTTCCCGGCCTTCTTCCTGTATTTTCATCACTTCATTTATCATGGTGATGATGTCACTGTTAGCCTGCTTTAATGTCTCTATATCCACAATGCCCCTCTCCGCCTCTTTTGCAGATTCTATGGCATTTATCTTAAGGGCTGCGGACTGCTCCTTCAGCATCTTATTGGTGAGATCGCTGACCGACCGCTGCATCTCTATGGCCTGTCTGCTGTTTTCCATGGCAAGGGCAAGGCTGACCCTTTTCTTCCACAGGGAAATGGTGTCCGTAGAGCTGGTGTACAAACTTCTTGCCATCTCCTGATCATTCTGCTGCACCATTCTTATCTGGGGCGCAAGCTGCATACAGGTAGTCCGTGTAAGCTCCATATCATAGATCTGCTTTTCAAACTGATTCGCTCTTTCGTTCAGGTCCCTGTAAGCCCAGGCATCCTCCTGGGTGCCGGTCTCTTCAGCCTTCTTCTTAAGCTCAATAAGCTCCCCGTTTCTGACTTCTTCAAGCTTCTGCTTTCCCGCAAGAATATACATGGTGAGCTCTTTATAGTACTCCAGGTTCTCGTCATACATCTTGTCCAGCTTGTCAATATCCACAAGGAGCTTCATTCTCTGTCCTTCCAGCTCCTTTGCGATACCGTCCACCGTAGTACTTACCTTTCCATAGCGAACCCGAAGCTCCTCGCCTTTTTTCTTTATATTATTGAAAAGCTTAAAACCTCCACTCTGGGAATCCGGGTCGCAGTTTTTAACCTGTACTGTAAGCTCTGAAAGAAGCTTGCCTATCTCTCCCACATCCTTTCCCGTCACGCCCTTAAGCGCCTCATCGGCAAAGCCTGTGGCCTTTTTTCTGGCACTTTCACCATATCTGGAAACAAGTGCGCTGTTATGAAGATCTATCTTCTCAGCAAACTCCGCCACCGTTTTCTGTTCTTCAGGGGTCAGAGCTTCCACTTCGTTTTTTATCTGCTCGATCTGTGTTCCGATGTCAACGACGGCCACCTCTTCTTTTACAGGTGTGCTTTCATCAACTCCGTCTAAAATTAGTTCCGCCATTTTATCCGCTCCCTTCTGTTAAGGTAAGGTGTTTGTTCTGAACAGTTATAATTATATCACTATTTATAAATCTCTGCTCACGTAAATCCGGGTCCTTACTTTCCGGAGTGAGCCAGTATATAGCCTATGGTTCCCGGTGCGTATTTCTCCTGACTGCCCTTTCCGGAATTGGGATTGCGTCTTTCACCGGAGGTTTTGCCCTTTTCACTCCGTTTTACGGCTCCGGTCCCCTTTTGATCCCTGTCCCTGTGAGGGGCTCCTGCCGGAGTCTGGGCTTTAGCAGGACCTGATGCTCCTTCAGGCACCATGCTTAAGGATATCCTGCCCTTCTTTTCATCCACATCAAGAACCGTAACCTCCACAACATCTCCCACGGATACCACCTCAAGGGGATGTTTGATATATCTGTCAGACATCCGCGAAATGTGGACAAGACCGTCCTCGTGAACTCCTATGTCCACAAATGCCCCGAAGTCGATAACATTCCTGACCGTACCCTTAAGCTTCATCCCGGGCTTTAAATCCTTCATTTCAAGCACATCCGACCGGAGAATGGGAGAAGGCATATCCTCTCTGGGGTCTCTGGCCGGTTTTTCAAGCTCCGTCAGTATATCCATAAGGGTGATCTCTCCGCAGCCCACTTCTTCGGCAAGACCTGCTTTATCACTGATACCGTCCTTAAACTTGCGGATCTTTCCTTCATCCCTGATACCGCAGTCCATTTTTTTCAAAAGAGCCCTTGCACTTTTATATGACTCGGGATGAACCGCTGTTGCGTCCAAGGGCTCATCTCCCCCGATTATCCTGCAGAAACCGGCACACTGCTCAAATGCCTTGGGTCCTAGCTTGGCAACCTTTTTCAGCTCCTGTCTGCTGTTAAACCGTCCGTTTTCTTCCCTATAGGAAACAATATTCTTTGCAACCGTACCTGATATCCCGGAAATATATGAAAGCAGCGCAGCCGATGCGGTATTTAAGTCCACTCCCACATTATTAACTGCCGATTCCACAACACCGGTCAGCGCCTCTGACAGCTTTTTCTGGTTCATATCATGCTGGTACTGACCTACACCTATGGCCTTCGGCTCTATCTTTACAAGCTCCGACAGGGGATCCTGTACCCGCCTTGCAATTGATGCAGCACTCCTCTGTCCCACGTCAAATTCCGGAAACTCTTCCGTTGCCAGTTTGCTGGCTGAATATACACTGGCTCCGGCTTCATTAGTGATAACATAATTGACATTGCATCCGGGTGTCTCCTTCAGAAACTCGCTCACAACCTGTTCTGACTCCCTGGAGGCCGTCCCGTTTCCTATGGAGATCAATGTTACCTTATATTTGTCAATAAGCGCCTTCAGCACCTTCTTTGATTCAGCGATCTTATTATGAGGAGCCGTGGGGAAGATGACCGCCGTATCCAGCACCTTTCCGGTAGGATCCACCACCGCAAGTTTACATCCCGTCCGGAAAGCGGGATCCCAGCCCAGGACAGTCTGCCCCGCAAGAGGAGGCTGCATCAGGAGCTGTTTTAAGTTCTTTCCGAATACCTCGATAGCGCCGTCTTCCGCCTTTTCAGTCAGATCATTTCTTATCTCCCGCTCTATGGAGGGCTCGATAAGGCGTCCGTAGGAATCCGCTATGGCCGCTTTTATGACCGGAGTCGTGTAGGGGTTATCGGAGGTGATCATCTGTTTTTCCAGATAAGTCAATATCCGCTCTTCCGGTGCATTTACAGATACTCCGAGGAATTTCTCCTTTTCACCGCGGTTTATGGCGAGGATCCTGTGTCCCGCTATCTTTTCAACACCCTCTTCAAACTCATAATAATTCTGATAAACTGAATCTGCTTCCGGATCTTTTGCCTCGGAAACCACCTTCCCGGCTGAGAAAGTGATATTTCTGATGTACTCCCGGTATTCTGCATTGTCAGACACCTGTTCGGCTATAATATCGGAGGCTCCCGCTATAGCAGCCGCAGCATCCAGAACCTCTGTTTCCGAGGCTTTGATAGCATCCTCTTTGCTGTTGGACTCCGGAGTGATCTTTCCTGTTACGTACTTTTCCGCCTCCTCCTCCAGGGGACGCTGCGTTTTCTGCTCCAGAATAAAGTCTGCCAAAGGCTGCAGCCCCCGCTTTTTTGCGGCATCGGCCCTGGTTTTCTTTTTCTGCTTGTATGGTCTGTAGAGATCCTCCACTGTCACCAGCTTCTCAGCAGCAAGAATAGCCGCTTTCAGCTCGTCTGTAAGTTTTCCCTGTTCATCAATCAGATTTATCACCTCTTCTTTTCTCTCTTCGAGATTTCTTAAGTAGGTGAGTTTTTCATGGAGAGTCCGCAGCTGCTCGTCATTCAGGCTCCCGGTTGCCTCTTTACGGTAACGGGCAATAAAAGGAATGGTATTGCCCTCATCTATTAGTTTTACTGCTGCCTCTACCTGCCACGCAGCTGCTCCGGTCTCTTCTGCTATGATCTTTACTATGTCCATTTAATTCTGTTCCGTCCCTTCAATAGTATTCACAATTTGTAATCATTCTCTGTCCTACCAGAGAGATATTTCCGTTCCGAACACGGTATCCGTACCTTTGCCGGTTTTCCTGTCTATCTCATACCAGGCAGAGGTGGAATTATGGTCTCCCATATTGTCGTAGAGCTGTATAGTCACCATATCACCGTTTGAACTGTCTATAGCAGCAAGCGATGGTCGGTAATTATTCTCCTTTTCATAATAGTCCAGAGCCATTTTACATATCTCATCATCGGTATAGCCTTCCCCGGAATTTTCAACCTTAGCCTGTTCCTGATCCTTTTCTTCCTCTGCCGGTGAAGCATCAGTTAATTCCACTGTTGAAAAAGGCGTATACTCGATGCGGACATAAGAAGCCTGCGCTTTATTCTCATAATCACTGTATTCTTTTTCACTTATCGGCTCAGCATTTTCCGTATTCCAGTAGCCGTCCTTCGTATAATACCAGGGTCCCTTTGCTGTTTCCCCTGTACGTTCCTCATAAATTATCCCGTCTATGGGAGTTAGGAATTTATACGATCCTTCTACTTTATAGTGGAGCAGTGCATAGCTGAAGGCCGAATCCGATCCCTGATTATAGAAAGTATCGTCATCAGCAAGGAAGTATTCGTCCCTCTCACCGGCACTGAGTATCCTTGTCCAGTCACCGGCCCTTACTGAATATACTTCAAATACGGTCTCTATCCACTCATCATTTGAATTGGCGCCGATAAACAGCTCCCCAATACCGTCCTTATCCAGATCACGGTAATAATATCCCATATTTTCCATGGGATCATAATCCGCTCCTCTTGTGTTGGCAAAAAGACCGCAGAGATAGCTCATATTGTTATCCTGAAGCTTCTCCATATCCCATCCTTCTTTAACTGCCCTTGCGTATTTCTGAATAATCTCATCATATATTTTCTGTATGCCGGCTTCCCTGCCTTCAGGAGGATTCCACAGATTGGAAATAAAAACATAGCCATCCGGGCTTTCCGTCATTTTAAGATTGAATATAACCGCATCCGTATCATTGGTATTATCTTCTCCATCAAAACCTGCGAATTTATAATCTATTGATAATTCATTTCCCTTTCTGCTTCCGGAAAGAAGCTTTACAGGCATAAAATTGGTGTCGCCGTGACAAAATGCATAAACGTCCTGATCCTTAAGGTACATCCAGGTTAATGGATGCTCCATTACATCATAAGTAAGCCCTGTGGTCTTCTTTACGATATCCTCAAGATCTGTTTTTCTTACCGCGGTAACAGGACAGAAAAGCTCATCATCTCCTGTGATCTTAAGAAATGCTTCTTCTATCTTTTTGGTTTCCTGTTCTGAGATATCTGTGCCCCCTCCGTTATATAATGCCTCGTCCCAAAATATCTCCTTGGGAGAAGCAAACTCGGCAACAACAAATCCATTGTATGCAGAGGTGTTCAAATCTTCCTCTATTTTTTTCAGCTCTGTTTCAGTAAGCTCTCTTTCCTCGCCCTCCGGAGCTGCCGTTTCCTCTTCTTCCTCCGGAGTTGCCGTTTTCTCTTCTTCCTCCGGAGCAGTCTCTGCTACAGGCTGTTCTACCGGTTTTTCAACCTCTTTTTCTTCTGCTGCTATTTCTTCCTTTGCCTCCGGTTCAGCCTGCGCGGGTTCAGAACCTTTTCCGGTTCCGCAGCCTGCAAGTATCATCATTGTCAGAATAAATACCATGACTGAAACTATCAGTTTTTTCCAAGTAGTTTTTCCAATCTTTTTCATAAAGACCCCTTTCCTCCGCCAAAGACCGGCGGTCCAAACTGCCTCCTTACATAATAGCTGTTAGCAGTTTTTTTTACAAGCGCCTTTCAGGCCGGGCTGCGGCTCGGACGCGCCACTGGCGCCTCCTCTCAGGACTTCGTCCCTCGGCCTTGCCGTTCGAGTCCCTTCTCGCCCACTAAAAAAACCACCTGACGGTGGTTTTTTGATGGAGCTTCGGGGACTCGAACCCTGGACCGACCGGTTATGAGCCGGTTGCTCTAACCAACTGAGCTAAAGGTCCAGAACCTATACATTTTCAGAAAGCCGATGATCGGACTCGAACCGATAACCTGCTGATTACAAATCAGCTGCTCTGCCAATTGAGCCACATCGGCTTATAATGATGCCAAAAGGCAAGTGACTCCGACGGGAATTGAACCCGTGTTACCGCCGTGAAAGGGCGATGTCTTAAC
>CAMJPM010000036.1 GCA_946407725.1 uncultured Lachnospiraceae bacterium
CGTTGTTGCAAATGTAGGTCACTTCATATTATCTGAACTTCACGGATTCAGGTTATATTCAACCCCGTCAAGTATTCCAATTATTCTTCTGAAGTATCATCAGCATCAATATTTCCACTCAGTTTTTCTTCTATCTCTGCTGGTGTGGGAAGTAGATTTGATAACTCATATTCTGAAATCCCTATCGGCTCATTGGAAGTCCCTACTGCATACTTCGCCAGAACATCGTTTTTACTCTTACAGATTATCAATCCGATCGTTTTATTATCACCTTCTCTTCGGATAAGATCATCTGCAATGGCAACATATGTGGCAGTTTGCCCTATATCTCTTGAACTAAAAGCTTTAACCTTTACCTCTACCACCACATAACAGTGCAACCACAGGTGATAGAACAGAAGGTCGATACGTTCTTCCGTACCCTCGATGGGGAGCGGGTATTCTCTTCCCACAAATGCAAAGCCTTTTCCCAGTTCCATCAATAGCCGGATCACATTTTCTACAAGCGCATCCTTGAGCTGCTTCTCATCATAATCTTCCTGTATTGTAAGAAAGTCAAAATTATATGGATCCTTCGTCATTTCCTGTGCCAGGTCACTCTGGGGAGCAGGGAGTGCATATGCGAAATTCGATATGGCTTTCCCCTGCCTGTCGTATAGATCTGTATCAAGAAAGTTTTCGAGAACAGCTCTTGACCAGTTATTTTGAATCGTCTTTTTTATAAAAAATATCGCTTTGCCCGGATCATCCTTGCATCGGTCAATAATCATTCTGTGATGTCCCCAAGGAACAGCAAATAAATCCTCTTCACTAAAATCTCCCACAACTTGTGGGAAATTTTCATTTTCTGATTTTTCCACAACTTGTGGGAAAATCGTGGACTTATAAAGAGTATAGAATTTCGCCATGTAACGGAGATTTGAGCTTGCAAAACCCTTCACACCTGGAATAAGTTCTCTTAAATCCCTGCTCAACGCTGAATAGAAGCCACTTCCGTACTTTTTCTCCGCCTCTCGCTGAACAATTTCCTGTCCTAAGAACCAATAAAACGATATCAATTCCCTGTTGACCGAAACAGCAGCCTTTATTTGGCACTGCCTATATCTTGTGCTGATAGACTTTATTCAATCCTTATACTCTTCTACTGAAGACAAAGATAATTCTGCCTCTTGTTCTTTCATCGCTCCTCCATATCTGAAACAGGCTTATCAAACCCATAAATCATCTGCATTTCAGATTTTTATATCCCGGTGGGCATTGTACCCACTGGGATATTTTACATATTTAGAGCTTATGCGAGTACTATTTCATTACCGTATCCACTGCCTACACGCTTCTCCTCATTATGTATAAAGCCGACAAAATCCTCTTCGGGGATGGGTTTCATCAAATAGTTTCCCTGCATATTCTTACATCCGTGTGCAATCATATTTGCTGCGTGTCTTGAATTCTCCACTCCCTCTGCTATTGTCCTGACTCCGAGAGCATTTGCCATTTCAAGGATCCATGGATAATAGCGTCAGAATTATCAATCCCTGTATTCTGTACGATAGACCTATCAATCTTTATTGTAATAATATGAAATTTTAGTAAGACGGCTTATTATACTTCCAGCATAACCATGGTTATGTCGTCGGACTGGGGCTCGCCATCGGCAAACTTATTTACGGAGTCCAGAACAGCTTTCAGTGTATCCTCGCAGTCTTTTCCGTTATCTGCCTCTAAGGTTGCAAAAAGACGCCGGGTTTCATATAGTTCCTTTTCCGTATTCTGTGCTTCCGTTACGCCATCAGTGTAGAGCAGGAGCCTGTCCCCGGGATTCAGCATAAGCTCGTCAAAGCGATAGGTCGTTTCCTCCATTCCCGCCAGGAAAAGTCCGTGTCTCTTTGCCAGAAGTTCGGGGGGCTGTCCCTGTCTAAATAAAACCGGATAATTGTGTCCTGCGTTGGTATATTGAAGCTTTTTTGTCCGGGTGTCAAGAATACCGATCCAGGCAGTGGCGAACATTTCTACGTCATTATTCTCACACAGACTGGCGTTGACGGCAGTGAAAACCTCTGCCGTACTGCCGTTCATGATGGCATGATCCCTGATCATGGTCTTTACGGTCATCATGAACATGGCCGCCGGTACTCCTTTGCCTGATACGTCTGCTATGAGGAAACAAAGTCTGTCATCGTCAATAAAAAAATAGTCGTAAAAATCCCCTCCAACTTCTTTTGCAGTCACCATTAATGCTTTAAGGCTTATCTCAGGGTGATCCTCAAACACCGGGGAAGCAATGGGCAGGGCATCCATCTGTATTTTGGCAGCGACGCTCAGTTCGGCTTCCACCGCTTCTATCTTCTCCCTTGACTGAAGCAGAGCATGCATATTGATATTGGCCGTCAGATATACAAGCGGAACTGCCAGTACCAGCGACACAGAAACGAAATCATATCTTCCATCTCCCCTCAGCGGTATCTGCAGCATATATACAACAGGAAATAAAAAGGCATATATTACAAGGCTTCGTGCCATTTCTGCCAGGTGTTTATCCTTTTTTGGTGTAGTTATAATATAATTTGCCGCCAGTAAGATTGCTACGGCGATGTAGGTCCACTCCAGTACGTCGAACAGCACTAAATACAATATATATTCAACGATAAAACCTTCTTCATCTACCCCAAAAAACAAATGCGTCCATGGAGACGTAATACATAGCACTAAAATCACTATATTGGGCAGAACATAAAGAAGAAAGATCTGCCATTTTTTCATCACAATGCCAAATTGCTCCATGAAATATCGATTGAGGCAGGCCGTAAAATCCAGGAGCAGCATCGTAAATACTCCTCCAACCAAATAAATAAGGGACGTCTTCTGCGGATCTCCATCCAAGATATCCAAAATCAGTTCCGCAACACAGGCCGCCAAGCCAAATAAAAGCATCAGTGAAAACAGGCTGGTGAGCTTCTGTTTGAAAAGTACCAGATTATTAATAAGCAGTATTATTATCAGAACCACTGATATTATCAAAATTTCCCGGTACAATGTATCTGCTATCAGTTGATAAGACATTTATCCTCCGATCCGAAAAAAAAGATTTTTCTCTATTTTACCATTTTTCGTTAATTCTTTTATAAATTTTATGGACTTATACACTCAATTTCATATAAAATTAAGATATATATCAGATAAGGAGGATCGAGTCAATGAAAATAATAACAGACAAAGATGGGGGAAGGCTTACAATTGCCATCGAAGGGCAGCTTGGAACCGCCTCGGCCAAAGAGCTCGAGGATGTGCTCAAAGCCAATATAGGTGATGCTACCGAGCTTGTTTTTGACTTCGAAAAGCTTGAATATCTGGCTTCAGCAGGCCTTCGTCTTCTTCTTGCCTCTGCCAAAACCATGAAAAAACAGGGAAGCATGAAGATCATACATGTCCCAAAGCCTGTGATGGATGTTCTGACCTTTACAGGAATGGTTGATGTAATGGACGTTGAGGAAATGTAATAATGAAATCACGTAAAAAAAGATTTCTCTGATCATCTCAATATGGCTCTTTGTAATTATGCTCTCTGCAAGTGTAGCACTTGCAGTTCTTTCTTATGTCATCCAGTTTAACCAGACCAAGGCGCATACGAAAGCACTGCTTCGGTACTACGTTCAGGACGTCACTCTGGATCTGGACAGCGAAGTAAAGTTGTTGCTTTTGTCAGTAATTTCCTTAGAGAATACAACTGCTGCGACGGCGATCTGATGACAATTAACGTGGCAGTGGATGAACTGTTCGGGAACATATCCTTTTACGCCTGCGACGGTGAAACCGGAAGTGTCGCCATACAGGTTGATGTAGAGAAGGCCCCTTTGACTGCAACAATCTCTTTTATTGACAAAGGGAAGCCTTTTGATCCTCTGGGAACTGATGACCCTGATACAAGTTCATCCTTAGAGCAACGCAAGATTGGCGGCCTTGGTATCTTTATTGTCAAAAAAAGCGTGGACGACATACACTATGAGTATAAAGACGGCCAAAATATTCTCACAATAAAGAAAACCTTCAGCATTAATTAATGGTTTTTTCAGGGCTTTTTCTCTGAAAAATCAATGATAAGATTGTTCATCTGAAGTAGTTGGGTGTAGGTTACATTCTGCGCCAGTTCATGTATCATTCTGATGCCGACCTTTTCATATTTCTCATCCTCATCTTCATTATGTTCTTTAAGCCACATACATGGATCGAACAGTCTGTAATCATCCCTCAGTCTCAGAATCCATGTTTTGTCATCTTTTCTGGTAAGCAGTATATCAATGCTGTTTTTCATCGGTCCTGCATTATTATGCTTAACAGCATTTGTGCACATCTCTTCCACTGCCAGGGAAGTCACCAAAGAAGTTCTTCTTGAACAACCAAGAGAAAGGCAAAATTGCCTTATTCCCTCGGATGCGGCGCTGACCTCCTCAAGGCTGCCCACTGACGCTTCATAGCTTTCAAACGCCTCTTTGCCGGTATCGATCAGCATAAGTTTGCTGTAAAAATCCGATCCCGTATTTTTCATCCTGAGATTTGTATAGGCAATAAGCATCAGAAGTGAAAATACATATGATACAGAAACTCCCACAAACACGCCATTTGAGCCAAAGCGTATGCCAAACAAGATCAAAAAGATCACAGGAACGACCATGTCCCTTAAGATATAACAGATACTTGCAAGTTTAGTGTACTGCAGTCCCTGGAACATACCGCAGATAACACCTGAAAGTATCTGGAAAGGCAAAGACAGTGCAAGTATCCGCAGTGCGATTTTTGTGGCTGCTATTACGCCCTCGTCATTTATGAAGATACGCGGAAGAACCCCTGCCAGTAAAAACATAAATGCCATCAGGACTAAAGCCAGTCTTATTCCGATCTTAAAACCACTCTTCATAACGCTCGCCAGGCCCTTCTTGTCATCTTCACCGGCAAAAACACCGCATATCACAGATATCGCAGCATAAAAACCCGCGATCAGGCTTGCTTGAAGACTGCTGCAGTTTGTCACCTCCGAAACAGCAGCTACGCCGGCGCCTCCGACGAAGGCCATAAGAGTAAAGTTCATGCCAAAGGCCCTGACAAACTCCGAGGCGATAAGGATTGCATTGGGGATTCCTCTGGAAATAAGATGCCCTATCTCCTTAAATGAAAAAAGCTGTGGGCTTAAGACCATGAGATTGGTCCTTCCGGGTCTGTAGTGAAGCATCACTACCAGGAACATCACCAAATTACTTAAGGATGTAACGAATGCAATTTCAAACAGTCCTCCGTGAAGAACAGTGGCGCAGATTATATCTCCCGAGATATTGACCACAGCTGCACCCAGTATTGCCAAAAGAGAGAGATTCCTGTCTCCGTCAAGCTGAAGAGACTGGGTTATTGAGATAGCCAGACCAAAAAAAGGCACACCAAATGCATATCCTCTACAGTAAGCAACTCCCAAAGGAAAAAGGTCCGCCTCATCACCCTTCATGCCAAGAAACATACACAGCTGCGGAGCGAATATGAAAAGTGCCGCTGCAATGATGGTCATCAAAACAAGAACAGTCATAAAGCTGGTGGTATAAACTCGGGATACCCCTTCCTTGTCACCTTTTGCAATCAGCCCGGAGAGTATCAGCTGTAGGCCGTTCCCGAATATGGTAGCTATTACAGACAGTATTCCAATGACCGGAGCTACAAGTGCAGTTGCGCTCACCTGCTTTACGCCCAGGAATTTACCTATTACCATTCCATCCACCAGGGACCCTATGGAGCCGGCAAACATGGCAACACCCACCACCATCATTGTCATTACAAACATTTTGTTTATCAGCTTGTCGTTTCTTGTACCCATCTTCATCATCTCATCATTATTTTGCTAATTTTTTCAGGTCCTGTTTTTTTATATAATTCCCTGTCCATGCTAAGCTGTATCATGGTTTTGTCTTTTCCAAGAACAAAAGCAGCCGCGTTTATGTCTTTCCCGTCTCCCTCCAATACCTTCCAGAAGCCTTTCATAAAAGCAATCTGTTTTTGTTCATCAAGGTGGGAAATATCCCTATAGTAAAGCGGTGGATCTTCGCCTTGTATACCAAGCTCATAAAGAGATTGTTCCACTTCCTGCTTTTCTGCTCTTCTATCAGTCAGATACTCTTTTCTGACCCTTTTTTCCGAAATCTGGGCGGGAAAATAAGGATTGATAGTCAGAATATACTGTTGAAGATCCTCGATAAGTTTTTTCTTTTTCTTCTCTTCCATGCTGTTTGAAGCATAGATGACGGACATCATTCCCATCATGTTAAAGACGTGGGCCCCGGGAGAGATATTATTTGCCATGGCAAGGTCAACAATTCTCTTTAAAGGCACCGTATAAACCGTCTCATCAAAGCTATCCTCCCCCATTACCCTTTGCAGCAGTGAGTCATTTCTTTGAATATATGTGTAGGCAACAAGTGATGTCATCACACATATCTTTTTGGCATGTGAATAGCACTTTACCAGGAACAATATATCTTCCGTAAATACTATTTCAGGGTCAAAGCTGATATCATTATCCGCAACCAATTTCCTTCGTATGAGCTTAGTCCCCAGAAGGGAACCGGCCCCGTACAACAAATTTCCTCTTATATCCGGATCATCGGGAACTGTATATCCATCCTTTGTCTCGGGGAACAAAAGATCTGTAGGCACCACGATAAGCTTTCCATCTGCCCCCTCGCACCCGGCCTTTCCCATCAGAATGTCTATGACATCAGACTCCATCTTTTGAATGGCTTTTTCAAAAAACTCCGGCTCACAGGTGTCATCGTCATCAAGAAAATACAGATATTTCCCCCGGGATCTTTTGATGCCCTCGTTTCTTGGAGAGCAGGGAGAATGCCACTCATCCCTCTTTTCAAATATCTTAACCTCCGGAGTGTTATCCACAAGTGACATGATATCGGAAGGAGTGCAGTTATCGGTATTATGCATGATAATGACCCACTCATAGGCAAGGCCTTTGGCAGCTCTTTGCACAGATTCCCAGGTCCTTTTAAAGACAGTGAGGTCCTGGTTAAAAAAGGGCGTGATTATGGAAAGCATTATTTCACTCAGTACTTTGCGCTGCAATACCAGTCCTCCTTGGCAGGCTCAGGCAGAGCCTGTTCCCAGTTAAAATAGCGCCACTTCCCGCAATACCGGCACATGGAAATGGGGCTGAACAGATACTCGATAAGTTTTCTTGAATCAAGCTCCTTGTCATAGAGGTTTAATCTGAATTCTTCCTCCGGTTTTGGAAGTGAAAAGCGCTTCATGTAAACCTCAAGTCTGTGGGCAATCTGACACTTTGAAATATAGCCCTCTTCAAACATATGGCACTCCGATGAAAAGCACACGCTTTCAGCCATAGCAGGATCCGAATCACCTTCAGGGTTGATCTGTCCGTTAAACATATCCACTTCGTTAAAGACCTTGTATCTGACTTTCTTCTCATCAAGATGCTTTTGTATCTCGGGGAATTTTTTTCTCACCGGAGGATAAACCGTGATCATGAAGGTTGCGCCACACTCATTCATCACTTCAAAAAGCTTTTCCGGAGCGGAGAGAAGTAAAAGTCCATTGGTCCATACTTCTACAGGATCAGACTTATCGATCCGCCTGGCCTCTTCCACAAAACGGTAGAGCTCGGGATTAAGAAGCGGTTCTCCTCCAAGGAGCCTTATCCTTCCCACATGATCCACCAGCTCAAGTATCCTCTCAAGGTCTTTTGCAAACTGTTCAAGGTCCGCATATCCTTCGGGGCTTAGGGATGAGAAATGGTTGCAGCCCTTGCAATTCAGATTGCAGTGATGTGCCACCTCAAATTCCAGTGAGTTTATGTATAGTGCCTTGATCTTTCTGTGCTCAATAAGCGCCGCAAGGCTCTTATGCTCAGCAATCTCCTTACGGAAAACCTCAGGGCTTATTACAAGGATCTTCTCACTTGGAAAGCCCTTATCAACCAGCTGCTTCCTGAGCTGTTTCTCCATATTTATTCCATAGGTAGGAAGTATGAACAGAGAAATCTCTTCCAGATCAATATCCTTAAGGGCATAAACATCCTCTATGGTTTCCCAGGCACTCTCCCGGCGCTCCTTGTTGTTCTCCATTATCACCACACGGTTCCTGTCCTCATCGCTTAAGGCGTAATATATCCTGAGGGAAGGTGCACCTGTTCCCCATAAAGCTATATGTTTTTTCCCCATTTGTTAAGCTCCTTATCACTTCACATTCTTTTCCAGCAATTCTTCAGTTCTTTTAAGTACCCTGTCCATGACCTGCTCATCCCACAGATCGATATCCGGATGCATTAAAAGATGTATCCCTTCTTCATCCTCCCAGAGGAACTCTCCCATAGGAAAGAGGTTGTAGGAGGGTGTTGCAAAATAGTTATATTTTTCTTTTACCAGATGTTCGGGGAATATCTGTCCTACGATATACGGCGATATCATAGGCGGCTCATCCATTCCAAGACACTCCTTGAAAATGGCCTTTGCCTGCAAAAAGCCGTACCTGTCAGCCTTTAAATAGGACTGCATGAATTCCCTTTCAGTATCACTCTTTTTAATCCTTACAGGTACTGCATTTACAAGGCACCCCAGCATCTTGTCCATTCCGTCAATGGGAAGGCTCCTTCCTGATATTCCCATCGGAACTACTATATCCTCCTGCCCCAGAACCTCCATAACCGCTCTGGCATACTGGCAAAGGCCGAAGGCTGAAATGGAAATAGCCTCCCTTCGGCAAAGATCCTTTAGCTTATCGGCCTTATCACCACTGATGGAATAGCTGTATTTCTTGTAATTCGGCGTTCCTGTGGAGGCCGGATTTTTAGGGATGCAAGCCAGAGTAACTCCGTCCAGATAATTTTTCCAGAATTCCACGGCCTTTGCCCTTGCATCCTCATCCCCGGTGTACTCCAGGTATTCGATGTAATTATCAGTCTCCGACAACTCATCTGTTGACAGAAATTCCTGGAAAAGAATCTTTTCTCCAACAGCATCAACCACCCTGTGGTCAAAGCGAATGGCAAGTACAGTCTTGTCATCATGAGTTCTGAAGGCAGCGACGTATAAAAGGTCCGAAAGATCAGGATTTGTAAAGAGTTCTTCAAACTTCTTGCTGATGATCATCCTTTGCATCCCGGAAATCTCGGTACTTTTGTCACCTCTGTCCCTTATATCGTTGTACTCATATCTCATTGGGCGGTGCTTTAAAACCTTTGTATAAAACACGCCCTCATCCTCTAAAAATGCACTTCGAAGGGCAGGATGTATGTCCGGCAATATCTGAGTTTTTTTCCTAAGCTCCTCTTCTTCTATCCCTCTGTAAGCTACGATATTTGCCACTACCTGAAGGTTGTTCCTTATCCAAAAGGTCTGCATATCGGTACATTCAACCAGCTTTGAAGTACTCTTCTTTTCCTTCTGATATCTCTTCCTCCTGCGAAGCTTGGCGGCGATATCCTCCACACAAAGGGACGTTATAAAATCCTCAATGCTAAGAACATATCCATCCTCAGCCAGTCGGTTTATCAGAAGAACAGCGTTTAAGGAATCCATTCCAAGAGCCATCAGATTGGACTGTGCCCCAACCTCCTCCTTATCTAGATCAAGAAGTTCTGCCGCATAGCCCGCGATCAGGGTCTCAACCTCGTTCATGGACCGGCTGTCTGCAAACCTCTCGTACTCGATCTCTCTGTTCTTAAGGGCAGTGTAATCCACCTTTCCGTTGGTATTGAGAGGAAGTGCATCAAGCCGGATAAAATACACCGGTATCATGTAGGCCGGCATGAATAGCGACATAAAAGTGCGCAGCTCTTTAAGCACTGCATCCTTATCATGCTCTCCCTCATAGTAGGCGATCAGCAGATCATTTCCTTTCTTGCCCTTTGCGATGACAGCGCAGCTGCTTCTGACTGAGGGGTGCTTATTCATGATCTCTTCAATTTCAGGCAGTTCAACTCTCTGTCCGTGATATTTCACCATGCGGTCATTTCGGCCCGAGAGATGAATAACCTTCATTTCATCCACATAGCCCATATCACCTGTTTTTACAAAGCGCTCTTTCTCCAGGAAGATTTCTTTTTCTTTAAATATGGCAGCTGCCTTTTCCATATCATCAAGCAGATATCCGGTAAAAAGAGAAGGTGTCCGCACCACCAGTTCTCCCCTCTCCCCGGCAGGAAGAGCACTTCCGTCCTCATTAAGAGAAAGAAGTGATACCCCGGGGGAAATAACCATCCCGGACCCTTTTCTGATATCCTGCCAGCCTATACCAAAGGTCTCCGTCTGTCCAAAGACAGATATTATTGACCCTGTAAAGCCCGGAAGGCCAAGAAGCTTTTCCCTCAAAGCCTCAGGAACAGGCTCTGCAAAAAAACCAAGACAGCTTACATTTTTCATGGCCTTGCAGAATCTCTCATCCTCAAGGTACATGGATAGCTGGGATGGCAGGATTGCCATGAGGCAGCTTTCATTACTCTCCAGGTACTCTGCAGTATTAAGTATTGACGCCTGCTCATCCTCATCCAAAAGGATAAGTGTCTTGCCGTTTAAAAGAGCTATCGGATACTCATAGTGATATGCAACGACAAAGCCGTGATTGAGCCTTGCCAGGACATTCTTAAAGCTCTTTGGTATAATGCCTGTTGACTTTATTTCCTCAGGAAACTGCGTAAAAAGGTTTGCTACAGACTTCTGGCTCTGGCAGACTCCCTTGGGATTTCCAGTGGACCCCGATGTGTACAGGATTATTCCGGGATCATCTTCTTTTGCCTTTTCAAAAGAAAAGTCTGCAGGGATCGTAGACTCTCCGCTCATAACTTCCCTGTAGAGATCATCAGTAACAACCAGCATAGCCTTGGAACTTGATATTACGCTATCCAGTCTCTTTTCTGGAAAGTCATAAACTATTGGGACTATGGCAGCTCCGCTTTTAAGAATGCCAAACATGGCAATGACCATCTCGATGCTGCGCTTCATGTGAAGGACAACGCTCTTCCCCGCTCCGGCGCCTTTTTTTGTGATCTCTGCAGCGAATCTCTCAGTGAGATCATCAAACTCAGCATATGAAAGGCTCCTTTCAGCAGTCTTTATGGCCGGGCCATCAAAGATTCCTTTTTTTGAAAGAACTACACTCTGAATTGTTTCCATTTTTTTATACTCCAAATAGTGTTATTTCCGACGGCGCCCACTGGTTGCCGTGACTTCTCAGATAGTATCTGTAATCATCCCTTATACTGCTTATAAGTCTTGGGATCTCATAGATATCCCTGTTACTGTGATAAACACTTATGGCAAGCTTTGGCCTGTCCCTTAGAATATGCTCCCTGCAGCCAAGTATAGCCGCCTGCTCTGCACCTTCTATGTCCATCTTAAGGAAGGTTATCTTATCCTGAATATCCTCATCAAGAGTCACGACCTGTATCTCATCGCCGTCGCCTCTCTGCAGCCTGTTGGCGGTATTTCTCACCTTGGACTTTTCAAGGTGCATGACTCCTTTTTTATCCCCCACTCCTTTTTGCCTGATGGAAATATCCGGATAGGTCCTTAATCTCTTTTCCATCTTAGCCACCGACTCATCGGTGATCTCGTAGCAGTATATCTTTTTATATCTGCCGACATTGTCAATGTATTCCAAGGCCGTGTCACCGATGTAGGCCCCAAGATCAACCAGCACCTCATCCTCATCAAACTCAAAGACGTCAGGATCAAAATAGTCCGGAAAAGAATTTTCCTTCATCCCTGCAATGAGGTTGACATCGAAGGTGCGCCAGTTATTTAGCATATTGGAAAGAACGCGTTTGGATCTGTAGTCAGAGAGCCTATCATAGAGCCACTTAAAGTCGTCTGCTTTTTCTTTGAGTATGCTGACCCTTTCACCTATAGCTCCTTTTTTCTCCCCTGATAGATCCAGTTCACCCCAGAAGTGTGAGAAGTCGTGATAGAACTTTATATATCGTCCTCTTGTAACCTCGTCCATTTTCAGAAAAGATCTTACGGCCGCCTGTTCCATATCGGAAGCACTCACTACTTCTACGTACATGATCGCATAGTAGAAATCCCGGTCTATCTGTCCAGGCCTTTTTATCTGGTCCCTTACAAAGCTCAGTATCTTTGATACCCACTCTTTCTTTGTATTTATGTTCTCCAGGTCGTGAGTACCAAACAGGATGATATTTATCCCCTTTATCAGCTCTTTGACATCCTCAGAAACCCGGTCAAGTGGCGTACTTTCATCATCCTTATTGTCTTTTTCGATATTCTCAATAAGAGGCAAAACTCTCAGATAATCGGCACGCTTCATATTGCCTTAAAGGCCTCCTTCATTCTTTTTTCTATTTCGTTATAAACCCGGTCAGTTACGTCCATGTCATAATAGCTCATTTCAATAACCAGTTCGTCCCCTTCCATATACATACGCTTGCCCCTCAGGTCCTCAAAAATAACCTGCTTTGCATCGGATATACGTGGATCATTAAGAGAATCTTCTATAATGTTGGAATTGATACCTTCAGCTGTTCCCAGGGCACTAAAGGGTATTTTGGCAAGTCTGCCTACCATATCCGAATCAAGATAGGAATACTCATTAAGCTTTAGGATGTTTTCGGCAAAATCCACCGGGCCCATCTGACTGTCATAGACCACCGGCAGGACAGTAAAGAAATTGCCTACAGCTTCAATATTGCTCTCATCTCTTCCGGAAAAGGTGCAAAGGAAGATTATCCTGTCCTTTGAAATTGCTCCGGAAAGTGCCCTGGCGTACTCATACTGGATGAGGTTTTCAAAAGAAACACCGATGTGGGCAGCTTTTTCCTTAAGTCTTTTTACATGGTCCTTATCAAGACGCACAAACTTTCTTAAAACCTTTGTATTTTCCTCAACTATTCCAAAGGGTGGATTCACTGCTGCAGGCTGTGCATTCTTTAAGTACTCCTCAAAAAACGCAGCGGCCTTTTCTTTCTCTTCCCTGAGTTTTCTTACACTGCGTCTTTTTACCGCAATGAAATTATCCTCAGCTTCTGATGGCGAAGCTTTTCCGCTGATCTCTTTTAATAGGATCCCGCTTCCGATGGCATCGGTAACCATGTGGGTCATTCGAACCAGCACCACATGCCTCTGATCATCCACCTTAAAGCACGCCACACTAAAGAGCCTGTTCTCCTGATCCATAGCCTTCCAAAAACCGCTCAGAAAGCCCCTTGCCGTCTCCTTTGGATACCTTGATATATCCCTGTAGGTCACCTCTTCCTGCCATTTTTTTCTTACGAAACCGAAGACTTTTCCATTCTTACCATTGGCAAGCTCGCATCGAAGCATTGGGTGAGCGCTGACAATGCTTCTTACCCGCTCTCCCAGTATTTCTCTATCAAGCTGCTCGGTTGTGGTGTACTGTATCCTAAGAGCATACCTATAGGCCTCCCTGTATGTGTCAGGCATGGTAAAGTAGCCCTTTGTTATGCCGGTAAGCTCAAAGGCATACTCACAATCAGAAGAAGGAGGCGCATCATACTCTTTCAGCCCGGTATCATTTATATACCCTTCCCGGGACGCAGACTCCTCCTGCCTCTCTTTTCCGGAAGCTGTAAGCCCCTCATCTACGGCCTTTGCAAGAAGTATCGGTGAAGGATACTTGAAAACGTCCTGCATCCCTACATCTAATCCCTCCTCGCACAGAAGGAGCGAGAGCTTCACAGCCCTGATGGAGTCTCCACCAAGGTAAAAGAAATTGTCGCCCTCCTCCACTTCATCGGGGCTAAATTCCTTTCTGAAGGCTTCAAGGACTTTGCCAAGTGTTTCCGGCAGGGTTTTTTCGGACTTTTTAATGCTGTTCTTATGCAGTAATTCCTCCGGCATGGTAAGCGCCTTAAGATCAAGCTTACCTCTTTCCGTTACCGGCATATTCTCCAGATGGCAGAAGCACTCAGGCATCATGAAATAAGGGAGCTTACCTGAAAGAAAGACCCTTAGCTTAAATTCATCAACCTTTTCTTTTGCTGTATAAAAACAGCAGATGCCTGATCCTTCAAAGCTTTTTGCCGCCACATTCTCAATACCGGGATAGCTGATAACCGCCCTCTCTATCTCTGAAGGATCTATCCTTACACCCTTTTGCTTTATCATCCGGTCAAGTCTTCCGCATATCACCAGCTCACCGCTGCTCTTGATATATCCCTCATCCCTTGAGATAAAGGTATTGATCCCGGACCTGTCGATAATGAAGTCCTCATTACTGCCATTGATATAGCCGTTTGCCACTCCATAGCTCTTTATGCAGACTCTCCCCTTCTCTTCATAGGGCAGAGGATTTCCGTCATTATCTATGATCGTTACACAGACATCATCATACGGTCTTCCGCAGTCTATCTTATCCATTGTGACCACGCCGTATACTGCAGGTCCCGTCTCTGTGGTAGCAAAGCCGCTGTATATTGAAGCCCCTTCCTTAATGGCCTTCCCGGCTCTTTCAAGCTGTTCCTTTTTTATACCTTCTCCGCCGTATACTATCAGTACAACTCTCTTAAAGAGCCCGTCATATTCCGGATCAGTAAACCATTCATCCGCAACGGAAGGTACAGCCGATATGCTGACCCCGTCATCCTTAGTAAGGCACTCTCTTGCAAAATCCGCCCCAATATCCTTTGTGTTTCGCAAAAGGCAGAGCTTTTTCCCAAAAAGAAGAGCCTCAAGACTCAAAAGGAGCCCAAAGAGAAAATCTATCTCCATGTGAATTATGAAAGTGTTGCTCACTCTGGACTGATGACAGTTCTTGACATTCCCGTCAAAGTGATACAGGAAGTTGATGAAATTCCTTCTTGAAAACTCCACGCCCTTGGGGTTGCCCTCAGAGCCGGAGGTGAACTCTATGACCATAGGCGCACTGTCTCTTAAGTGCAGACCCCCGATATCAATTTCACACTTCTTGCTTGTACCTTCTTTATAGGTAACAACTTCAATATCTTTATGGAAAAGAGCTTTTGCATCAATTTCCTCTGCGTCCGCAAGGAGCATTTCTACGCCCGCAGCATCGGCAATGTAGGAGAGCCGCTCGCTGCTGCCATGCTTTGACAAAATGACCAGAGGATACCCTGACTTGATAACTGCTATGGCTGCGATTATCCTTTCAATGGAATTGTCCATGAAGACGCCCACAGTAACCTTGCCGGTCTTTAATCTTCCTATGATGCAGGATGCAATCCTGTCTGAAAGTTCATCAAGCTCCTCATAGGTGACAGAGCCATTGTCAGTAACAATGGCAGTTCCACTGTAATCACCAATCTTCTCCACCATATCCTGAAAGGTGATATCAATTCTGTCCTGCTTGTATGCCCTGTGTTTCTTATCAACAAAAATATCCGCAAGAAACTTCATGGAGACAAGCTCTTTTGCCCCGTCAGGTCCCACATAGGGAATTGGACGAAGTTTTTCAACATACTCCGCCATCTCTTTCATTACCCTGTCTGTAACAGCTTGTGGCATATCTCCCCTGAGGATCGCCGATCCCAGCATTTCAAATATGCTCCATAAAAAGAGATTATAGTCGATATCTTCTTTTTCACACCGACTCACTATTCTCTTTACGGGCTCTAAGAGCACACCTGCATCTATCCTGTCCTTAGCCAAGATGCTCTGAAAGGTAGAGCCCTCATGCTGTCTGTAGGTATAAGCTATCTCATCCGTAAGTACAACTATTCTGTCCGCAGCGCCGTACAAGGCAGTCTCAAAGCATACATCCTCCAGATATTCCAGGTTTTCATCAAATAAAGCGCCGCTTTCTTCGATGAGCTTTCTCCCGATCAGCTTGGTACCAAGGAACATAGGGGCGCCATAGATGAGCCTGCCAAGCTCATCCCGATTTCGGCGTCTTTTTTCTTTCCCGGATGCACTTATGTATTTTTTATTGTCAATAATGTGGATTCCTTCAGAGCTGTAGAGCAGTAGCGGCATCGGAAGAGGCATAACGTTTTTCTGGATGCTCTCCTGTTTTGCGCCGGCAACAACCATCTGCCCCTTGTGAACAGTCGCTGCTTCGTACGCCTTACCAGGAAAGGAAGGTTCAACCACATCATCGGAATCAAGGAAGTACACATAATCACCCAAAGCCTCTTTAAGCCCCATGTTTCTGGGCGCTGACGGAGTGTGATTTTCATCCTTTAAAGTAAAGATCCTGACATTTAGTGTATCTGAAAGAAGCACTCTTTCTGCCTCTTTTTCATACCCTTCGTCGCAGTTGTGAAATACCACAACCCATTCAAGACTCTTTTTGTCAAAATCAATTTCCGATACCGAACGGGCAGTCTTTTCAAGGAAACTAAGGTCTGTGTTGTGAACCGGAGTTATAACAGATATTTTTATTTTTCCGGTTTTTCTTTTCATGTCTGATAACCCCGTGCCAAATATTTTGACAATTGTTTAAAAAACCCATCAATGATAAAGGCAAGTATTACATATAAAATTCCTACCAGCATATATGCCTCAATATACCTGTAGCCGGCTTCTGCCCGTATTTTAGCTGCCGCCATCATATCGACAACACCTATACCAAATACCACAGAGCTTCCCTTCAAAAGACCGATACAAAAGTTGCAGATATTCGGAACCGCTATCCTGAGTGCCTGAGGAAAAACAATGTATCTGAAGGTTACAGCCTTTCCCAGTCCCAGGGAATATGCAGCGTCAGTCTGCCCTGTGTCAACACTTAGGAGCGCGCCTCTCATTATCTCCCCGAGAAAGGCTGAGGCATACAAAGTCATTGTAAAAAGAGACGCTTCCACACTGCTGATATTGACCATGGTGATCTTTCTTACGCCGCCATAGAACACGATATTGATAAACTTTGGGATTCCGTAATAGGACAAAAAAATCAGGACTATCAGGGGACAGCTCCTGAAAAAGGAATAAAATACAGACACGATGCCGGATGCCACCGGCACCTTTTTTATCCTGATAATGCACAAACTCACACCAATGACCAGTCCCAGGACCAGAGGCACCAAGGTGAGCATGAGGGTCATCGGTATTGCAGACAGAACATATTTAAAGGTCGAGGCCATAAATTCAAGATCAGGCATCACCATCTAAAAAGCCTCCCTGCCCGGTGTAAAAGCACATCTACCACCACACCTACAAGCCAGTATATAAGAGCACAGACAAAGTACATCTCAAAGCTTTTACTGTAAGAAACTCCCATATCGATCTGAGTTGCTCTTCCCATCAGATCCATAAGTCCCAGGACAAACACAAGAGAAGTCCCCTGCATTGCCATGAGTATGCTGTTTCCCATGTTGGGCAGAATTACACGAAACCCCTGAGGAATAAGAATATACTTAAATGTATTTGGGGCGCCAAGTCCCAGGGACTTGGCAGCATCGATCTGTCCCCTGTCGATGGACCAGTAGGCACTTTTGAACATCTCACTGGCCTGGGCTGAGATCTCAATAGACAGTGCTATTGCAGCAAAGATCTCTTTGTTCGCCCCCGCTGCACTTATCCCAAAAAGGCTCTTTCGAAGAGCAAGCCCCCCAAAATAGACCACAAAAATAAGTACAATTGTGGGGATACCCCTTATGAAGTCTGTAACAAAATCAAGAGCCGCCTTAAGCTTTTTGGAGCCGTAGATTTTCCCTATGGCTCCGAGAAGGCCGATAAACCAGCCAATGAGAAGTGCTATGAGCATTACCCTGAAGGTTACCGTAAGCCCCATAAAAAGCTTATCCAGGTTTCTGATGATAAACTCTGCATCGAAGGTTTCAGTCATCATTTATCTTCCTATCTGGAACAGATCATATCCGAATTCATCAACAGATATTTTTGAAAGGGTTCCATCATCCAAAAGAGTCTTTAGAGTCTTATCAACTGCGTCATTTAAGTCTTTTTCATCCATATTTATGATTGGATAGGTGGGAACTACAGCCACCGGATCAGACATCTTAAGGCCCTTTGTCATATCTTCCGGCTGAAGCTCAAATACAGGTATAAGATCTACTGCGTAGTCATACTTACCATCCAAAATGCTGGCAAAGGCCTCCGCATAATTTGCTACAGAATAGGTATCGTACACTACGGGAGCATCCGGATGCTCCTTGTTGTATCCGTCAACTATGAGCCTTATTCCACTGGAGGCAACGACCGGATGAACTTTTTTGCCCTGGGCTACTGCTGTTTCAAAATCTGTAATGTTGTCATCCTCTCTTTGGATAAAGCCGACAGGAGTATATCCCATGTTGTTCTCAGGCATCAGGTATATCTCTTTTCTCTCATCAGTCTTGAAAAGAGAATTGATACCCATTTGGTAGGTTCCGGTCTGGACACCTACATTCATGGCTTCCTTATCGGCAACTTCATAAACAAAGGTATACTCAGGCAGCATCTCATCTACCTTCTTCATGACATCAACGTCGTACCCTGCAGGATTTCCGTCATCATCTATATAGGTGATTGGATAAAAGCCCGGAGCAACAGCTACTATTATTTCCCTGGCCTCATCACCTCCGGCCTTAGCTCCGCACCCTGTTAAGGCTCCCGCCAGAAGTACACTCGCCAAAGCCACACTGATAATTCCTGATGCTTTCATCCTTTATACCTCACTTTCCAACATATTTATAAATTTTTTATAGATTGCTTCATCCTTAAGAAGCGGATTATAACTCACACGAATAAACATCTCGCCGTCCTCTTCAAGGAAATATGCGTTGATCCCCAGAGGATCCAGCTGCCGCCCGCCAAGGCTTTTTAGCAGCTTTCCTCCCGTATAATCCGGGAATACCTCAGAAACAAGTATCGGGAAATTAACCGGTTCCCTGCCATCATCAATGATCTGGCTCCACAGCTCCTCAGGCGTTATGCACAGATGGTTTTCTGCTTCGTAGACACCCTCCATAAACTTATCGATACTCTGGCCTTTTTCAATGACAACACTCATACGATAGCTGAGATCTCCGACTACTTTATCCATTCCGTCTACAGGTATATTTCTCCCGGAGGAAGTTATGTAAAACAACATCCTGTTCTTCTCAAAGGTCTTTATCACAGCATTTGCATAGCGGTAAAGGATAAATACAAAGGGGGTAACTCCCGTCAGGTCTTTGGTCTTACCCATGGGAACCTTTTTCACGATGTTGTTGTCAAAGCTCATAAGCGGTACCCCGTCCATATCGGGCATCGCAGGCATGGGTGGCACAGGCGGCATACCGGGTGGTCCTTCCACCAATTCCTTTACATAGGCAAAGTCGGCACCCTCTACATACCCTTTAAAGAACTCCATTGCCTTTTTCTTGTTTTCTTCGTCCCTCATCCAGCTGCGATACTCAAAGTAGGAGTCACTTTCGTCAGTAAGGGAATCTGCAAGAAGCTCACTAATCAGTATCTGCTGGCTCATTCCATCAGAAATCACATGGGAAATCTTTATGTGGAATGCACACCTGTTTTCATCAAGCTTAAAGCAGGCAAAGGCACATTCTCTATTTCCCTCTTTTTCTTCAAGCTGTTTAAGGAATGTCATTTCATATTCCCTGAGTTTGCCCTCTATCTCCTCGTCCTTCGTTCCGCTGACATCAAAGAAGGATACATGAGGAAATTCTTTTCCAAACTCCTGGATGAACCCATCTTCTTCAGAGGGGGAGAAACGGCTGGAAAGGGCAGGATGTCTTTTTACAAGAAGCTCTATCCTATCCTTAAAGCTCTTGGAATCATAGGAAGCCCTGCCGATAAAGCTGTCGCTTATCCACATGGCCAGCATGTCGTTTCCGGCTCTTTCAGCATTGATCAGGAACTTGTGATACTCATTTGTAACAGGAAGAAAGTCGCTTACAGTACCCCGGTCTTTTTTACCGGTGCTAACTTTTTCCTTTATTCTAAGGGCAAGCTCATGAAGGTTTGATGAGAGGATGATATCCTTTAGGCTCACCATAAGGCCTCTTTCTCCCAGCTCGCTTATGAGGGAAAGTCCCCGCAAGGAATCCACTCCCAGCTCCATGCAGCTAAGGCTCATCGGAGCGTCAATTCCTGTAATATCCTTTAAAATCTTCGACAGTATCTTCTCTTTTTCAGTGGAAGGCTTGTCTTCTTCATTGCCACTATCTGCAAAAAGTGTATAGCTTTCATCAAAACTGCCCACCAACTTTTGATAATCTGCTTTACCATGGGAGGACATCGGGATTGAACTTATATGTGTAAAGGCATGTGGCAGCATAAAGAAGGGAATGGTATGCGACATCTCATCTCTTAGCTCTTTTAGCTTTAACTCTTCTTCTGCCACATAAAATGCAGCTATGCGGTTGTTCTTTTTGGAGTAAACAACAACCGCGTCAGTTACGCCCTTGCATTTCTTCAGAACCTGCGTGATCTCGTCAAGTTCGATCCTGAGACCGTTGTACTTGATCATGCGGTCATTTCTTCCAAGGATCACAAGGCTTCCATCCTCTGACAGCCTTGCAAGGTCTCCTGTAGGGAAATATTCTTTGCCGTCTGCAGAAACAGTCTTCTTAAGTCCCTGTACCGAATAGTCTCTGAAAATGCACTCATTATCTACGCAGATTTCCCCGTTGTCTACTGCTTCCTGCCCACTGCCCAGCAGCTTATAAGGGGTAAAGCAGGTGCTGCTGCCATTTCGGATGTTCCTGCCATAGATCAGACCGCACTCGGTGGAACCATAAATATCCATGATCACAAGTCTCTCTGAATAGTAGTTCTTAACTCTTTCCTCAAGTTCCCCCGGAAACTTTTCCCCTGCCAGGATCAAAACACCGTCCTTATTAAGAGCCTGTTTTACCTTGTCTGACTCTGCCATGGCATTGTATCTTGAAGGTGTCATAAAAATAAGGAATTTCTCATCAGTATCCAGAGCTTTGATGAACTTGGCAGGTGAATTCACCTCATCCTCACCCAAAAGACTCATATTCCTGTTTCCCGTAAGGCAAAAACCATATTCAAATATAAAGAATGAAATAAACGTGGCGTCAGTAAGCGCAATGGACCTGGTTATGTCATGCGCCTCTTTTTCAAAGCTTTTGTTTATCTCATTTATAATCTTTGCAAAGGATTCCTGAGTATGAATAACTCCCTTGGGAAGTCCGGTGGAACCTGATGTATAAAGAATCAGCGCATCATCCTCCACTCTTGCAGTCTTGAGCTTTAAGCTGTCAAATACTGCTTTGGAAGAAATGATCTCTTTGTACTTCTCATCCGTAATGACCATATCAGGGTTGGCATCACCGACTATAAAATCATATCTGCTTCCGGGTGTGTCCTTTGAAAGCATTATTACAGCTCCACCCGTCATAATTACTCCTGTGATGGCTGCGATGAGTTCAAAGGACCTTGTCATCATAACAGCAACTCTTTTGCCGGGCTCAATGCCTTTTTCTGAAAGATACGCAGCTACAAGCTCACTTTCAGTTTTCATTTGTGCCCTGCTATATGTTGTTTTGCCAAAAGAAATCTCAAATCCGCTGCTGCACAAAGCTTCCTGCTGAGTAGTTTTGTTCATCTTTTCATCTTCCCTGAACCGGTCCGTTCAAGCTCATTCACAAAGTACACTTTACTGATCTGTCTGTATGTGGGATTTTCCCTGTTGTAGAGCTTTATATAATCCCGGACAGCGTTTTCATTGTTATCCGATTTTTCATCAATCACGATATTAGCCGAAAGGCCATCTCCGTCCTTAAACACAATACAATCCCTGATCAGCCTGTTTTCAAGCAGTTTCTTTTCTATTATCTCGGGGATGACATTTTCACCATGTGAAAGAATGATGACATTTTTCTTTCTTCCAACTATATGAAGAAACCCCTCTTCATCCATGAACCCAAGGTCACCGGTATGAAATCCGCCGCCCCAAAGAGCCTCATTTGTAGCTTCATCATCCTTATAGTATCCGGCAAAGACAGGGCTTCCGCTTATAATAATCTCTCCGTACTCCGCCCCGTCAGCTCTTTCAACGGTAACTGTAAGCCCATCTATAACTCTGCCGACTGTTCCTATGGGCACATCAAGAGTATCTCCTTTGGCAACCGCCACTGATACAGGGCCTGTAGCCTCTGTCATTCCGTAGTCACTGACAACTGTTATGCCATATTCCTTAAGTCCCTTTATAAGCTTTTCTTCCAGAGGAGCCCCGCTGGTCCTTATATTCTTAAGATTTCCTCCAAGGATCTTTCTTCCCTCTTCCACATTTTTGTCCATGATCAGATGGAGTATCCAGTCCGCAGTTGCAGGGACCATCCTCAGGCACTTGGGTCTGACATACTCCAGTTCCTTTAAAGTAAAGGAAAACCCCTGACTGATGTAGATGCTCTTTCCCATATAAAAGTTGCCGATAAGATCCCCTATGGCAAGAATATGGAACAATGGCGCAATGATCAGGGCGTTGTCTGCCACTTTCTCATAGTTTTTTACAACATTCCACTCTGTAAAAAGGCTGATCTGGGCAATCCTTGCAAGCTTCATTCTGCCGCCTGTGCCGGAGCTGAAAAGCATAAGACTGACCTGAGTATCCGGTAGCACTTCAGAATTAACATCAAAGCCCCTGTCGGTACTGTTTACCGCTTCATTAAAAAGACTCTTAAGATCACAAAAAACAATTTCAGGGCAGCTTTTTCTCACCATCTCCTGAAATGCACCTTCGTCCCACAAAACAAATTTCGCATCGGAAAAACGTATCCTTTCGATGATCTCATCGCTGCTTAGGGACGGATCCACCGGTACCAGGCAAATACTTGAACTCATGGCTGCAAAAAAGGTAATTGCATACTCATAGCTGTTCTTTCCAAGTAGCACAACATTTTGGTTAGCAAAGCCAAGCTCGTAAAACTTTCCAACAAGCTTTTTTATCAGATCCCCCAGTTCCCCATAGGTTACGCTTCTGTTTCCAAGGTCAGCTGAAAACGCCGTGCTATTCCTGTATTCATTGATACATCTTTGTACCATTTCCTTAATGGGATACGCCCTGTCAGGTTTTACCATTGCTCCTCCGATCCAATCTCATAGCTTCGTCTGATCTGCTTCTCCATCAGAACAGGGAGCTTTACTGCAAGTTCCTGATGTCTTGACATGATGTATGTAAAGATTTCTTTGGGTATGAACAAAATCTGGGTGTTGTTGGCTCTGACTGTGGCTCCTACTCCGGCTTTTTCGCCTCCCAGAGCAGCACAGGTGATTATATTATTCCCGGAGAGAACCTCCGATACCATGTTCCATCCAAAATAGTCCACGCTGAATACGGATACAACGCCAAGCAATACAACCGGAATCGTATCAAGCTCATCCTCAGGATCAAATATCCGGCTTCCTTCAACGTAGCCCACGAGCTTTGACTTCTCAACCAGATATACAAGCTCATCAAAATTAAGTTCCTTAAACAGCTCCTTTTTCTTAAGAACCATGACTGTCTTGAGATTAGAAAGGTCATAAGCCTCTTTTGCCACATCAAACAGCTCCCTGTCAGGTTTTGGCATATCTGCTATGGTCACATCAGGCTCTGCATCTGCGATGGCTGTAAGGACTTCAGCATAATAGCTTCCTGTTATCATCACAGTATAAGGAAGGTAGGAGTTTAAGTTGTAGTGGAAATTGCACAGCAGCTCTTTTTCCGATTTAGAAAAGACAAGGCTCAGATCATCAGCACTGCTTATATGCATGCTTCCGCTTACAAGCTCAAAGCCCTTAAGAGCCCCGTTCTTGAACATATCAACCTTCGGCATTGCGAAGTTATGGAAATTCAGGGCATGACTGATAAGCGGTGTTTCTCTGCCAATGCTCTCTTCTATCTCCCTGAGGGTACAGTCAGAATTTTCTTCAGCCTCCTTGAGAGCCAGCTGCAGATCACTTACAAGGTCTGTCAGGGTTTCATTTTCACTGAGCTTTGCTCTTAAAGGTACCATTTCAGCAAATCCGCCAAGGGTCTGCATGCTGTCCTTTACATCTGAATGTCTTCCGGAAATAACAGTTCCAAATAAAATATCATCTCTGCCTGTGATCCTTGAAAGAGCAATCACCCATGCGGATTGCAGTATGCTGAACAGACTTGCTTTATATACCGACTGCAATTTATTCAGTTTCTTATATATATCTTCGTCTATAGTTACAACGTACTCAGATTCATAATACTCACCATTACTTCTGCTATGTCCCGGAAGGCTGCATTCTCCGGTAAAGCCGTCAAGCTTATGCTTCCAGTACCGCAGTTGTTTTTCTTTGTCGACGTTCATCATGTATCTGGCGTATTCTCTGTACGAGCTCTCAGTCTCCGGTACATCGATCCCGTTAAGCTCCAAGGCATAATCCATAAACAAATCCTTTATCAGCATGCCCATGCTTGAGCCATCGGTATTGATATGGGGCTGGGATAAGATAAAGACGTAATCATCATCCTTAAGCTTGTAAACCATTATTCTTACAAGAGGATCATTTTCCAGGTCAAAGCCTCTTTGCTTGTCCTCGTCCAAGCGCTTATTAATGAAGCGGTTTACATTCTCCTCGTCGTCTGCTTCAAGGGCATTTTCAGAATCCTTAAGAAGGTAGTTGACGGTACGGCTTTTTAATACAACCTTATATGGCTGCTCAAGACTTCTATACGCAAAGGCTGTCCTCAGGTTTTCATGTTTCTGGACAAGCGCATATACC
Source organism: uncultured Lachnospiraceae bacterium (assembly GCA_946407725.1). GTDB lineage: Bacteria > Bacillota > Clostridia > Lachnospirales > Lachnospiraceae > NK4A144. The sequence continues at coordinate 24,642 of CAMJPM010000036.1, forward strand.
CTCTGCCTGAAGGAGGGCGGATCAAATTCCACCTTTGCCCTGCATACAAACTGCATTATCTGGATCTTCTTTTCGCTGTGCCCCATGTCAAACATCCATCTCTGTCCGGGTGAAAGGGCATAGATGTTCTCAACGTCATTTCCATAAAGTCCGACTATCCTGGAAAGATCACTCTGGGATATATTTGTTTCCTTGTATCTGGAAGGATCCAGTACCTTGGCGTTTTCTTCCTTTCGCTTTTTCAAAGCCTCTTTATCAGCTTCAGAAACACCCATGAATGATCCGGGCATGGGCTGAGGCATGTGCTGAGGCATAGGCTGAGGCGTAGGCTTTACGGGCGCTGAAGGAATGCTGCCCTGAGGACGCGGTGCAGATGGCATTCTTCCCTGGCCCCCTGCAGGCATTCCATTAAAGAACCATGGAGGCATCATGCCAAAAAACATATTTGGGTTAGGATTATTTTGAATATTAGGCATATTCTGCCAATTAAAAGGATTTCCGGTCTGGACCATTGTTTTCCTCTCTAAAAAATAGCGGGATAGTGTTAAACTATCCTGCTATATTTACTCGTCAATTTTTATTCACCCGGTTTCATAGCCTTAACAAGTTCGTCAAATGTAGGGGTCATATAAATGTCCTTCATTTCAATAGCATATCCGTTCTCGCCACATCTTGTGACTATCTTTACCGTATCAAGACTGGTGAGTCCCTGTTCAAACAGGTCATCTTCTTTATTCCACTTGGGAAGAAGGCCGTTTAAAACTATGGTAAGTGCTTCTTCAGCAGATACAGTCGGTTTGGATACCTTAGCCTTCTCGATCTTTATAACGTTAGGATCTTCAATGGGAGCATCCACCGGTTTTGACATATATTTCTGAAGTGGGTCCGGCATTCCCATGAAAGGCCCCATCATAGGCATTGAACATACAGGCTGATAAAAGACAGGAGGTGTGCATACAGGTCCCTGGCATATGGGTCCTGCGCATATCTGCTGGCCGCCCATTGGCGTACATATCTGCTGGCCGCCCATTGGCGTACATACCTGCTGACCGCCCATTGGTGTGCATACCTGCTGGCCGCCCATTGGCGTACATATCTGCTGACCACCCATTGGTGTGCATACCTGCTGGCTCCAAATTGGTGTGCATACCTGCTG
>CAMJPM010000037.1 GCA_946407725.1 uncultured Lachnospiraceae bacterium
TGGCAAGTAATCCCGGCTTTCACCTGCTTCGTTTTTACTTGCCCTAACTCCAAAAGCACTGTTTTGGCAAGTAATCCAGGCAGTTCTTAATGCATCTTCTTAATCATCCTCACGCACCTGCGCTAAAATGCAATGCTACGTTTTAGCTGTTAAAAAACATTTCACAGTCAGCCAGTGCATCCAGGATCACGTCGTCCATGTCATAGTACTTATATTTTCCGAGGCGCCCTCCGAAAAACACTCCGGATTCAGCGGCCAAGGCCTTGTATTTCTCATATAGAGCGTTGTTTTCTTCGTTATTCACCGGATAATAGGGTTCGTCTCCTTTTTTCCAGGTGGCGGGATACTCCCTCGTGATAACTGTCTTTCCGGGCTCAGAATGTTTTTCATGGGAGCCGAATTCCTCAAAATGCTTATGTTCTATGATCCTGGTATAGGGGATCTCATATTCCGTATAGTTCACCACCGCATTACCCTGGAAATTATCCGTATCCATAATCTCTGTCTCAAAACGGAGGCTTCTGTATTCCAATGGTCCGTAGCAATAATCGAAATACTCGTCTATAAGGCCGGTAAAGATGATCTTTTCAGCCTCTTTGGAAAGCTCTTCCCTTGCAGCAAAAAAGTCCGTGTTAAGGCGAATATCCGCCCCCTGAAGCAGTTTTTCAATAAGGGGTGTGTAGCCTCCCATGGGGATACCCTGAAAAGCATCGTTAAAATAGTTGTTGTCATAGATAAAACGGAAAGGCAGCCTCTTTATTATAAAAGAGGGCAGCTCCGAGGCTTTTCTTCCCCACTGCTTTTCCGTATAGCCCTTGATCAGCTTCTCGTAAATATCTTTTCCGCCAAGAACCAGTGCCTGTTCCTCAAGATTTTTTGGGTTATCCCCGATCCTGTCCCTTGCTTCCCCGGTCTGTTCTTCTATGATCCTCTTTGCCTCTTCCGGAGTGGTGACTCCCCACAGGGCATGGAAGGTGTTCATATTGAAGGGAAGATTGTAAAGCTCATCTTTGTATCTGGCCACAGGGGAATTTGTATACCGGTTAAAGGCCGCATACCGGTTTACATAATTCCAGGCCTTTTCACTGTCGGTATGGAAAATATGCGCTCCGTATATATGGACATTTATGCCGCAACGTTTTTCTGTATAAATATTTCCACCGATATGGTCTCTTTTATCTATGCAAAGGCAGCTTTTGCCCTTTTTCATTGCTTCAGCCGCAAAAACCGCACCATAAAGTCCGGTGCCGACTATGAGATAGTTATACATTACTTGTACCTTGCCGCAGGCAAGCGTTCCCATCGGTGACGTGCCTGCGCATCACCGGTGAAAGCTTGAAAGCATTGCTTTCAAGCTTTAGTTCCTCAATTTGCTTCGTAAATAGCCCTAAGGCCTTTTGTCCTCAATATGCTAACACCCGCCCCTATAATTATGAATATGATAGGAGTACAGATTATCTGCTGATAGCAGAAGAAATTATGGGCAAAGTAAGCTGCAATACACATAACCGGTGCGATAAGTTCCGGGATCTTTACAGAATTCTTTGTAAAGGAAACCACGGCGCTGACAAAAATACCGATATATGCTATGCCGCCAATAATTCCGGTATTCACTATCTGGGTGATCCATTCATTATGAGCACAGGTCAGTATGGTATTCTCTCCCCATCTCCGGAAGAGCTCATCAGAATGATATGTATAAACCGTATCATAAAAGCAGTCCGGGCCTGCACCAAAGATAAAACGAAGGGGATCATCCGTTATTGTCCTTATTATGGAATCTATGGAGTCTGCCCAGGAGCCTCCTCTCTGGTTTCCCCAGTACTCGTTAAATACCAGATACCAGTTGTCGGTAGTTAAGGATTCCGGCAGATAGCCGTATGTATTAAGGCATCCGTAAATGATATATACCACAAACATGAGCGCGCACAGCACATAGACAGCCGTTCGGATAATTGTCAGGGATTCTATGCTGATCTGACCTGCCCTGTCCTTCTTTACAAACAGTACATAGATTGCGATCAGGACCGCTATCGGTATCCACATCAGCAGGTTCTGCGACCCAAACTTCATAAGGTCACCAAGTTCAACGGCTTTATCCGGGAACAATATCTGAAGTATTCCTATTACCCTCCAGGAAAGAAGCATGATAAGCAGTATCTCCAGAAAGCGTTCCATGCGCTTGTTTTCCCTGAAGGAAAAACTGAAGAGTGTCAGATAAGTTGCAAACAGGGCAAAAAACGCACTGTCGGAATCCTGTGTGATGGCTGTCATGAAACCAATCACCAGATATACAAAGGAAGCCCTCCTGACCCATAATTTTTCCGCACTCCAGTATATATACATGCCTATGGGAAAAATGATCATTACGTAGCTGGAATACCATGTGGCCTGTCCCAGCGTGGACAGGAACTGGGGAATATAGTACTCATCCAGTCCTTCATACATGCCGAGGGGATCAATATGGAATCTGTTCAGAACACCCAGCAGGTTTACAATGGTGGCAGCCGTAAGGTATAGCACCATCATGATATCGTCCCATCTCCAGAAACGGGAAACAAAGAAATACAGGGCACAGAAGGCAAACTGTGCTATCATTCCCATATACCATCCATTGTATCCCCAAATAACGGTATCCTTATCAGGTGACAATATGGTGGAGATAAAGCAGGCTATCAGATATGCCAGTACAAACTTATCTGTTATAGTCACATCCCTTTTCCAGAATGCGATTATCTCCTTTCTGCGGGCGAGATCAATCTGATACCAGATAAACGCCAGCAGAAGAAATACAAGAAAGGTCGGTATCGGGAACATGGGACCGTCGATATAATAGGTGACGGTTCTGAAAAAATTCCACTTGGCATCACCCATATTGTAATACGCCTCTTCATAATAAAGAGGATAGATAACAAATATCAGGAACAGATATATTCCCAATATCTCTTTCACGAAGCGGTGTGAAAGGAGCTCTTTCGTCACCTGTTTAGCTTTCTTTGCCATAAAATACACCTTGCTGCAGACAGAAAAACCAAGGGTGCCTTGCCTGCACGGCACCAAAACGGGTTATACAAGTTTCACAGCATAATAGTATACCACAAAAAGAAACCCGTTGTAAAACGGGTTTCTTTTTGTGCTCTCATAAATACTGTTTTTTAGTAACTGTTCAGAACAGTCACTTGCGTTCACCGCAAGTGGAAAGATGTCCAGTGGACATCTTTCGGCTGCGCTTTGATGCGCTGAGCGCATCAGCAGCCCAATAAAAACCAAGGCATTTTGGCATTCGGCCCATCGCTCGAAGAGCGATTTATAATGGCCGAATGCGGCGTATCTATTCAGAAACCGGAGGGTTCTGAATAGATACGTTTTTTATTTCTTTTTGTCCAGAAATGCCGCTTCTGCCTGTCCCTTGGGAGTTATCCCGTGCATCTGGCTGGCGTACAGATTAAGCTTTCCCACTTTGTTTCTCTGAGCTGCAAGATTCTTTCGTTTATCCTTAAAGATCCTTTCAGCGTCCGCCTTGTTCCTGTTCTGCTCCGCCTCGATCTTTACGGCTTTTCCGGTAATGGTGGTGATGAGCTCCTGCATACGCTTTATATCATCCTTATAGAGCTCTTTATTATCCTGAAGCTCTTTCTTTACACGGTCATAGACCGACTGGAAACCGTCGTTCAGCTTATCCAGCTTTTCAGCCAGTATGCCTATCCTTTCCTGGCTTTTATGAATGTCATCGAGATCCGGATTCTCTTCCTTAAAAAGCCTTGCCTGCTCTGCGTCTGCAACAAGTATCTCATCCAGGACACGATCCTTGTCCTCTAAGCTCTCTATAAGAATTTTGACATAGGAATTCTTCATGTTATCCAATCTTTCAGGCCTGTCTTACAGCTCTTTCCGTCTGACGGGCTGTCTTCATAACTTCTTTCCAGGTATCCCTCATGGTCCTCATGTGGCCTGCGCACTCTTCCAGAATATCGTTATCCTTTGCGATATTAGCTTCCAGTAATCTCCTTTTTACATAGGTGTATACCGCATTGAAATCCTTGGCAACCTCATATTTGTCATTAAGGGTTGACTGAAGCTCCAGTATTATCCTCTCAGCCTTTTTAATATTGGTATTGGCCTTGGCCAGATCCTTTTCTTCTATACCCATTTTAGCGATATTAATGAATTTTATGCAGCCATCATACAGCATAAGGGTAAGCTCTGCGGGCGAAGCTGTGAGTATCTTATTTCTGTTGTACTGAGCATATGCATTTGCTGATAACATTGTTTTCTCCTCCTTCACCCGAGCATTGATGAGAATGCGCTGCTTTCCGTATTAAGCTTGGACAATGCCTTTTCCATTGCCGTGAATTTACTGTAATAATAATCTTCCTGTTCCTGTACCTTTTCTTCCTGGGCGGCGATATCACTCTTCAGCTTATCGTACTCCGTCTGAAGCAGCTTATCGTCATATATCTTCATTGCCGACCTGGTGCCCTGCACGGATCTCATGGATTTATTAAGCTCATTATATACGCCCTTGAAGAGCTGTGAGAAAAAGCCGCTTACTGCCTCGGGATCGGATGCTATCATCTTCTTTAAGGCGTCATCCTTACTCTTTGTATTCTCATCATCGGCATCGCCGTCTATGTGATACATACCGTGCTCATTATCACCAGCTTCAAAGTATCCCAGGGTGGAAATTCCGAAGGATGAAAGGCTGTAGCTCTTTCCCTTTATGTCAATGCTCTTTGACAGGTTGTCCTTGAAGAGATTGATGATACTGTTTAAGTTATCATCCTTGCGAAGGAGTGAGTCCTTTATCTTCTTTTCCCAGGCCTCTACCTCGTCATCGGACATTGCTTCCTTTTCGTCTTCCGAAAGCACATCATAGCCTTTTGCAGCATCCGCATTATAATATGTATCAAGCTTCTTTATAAGATCATTATAGGTTTTGAAAAAGTCCTTAATTGAGTCATATATCCTGTCCACATCCACGCTGGTGGTAACTGTGGAGGCCTTAAATCCGGTTACGCTCTCGGGATCCTTTTCGGATATACCTTTTGCTGTAATATTAAGACCGTTTATATTGAAGGTATTTGAAGAGGATTCAAAATCCGCTCCGTTCAGCCTGATCTTTGCGTTCTGACCCTGGATCTTTGTTGCCCCTTCAGAGGTTGTGCTGGTATAGGTCCTGACTCCGTCGGTCTCCGTATATGTATATCCGAGACCCATCTTGTCCAGAGCCTTCTGGGCCTGTGATTTTTCTCCGTCCACTTCACCGTACTCTATTTCAAAGTTGGCATCCTTTCCAGAGGTCTTTGAGGCCAGGAACAGACGTCCCGTGCTTGAGTCAAAATTGGCGGATACACCGGCCTTTGAGAAAGCCTCTGCCACCTGCTCCATTGTCATATTTCCCGACAGTGTGACTTCTTTGGACTCTTTTCCAACTGTGACGTTAATCTTTACCCCGTTATTCAGGGAATCTGCCGTAAGGGTATTTCCCATTACTTCTGCAAAGGTTGTTGTCGATCCTGCAATGGTATCGCTGTTTCCCAGTGTCATTTTGCCGCCGGTAAGATATCCGGACTTTGCCATCTGGTGTACTTCCAGTGTCTGTGAACCGAGAATTGCGTTATTATCCGCACTCACCGTAGCCACATCATTGTCAATGGTGGCCTTCTTGGCGTTATAGTTTCCTTCATAACGAAGATTATCCAGCTTTCCCGTGTAGAGACTGTACACCTCGGAATTCAGGCTTTTCCAGGTTTCCTGCTTCCATCCAAGCTTTGTCTGGGTATTCTTTAATTTTGTAGTCTTATAACTGGCTGCGGAAACAAGTGCACCAACTATGGTCTCTGTGTCCAGTCCGGAAACCAGTCCGCTCATTCTAATACGATCTGATGCCATACAGTTACCTCCTTCCGCTCTCTCAACGCTTCTCGTCTACAAGTATTCCGGCCATTTCCCAAACTCTGGCCAGCATGTCAAGTGTCTTTTCCGGAGGAAGTTCTTTTATAACTTCCTTTGTGTTCTTGTCCACGATCTTTATCGTAACACGGTTTGTCTTGTCATGAATACCAAAAATGGCTTCGGAATGTGAGATCATCTTTTTATTGATCTCTTCAACAGCCTTCTTTATCTCATCATTGGCTGTCTTACTGTTTCCGAGCGCCTCCTGGATATTCTCCATATTGGGGTTAGCCGGGGATTTCTGCTGATCCTGGGATTTTTCATCCTGATCCTTATTTGATTCCTGACTCTCATGCACTATTCTTTTTATCGGTTCCGCGTTTTCAGAAGCCACAGCCGCCACATTCTGTGAGGGCTCCGGCGCACTTGGGGTATTATATCCCGCTGTCTGGGAAACCGCATTGCTTATACCACTTATTGAAGCCATTTTCCACCTCCTTGTGTGACTCATAACGTCCTATATGCTTTTTATCGGACATTATCAGGAGAATCATTAGGTTTTTTAAAAAATCTTTTTTAAAGCATCCATACCATCGATGCTCATAGCCTTCTTATTCGACTCCTGGATCTCAAGGAAGATCTCCTTACGGTATACCGGTATCTCCTTGGGTGCATCGATCCCTATCTTTATCTGATCGCCTCTGATATCGAGTACGGTTACTTCTATATTATTATTTATGACAAGGGATTCCCCCTTCTTTCTGGATAAGGTAAGCATTTATTTTCCCTCCTTTGCGGCTGCGAGGATGTCGTATACAGGGAAATGGATCTCATTCTCACCCTCTGTAAGGATAACCTGGGCGCCCTTTCTCATTTTTGCGTTAATGATAATTGGAGCCATAAGGTTTACAGTCATCTTCTCTATCTCATGAGGTACGGTAACGGTCACAAGGACTATGGTTTCATTCGGATCCAGCTTTCCTATATGTGTAAGCAGATCCTCTTCCACCATGGGATTATAGTCAGGCTTTACTATATGCGGATCCATAACAGGCAAAGCAAACGCAGGCTCGTCCAGGGAAAGAAGAAAGCTTAAGGATGAACCGTCCGTCTTTTCAACATCATGTACGATGGCAAACTTGTTCAGATCCGGAAACCCCACTATTCCCCCCGGAAATTCGATGATCTTCTCATCATCTATTGTTATTTCTCCGAATAATCTTGTGTTGACTTCCATACAGTACCTCCTGATAAAGATATAATCCGTTATATTTCATTTAAGTATAACATAACCTGTTATTTAAATATAGTTAATTAATGTCTGCTGTCCTATCTTTCCTGTAACCTGAAGCGCTGCGCTGTATGACAGGGATGCTTCACTGGAATCCACGGCCAGAACCGAGAGATCCACATTTTCATTGTTTGAGGTCTGGGTCGTAACCGTGGTCTTATCAGCTGTAAGCCGGTTCCTTATAAGCTCCAGCCTCTTTACCGTAGTTCCTATGGCGGTTCCCGCCATATTTACCTGGTCAAAATACTTTCCGGCTTTGGTCATTCCGGCGGACATCATATTATTTACCTTGTTCTGGGCATACTCCTGCTCCTTCTCCGCCGCAGCAAGAAGATAATCCAGCTTCTCCTGATCGCTGTCACTGTATCTGTCTTTATCCTCTTTCATTTCCTTAATGCGCTTTGTCTTGCTCCTGGCGTTGTCAAGGAGGTTCAGGGCATCGTGAAGCTCGTCCAGATCCCTTTGCGCATCCAGCGTAAATACATCGCAGGCATTGGCGTTGACCTTTATGGTCTGGCTGTCCCCCATGTGGTAATTCATGGCCTGCTGGTGATCATTGTAGGTGATCTCGTTCCCGGCTCCAAGTCCAACATCCCGACAGTCAAAATAGTACTCAGGCTTTACATCCCCAACCTTCCAGCTGGACTTATTATAGGAAATGGCTATTCCATCGGCACCGGCGGAAGTGTTAAGTAAATTGACCAGTTTGGTTCTGGTCTGATCCCCGAATATAAGGGTTCCTTTATTTCTGTTGAAATAGATCTTGTTATCTTCGGGCGGAGTAGGAATCTCGTAATCATCAGCCACAGGAGAAAAATCGATCCCGTCTAAGCTGTGACCGATACCGGCATCCAGTTCCTTATAGGAAAGCCTAAATCTGTAAACCTGTACATTCTCGATCTTGGTCTCATCCATGGAAGCACTGAGTGAAGATATGTCGTCGTCAGTCACGCCGTAAGAACTGTTGGTCTCCGTATTTTTTGTAAAGGAATAGCTCTCTATATCTTCTATCTTAAAGCTTTCGGTAATGCCTACATACTGGAATTTACCGTCAGTAACTGCTGCGGAGCGTTCCTCAAAATCCTTATCCGTGAAGGTAAGGGTGTCGGTAGTTCTGTAACCGGTGAAAATATAACGATCCTCGGTGGAAGTATTCCCTATGGAATAATACTCTTTCACCAGGTTTTCCATATTTTCGTAATAGATGCGCTGGTCCTTGCTCTCGTTTGTTCCGTTGGCAGCAGCGGTGTATTCCGCCTTAAGAGAGCGCATGATCTCCCGGGCGCTGTCTATGGCAGTCTGGGTGTTTTCCGTCCAGCTGACGGCATCTGACACGTTTCTGTCCAGAAACTGGGATACTTCGGAGAGATTACTCCTGAAACGGATAGCTCTGATAGCGGTTATGGGATCGTCGGAAGGATTGACATACTTTTTCTGGGTAGCCATCTGGGTATTGGTCTTATCCATATACTCCTTGTTGGCGTTGATATTATACAGGGAATTATTGTTCATCATCTTACGGGTGACTCTCATAACCTTACCTCCTGAACCATAAAGACATAGTTATTTTAATTTACAGAAAATTCACAAGGGACTGCTGGCTTATCTTACCGGTGACCTGCAGCGCGGCGCTGTAGGAAAGGGACGCGGAATTAACATCCACAGCTACAGTTGAAATATCAATATTTTCATTATCCGAAGCCTGGCTGGTGGTAGTGGCCTTATTCTCCGTAAGCCGGTTTTTGATGAGATTTAAGCGGTTAACAACAGAACCCATATCCGTTCCCGCCTGATTTACCTTATTGAAATATTTTTCGGCCCTGGTAATGCCATTGGACAGTATTCCGTCTATCTTTGAACTTATATATTCCAGCTCCTTATTTACGGAGTTCATGAGTTCCGATATCTTCTCCTGAGATACGTCATCACCGTATTTAACGGTATCTTCCTTCATTGAATTAAGGAGATCCATCTTTTTTTCCGCCTCATCCTTTGCGGTAAGGGCATCATAGAGTTCATCCAGATCCCTTCTGGCATCCAGACTGAACACATCCTCAGCATTGGTATTGATCTTGATATTCTGCCCGTCACCCACGTTATAAAGAATATCCTGCTCATGGGAGTTTGGATTTGCCGCCCTATGTGCCCGGTCATCATAAACTATGGAAGGACTCACCCCCACATCGATACAGTCAAAGAAATGCTCCGGCTTTGCATCTCCTGTTTCCCAGGTGGATTTATCATAAAGGAAATATACCTGCCCGTTGTCGGTGGAAAGGGCATCTGTGATCTTTTCTTTAATATCGCCGCCAAAAATCAGGTTCCCGGTAGTATAATTTAAGAATATCTTATTGTTGTTACCGGTAAGAATACTGCTGTTCACCTCATAATCGTTCCCTATCAGCTCAACATCATAACCGGTCAAACTGACGCCGTTATTGATATACAGCTTTGTATTATTCTGATAATCGTCCAATTTCCTGTAAGATAGACGGAGCCGGTAAGCTTCCACGTTTTCCACATGGGTCTCTTCGCCGTCGGTATTGTTAAGCGCTACTATTTCATTCTCCTTAACGCCGCTGGACCCGTTTGACCCCGTCTTATCCGTTCTAGCCGTATACGAATAGCTCTCCACATCCTCCAGCTCAAAGTTCTCCTTTATACTCCTGTATTTATAGGTATCTACATGATCATCCAGATATATCCCGCCTGTTGCCTCCGCTCTGTCAGCAAAGTTCTTATCGGTAAAGGTCAGGCTGTCCAAAGTTCTCGCGCCTGTAAAGATATAACGGTTCTCGTTGGTGCTGTTTCCAACGGAAAATAATTCGTTCACCACGTTAAGCATGTTTTCATAATAAGTCCATCTGTCAGAGGTTTCATTGGTACCATTGGAAGCAGAAACATACTCGGCCTTCAGGGAACGCATAAGCTCTTTTGATGTATCTATGGCAGTCTGGGTGCTGTCAGTCCAGCTGGAAGCGTCTGTAACATTTTTCTCCAGATACTGTGTAAGCTCGGAAAGACTTCCCCGGAACCTTAAGGATCTTATGGCCGTTACCGGATCATCCATGGGTTCGGAATACTTCTTCCTGCTGGACATCTGGTTATTCAGTCTGTCCAGGTTCGTTTTATTTGTATTCATATTATATACGGATACATTATCAATCATCTGATTAGTGATTCTCATATGGATCCCCCTGTTGCCCTGCTATTATACCCCGGTCTGAAGTATAAGCCTGTCATATATCTCGGTCATTGTCTGGATTACTTTCGCATTCAGGTTATATGCATTCTGGAATTTTACCAGATCCAGTGCTTCCTCATCATCATCCACGGAGGATACCGAATCCCTCTGGTTCCGGATAGCCGCCTGAATATTGCTGCTGTTGGTCTTAAAGGTCTTTGAGCTCATGGTATTTAAGGAAATATCCGAAAGTATACATGTCAGGAACTCAGCCGAGGTACATCCCCTGTATTCCATCACGGATTTATTGTCCTTTATCTCCAGAAGCTTATCTACTATATCGCTGGAGTCCGTATTGATATCCCCGTCAGTGACTGTGGTGCTCATGAGCCTTGGATCCTTAATGATATCCTGATTTACATAGAAATTCTCTGCCGTAAGGAAATAGTAATTTGCCAGCGAAGTAGTACTGGTGCTGAACGAATAAGAGCTGTAATCCTCATTAAGCTGGGAAAGAGTGCCATCCGAAGCCTTGTACTGGAAAAATGAGATATCCATGGGATCCCCGTTCAGATCCTCTCCCTGCTTTTCCATGTCATCAAACCTGTAGGCAAACTCCCTTAACCACTGGTTCATCTGGCTCATATAATAGGGAATGCCCTGATAATCCACATTCTGTCCCACATATACCGGTTGCTCGGTCATAAGGTCTCCCCTTAATCCCGGCTGTTTATTGCCCGAGGAATCCACGTGTGTCAGATTGTTGAATTTATATACATATAACCAGTTACCGTCTGCATCAGTTGCGGGTACTCCGCTATTAAGTACCTGCTCCACCTCAAATCCGGAATAATAATACTGGTGCCCGCCTATGGTAATGGAACCCGATTCCGGTATGTCCAGATCAGCGATCTCTCTTTCCAGATCCGTCCCCGGCTTTGCTGTTTTATACATACTGAAAGAAGTATCTCCGGCATGTCCTATTATCGTGGGAGTTCCGCTTCCCGTAGCGGTAGTCGCATCCCCTGTCAGTCCGGACAGGGCTTCATTGTTATTTCCGTCCCTCAGCTCAATAAGGGATTTTAGGGTGCCGGAGAGATTATCTGCCAGAACACTAAAGGGCGAAAGGGTTTCTTTCCAGCGTATGTCATAAAGACCGTCCACATCGCACTGATTGCGCTTTTCATCCGGTTCCCGGCCTACGAGCTCCAGGGTATTATAATCATAAGTATTAACAAGGGTGTTGCCGTTACTTATCTTTACAATATAACGGTTGGCTCCCGTGGGCTTGTTATTGTCAGCCTCATTTAATACCGGAACCTCGGAGACCTCCACATCCACGATCTTTGAAAGCTCATCCACCAGTAAAGCCCTCTTGTCCCTAAGCTCATTTGCCGATGTGCCCTTCAGCTCTATCAGGTTTATCTGCTTATTCAGGGAAGCGATCTCTTCTCCTATGGTATTTATCCTTTCAACCGTAGTCTTTATCTCGGCGTTGATGGACATCTGCTCATTTTGCAGATTTGCGGACATAGTCCTGAAGTATTCAGTCATGGTCTGGGCTGTTCCAAGAAATGCTGTCCTGGTAGTAGTCTGCCCCGGATCCTTTGCAAGCTCCTCAAGCCCTGAAAAGAAATTATTATAAATAGTGGAAAACCCGTTTACTGATGAGGAATCCTCAAAATACTTCTCTATCCTCGACATGTAGAGCTCGTGGGTCTCATACCTTCCCACATCAGAATTATTGGACCAGTATTTATTATCGAAGTATATATTCCTGTACTGCTCTATACCTGTAACCGTTACGCCGGTTCCCTGCATACCGTAAGAGGTATAGGTACGGAGAGCGTCTGATGCCTTTCTCTGGGTATACTGTCTGGAATAGCCATCTGTCTCCACGTTTGCAACGTTATTCGCAACCGTATTTTCAGCTGCCTGATATGCAGTAAGTCCTGAATATCCGATCATCAGTCCGAAAAACTGTGATGTTCCCATTTTCTGTACCTTGCCGCAGGCAAGTGTGCTCATCGGTGACGTGCCTGCCGCGGCACCGATGAAAGTTTGAAAGTATTACTTTCAAACTTTCCTCCTCTCCTTATACTTCGGATTTATGAAAGTGAATTAAACAATGTGTCCAGCATACTGTTTACGGTATTGATATAACGGCTGCTGGCATTGTATGCATTCTGGAACCTTATCATCTTTGTGAGCTCTTCATTATCAGATACGCCCACCACCTGCTGTCTTGAATTTTCTATGGAGATTACCGCTGCATCCTGGGCTTCGCTTACGCTCCTGTAGGTATTTCCCGTATTTGCGTAACGTGCCACTATGTCTATATAGTAGTTTTCATAATTGAGCTCTGTAACGGTGGTGGGATTTAAGGGCACCTTGTCCTCGGTAAACAAATCCGCCAGCTGCTTCGCCTTTTCATAGTCCACAGTCTGATCTTCCCTGATAAATCCGTTGCTCATAAGAGTGGGCTGCCGGAGCAGATCCTTATTTATCATAAGGTTTGCGGTTGTATATGTGCTAAACTCATCCTCCAGCGGAAACTGCTCTATCTCCTCACAGGTCCTGCCAACTGTGGAAGTGGTGTTGTCATGGACTGTGATCCTGGTAAAAAGCTCCGGTGAATCGTTGGTGTGGTTTTCTGTCAGCAGATCGTTGACAGCCGTAACGATGTTATGGACAAGATTGTCAAACTCTGCCTGTATTTCCGAAACACTGAAACCGGCAGGTCCCACAAAAGAGATCTTGCCCTGCTCGTTATAAGCTTCAAAGCCGGAATTCGGCCAGTCAGCTGAAGGATATGAGCTATCCTGTACATCCTTCCAGGTTCCGCTCTTATACCCCCTTGTATAATACAGTGCCTTCAGGGATCCGTTATCGGAGCCTATGTCAGCATTTACAGGCTGGGTCTCATTAAACACCTTCTGATCATGATACTTGGGCCATACCGGTGTAACATAACCGCTTTCCTCATCCCCGGAAAGAACCTTGGCCTCCATGGGATTGGTTTCGTTTTCATCCACCAGGGTAATTCCCTCAAAGAACACCTTTACCCTGCCATAGAGATCCTCTCTGTATGTGATCCTTCCGTAGGCGGAAAGCTCATCCAATATCTCATCCCTGGCATCCCTTAAGTCGTTGGGGCTTTCTATTCCCGAAATCTCATAGACACTTATCTTCTCGTTTAATTCGGCAATTTCCTTTGCGTATTCATTGATCTTATCCACCTGATCCCTGATCTGCTGGTCAAGATTGCTCTGATACTTCGCAAGATCGGTATATACCGCATTTGCCCTGTCCAGAAACTGGGAAGCCGTACTGACTATGGCGGCCTGTACCGTGGCGTCTGCAGGAGACTTCGACAGGTTCTCGAAAGCATCCCGGAGATCCTGCAGGGAAGTCTGGAATTCAGCCCCTTCGGTTTCCCCAAAGAGAGTGTTTATTTCCTGTATTACCTCATAACTTGTGGAATAATAGGCAGACCTGCCTGATTCTGTCCTGTACTGCAGATCCAGGAACTCATCCCTGACTGCTCGTACATCTGTATATGCAACGCCAAGTCCCGTCTGAAGCTTATTGTTATAAGACTTTCCGACTTCCACCAGATCCCGGTTTCCCTGATAGACCTGCTGTCTGGTATAACCCTTGGTATCTATATTCGCAAGGTTGTGTGCTGTTGTATTAAGGGCATTCTGGCTTGTCTGCAAGCCAGAAGCTCCTACATAAAGAGCGCCCATAAGCGGCATATGATCACCTCACATAAACTTTCCGGCATATAGCCTTACTGTTTGGCGTCAAAGCCACCTTGGGCGGATCCGAGTACACTTCCCGCATTTGCTGCGTTCTTTGTATAATTTCCGGTCTCCGGCGCAGTCCTCATGGACTTTGCCAGTGACAGATTAAAATCGATCATATCCAGGGATTGACGGATCAGTTCGCGATTCTGGTCATTTATCACCATCAGCTCACCGATTGTGGCTTTGAGCCGGTCGTGGACTCGTGCGAGTTCTTCACGTTCCTTCGGTCTTTTCCCGAGTACCTCTTCGAGATAAGAGAGCTTCAAAGTCTTAACATCCTTGTTAAGCACATTGGCGATATCTTCCATCGCCGAAAGCCGACTGGTCTCCAGATTGGCTACTTCATCGACAATAATCTGTTCCTCATCCGTGATTTTTTGAAGTTTCTCAATATCCCCCTCTACTATTACAGGGGTTTTCCTTTTTGATAGTTCAAGAAGGTCCTTATACTTTTCTTCCTCCACGTTCAACACGCGGATCAGTTCTTCCATCAGGCTTGCCAACTGAAACTACCTCTCTTGCAGATTATTAAAGCCCAAGCTTCTCCATAAGCTTATCCGCAAAGCTCTCTCCGGATACATTGTATGTTCCGGCCTTGATCTGTTCCTTCAAGGGAGCCGTTTTGCTCTCTCGAATATCATCTGCCTTGTTTACTGCATTCTTTGCTATCTGGAAGCTCTTTCCGATGCTGGAGATCTCTACAGCATCCCTTCCGTAACTAACTCCGGACATATTAGCCGCTTTCCTTTTCGGCTTTGATCCGTATACCTGCTGAATCTGTGATAATGTATCAATACGCATGTCGACTCCTCCTTTCCATATCAGTGATGCCGCAGCGTCCGTGCCGCAGTGTTGTTTCCGGTTACATTTACTTTATCGGTAAATTTTGATATTACTTTAGGACTTTTAAAAAAAATTATGTATTAAAAAAAGAACAATTTAAACGATTCCGGCCTGTTCTTTTTCATTATATACCGAAAGCACCGCTTTGCTTTCTTTTAAGGATTTTTTCACGTCCAGAACCCTCTGGTTGGCACTTCCCTTAAACCGGAGCATAAGGCTCTTTTCCTCGATGTGGAATTCCCCGTCCACCAGTACGTCCAGAAGTTTAAGGAGCGGCAGCGTGTCCTCTGTATGGCAGCGCCCGTTCTCCGGGTCGGTCAGTTCCTCCCAGGTATATCCGGAATATGACCAGATGGTCTTTTCCGGAACCTCCTCTTTTATCCGCCTTAAGAAAGGAAGCAGCACCTTCTGGTTTTCAGGTTCAAAGGGCTCTCCACCGAGTAACGTCAGTCCCTCCACGTATTCATCCTTTAATGAGGCTATTATCTCATCTTCTTCCTTTGGCGTAAACACACTTCCGAAATCAAAATCCCAGGTTTCCGGCTGAAAACAGCCCTCACAGTGATGAGTACAGCCTGAAACAAAAAGGGTGGTCCTCACCCCCGCCCCGTCTGCTATGTCGTAGTATTTTATGTTGCCGTAATGCATATCATGTCACCTGCCGATTGCGCCATCTCTTTACGTACCAAAATACCCCATGCTGTATACTCGCAAAAACATCGCAGATATTTTTGCTCGTTATTTCGCCAAGTTTGATATCTTCGCTATAATTAATATCAAACCTAGTACTCAATACTACTTTTAGGTAATGTGAAAATAAACTCGGTTCCCACACCCTCTGTGGAGATCACGTTGATATTCTCTTCGTGGGCCTGGATTATCTCCTTTACTATGGAGAGACCGAGACCGGTGCCCTTTTTGTCCTTGCCCCGGGAAAGATCTGTCTTGTAGAAGCGGTCAAATACCTTGCTGAGTGACTCCTTCGGAATACCTATGCCATGATCCTTCACTGAAACAAAGATCTTTTCATTCTTTTCGGTAGTCTCTATCTTTATTATGGAATTCGTATGTGAGAATTTTATGGCATTGTCAAGGAGATTATAGAGTACCTGCTGTATCTTGCTCATATCCGCCGTAACAAAGAGCTTTTTCCCGGTAAGCACCAGCTCGATATTTATCCTCTTTGCCGTACAGGTACCTCCAAAAGTCTCGGCAGTCCTTTTTATAATGGCATTTATGTCAAAGCTGGTTTTTTCCAGCACCATGGAGCCCTTGTTTGAAAGGGTGTTTAATTCCAGCAGGCCGTTTGTCAGCTTCGTAAGCCTGTCGGTTTCATTGGAAACAATGGAAATATACTTTTCATGCATCTCCGGAGGTATGGTACCGTCCAGCATAGCCGTCAGATAGCCTTTTATGGAGGTAAGTGGGGAGCGGAAATCGTGTGAAACATTTGCAATGAACTTTTTCTGGTTATCCTCCGCTTTCCCTATCTCGCTTGCCATATAGTTAAGGGTGCCGGCCAGATATCCCATTTCATCGTGGCGGTGGCTTTCATCCAGGGAATAGGACATGTTCCCGCTGGCGTATTCTTCCGCAGCCCTGGTTATCTTTTTAAGGGGTGTATAAACAAATACCGTGAAGCCTAAGAGGATCCCCAGCGAAAACAGCAGGATTATCCCCAATGTGACAAAAACAATATTAAGTATCTCGTTTCTTGAAGCTATTATGGACTTCATGGACTGGTGGATCACCACATATCCGATGACCTTGAAATTTGAAGTGATGGGAGAAAATACACTTAAGACATCTTCACTGAAGGCTCCGTAAAAGTTGCCTGTCATATAATAGCCTCCGGATACAGCGGGATCAAAATCGCTGTAAACCGGAGAACTGCTGTAATCCGTTTTCTGTCTGGAATTAAAAAGAACCCTTCCGCCGTTGTTAATTATCCAGATTTCGGCGGAAATATAAGTATCTATGGCCTGCAGCTCCAGCACCGCATCGGCCTTGGCGTCCTCGTCCTTCCTGTATATCTGCACCGCATAATTGGATGCAATAAGACTTGCCTCCCTGTACAGGGAGGCTGCGTAATGGTCAGTCAGATGCCTTAAGGTGCGTTCACTGGTGAAGGTGGCCGTCACTATAAATGCAGCTATACCAAAGAGAACGTATATAAAAAGGAATTTTAAATATAGGGTTCTCCGCATCTTCACAGCGGCTGGTCCTCCTTGCCCTATCCTCTTCGTTCCTGTAAAAACTCCCTGATCCTCTCCAGGGCGATCTTCAGATTGTCTATGGAGTAAGCATAGGAAATACGCACAAAGCCCTCTCCGCAGTCACCAAAAGCCGTGCCCGGCACCACTGCCACCTTCTTTTCCTTAAGAAGCTCTGTGCAGAAGTCTTCGCTCGACATTCCGAATTCCTTTATGCTCGGAAATACGTAAAAAGCACCGTAGGGTTCGAAGCATTTTAACCCCATTTCCTTAAATTCGTGCATAAGGAAGCGGCGGCGCCCGTTATATGCCTCTCTCATCTCATCCACGTCCCGCTGCCCGTGCCGGAGTGCCTCTATTGCCGCATACTGGCTGGTAGTCGGGGCACACATGATGCAGAACTGATGGAGCTTTGTCATTTCTTTTAAGATATTTTCCGGTCCGCAGGCATAACCCAGCCTCCATCCGGTCATTGCATAGGCTTTGGAAAAACCGTTGATATATATGGTTCTCTCCTTCATTCCCGGAAGAGAGATGATGCTCACATGCTTCTCCTTATAGGAGAGCTCGGAATAGATCTCGTCACTGATGATGTAAATATCGTTTTTAATGATAAGATCCGCCAGTCTTTCAAGATCCTCCTTCTCCATTATAGCCCCCGTGGGGTTATTGGGATAGGGCAGCACCAATAGCTTTGTCTTCTCCGTAATGGCGTTTTCCAGCTCACTTTGCTGCAGCCGGAACTCGTTCTCCTCTTTCAGATCCACGGTCACAGGCACTCCCCCCGCCATAATGACACAGGGTACATAGGAAACATAGCTGGGTTCGGGCACTATAACCTCATCTCCGGGGTTGAGCAATGCCCTGCAGGCGAGATCGATGGCCTCAGATCCGCCCACTGTAATAAGAACCTCCGACACAGGGTCATAGTTTATGCCCTGGGAGGCCTCCACATACTTTGATATCTCGCTTCTCAGCTCCTTCAGGCCGGAATTTGAGGTATAGAAGGTTCTGCCCTTTTCAAGGGAATATATACCCTCATCCCTTATGTGCCAGGGGGTGTCGAAATCCGGTTCCCCCACGCCAAGGGAAATGGCGTCCTTCATCTCACTTACTATATCAAAGAATTTTCTTATACCGGAAGGCTTAAGTTCCGTGACTTTTCTGGCTATGGGATCTCTCATGGTGTAATGAGCTGCCTTTCGTCTTCATACTTTTTAGCGAGAACAGTGCCGTGATCCTTATATCTCCTTAAGATAAAGTGGGTGGCACAGGAGAGTACCGCTTCCTGGGCGGACAGCTTTTCAGTAACAAAACGGGATATTTCCTTTAAGGTCCTGCCCTCAATGGTTATCAGAAGGTCAAAGCCGCCGGAAATAAGATAAACGCTGTTCACCTCTGCAAATTTGTATATACGCTCCGCCACAACGTCAAAGCCCTGTCCCCTCTGGGGTGTACACCTGACTTCTATAAGGGCTGTCACAGTCTGCTCGTCGGTCTTGTCCCAGTCAACCAGTGTCAGGTATCCGCAGATCACGCCCTCTTTCTCCATCTCATTCATTTCATTTAAGATATCTGACTGTTCCATCCCCAGACGCACTGCCAGTTCTGAAATATCCACCCTGGCCTCATGCTCAATGGCCTTCAGGATCCTGATACGCATTTCCTTTTTATCCATGATATATCCTTTCTATCGAATCTGTATAGCGCGGCGACAGGAAGCGCCTGATGCCCTTGTTGACCACCACCCGGTCATTGCTGTCATTTACACGTCCGATGACCGCTGCGTTTATTCCCTCATCCCTTAAAGCTCTCACCAGACCATAGCCCTGTTTCAGGGTGATGAGCAACGATCCTCCGGACAGCAGAAGATAGGGATCAAAATCATAAAAATTGGCAATTTCCACCGTTTCCTGCCTTATGGGGATATCCCTTAAGTTCACCTCGATCCCCACGCCGGATTCTGCGGCCATTTCCCAGAGAGCTCCGTAAATTCCGCCACTTCCCGTTTCTTTTACGAAATTTGCGCCAAATTCCTCCGCGATACCCTGTTCCTTCAAAACAGACAGGTATCCGTCAAATCCCGTTACTGTCTCTGTAAAATAAGAGGAAAAATATTCCTTTAATTCCGCAGCTTTTTCCTTTGCTATAAGGGCACTCCCCTTAAGGGCGGTCCATTTGCTTAAAACTATTTCATCACCGGGTAAAGCCGCCATATATCAACCGTCTTCATCATCGGGAACGCTGTGATTCTCCTCATGCTGTTCCTCATGATGCTCTTCCTGCGGCGGTGCTTCCTGCTGCTGCGCTCCACCGTTATCCTGCTGTACCTGCTGTCCTTCCGCAGCTCCGGCAGCCGCAGGAGGGGGTACCACAGCGCCTGCAGCCGCTGCCGCCGCCAGCTGCTGTTCAGCCAGGGCACTTGCTCCGCCGTCCAGCTTGACAGATGCCGCAACAGCCTTTGCGTAGTCGCTGTTCTGGGTGGCAATGGCATTACTGAGGGCAGCCTTTGTTACCGCATTATCCGTAGCCGTGCCTATGGTTATTGTTCTGGGAACAGCCTTATAATTACTGGTATTTACCTTTTTTCTGTCTACTTCCTGACCGTTTTCCTTAATTATCTTCCAGAATTCACAGCGGTATCCCACATGCGCCGACTGGGTGTGAACATACCCCGCAGGCTGGGAAGAATCTCCTATGATCTTGTCTCCCACAGGATCCTCCCTTGACAGCTCCACGCTCTCAAATTCCAGCGACCTATTGGGATCCCTTGTTTCCACGCCGTAGATCGAGAATGTGATGGCCTTTCCTCCGGTCTGTCCCGCGATGTAGATGGGATACTCGGTATTATTGGTAAATTTGAAATCCTTAGCGGTACCGGCAATGGCCGCATCCCCGCCGTGGGGCACATAGTCCACCACCATGGAATGGTTGCTTCTCTCATCCACCTGCAGCTCGGCTCTCAGCACCGCCTGATAAAGGGTTGTGGAAACCTGGCAGATGCCGCCTCCAAGGGATTCCACCACCAGTCCGTTCAGATAAGAGCCCGCCAGATGATATCCGTTTTCCTCTGTAAAGGGGCTTACATGCTCGTATACGGAGAACTGCTCACCGGGATAGAGAATGGTCCCGTTTATATGCTTGCAGCCCGTGGCCACATTGGCGCTTCTGTCGGCCCCGCTGCTCTCATATTTTGTAGTATATGTTCCGAGCTTGTCCTTTATCTTTGAAAGGGTCTCGGTATCTCCCCTGGGCTTTACCGTATCCACGGCAAGAGGGATGATATCATGCTCTCCCTTAAGGTCATTTCCTATATAGTCGGTAACAACCTTAACACTTTCCTCCACATTGACTTCCTGGCCGTTTTCACCCTCTATTATGGTGAACTGTCCGTTATCACCGGGTATCAGCTCGGCATTTTTGGCCTTTGTATTGTAGTGGACACATCTGTCATTTATAATTTGCCGTACCTTTTCCTCATTCACGGCAAAATTAATATCAAAAACCTTTCTGTTCTTCTTCAGGTCAGACAGATCCTTAAATCTCCTTATAACATTTCCTGATCTGCCAATGGATGCCGCTTCTCTCACAATTTCGGGGTTCACCCAGGAAACATCCAGTTCCTTAGGGGTAATACTGACGGAATTCCCGCTGACACAGATAAGCTCCAGCTCCGCATTCTCCAGAGATTCCACATACTCATTTACCGCTTCCTCAGCCTCTTTTTCAGTCATGCCGGAAAGATCAACACTACCGGCATACACTCCTTCCTTTATCACTGCCTCTCCTGTCTCTGCCCCGAAAACAGCGGTTCCCGTCAACAGACTGAACAGGAGGGCAAACATCACACATCTGATATTTATTTTCATACTATCCTCTCTGTATATATGCTATAATCTATAGATAGTTCCTGTTTTCCGCACAAGGGGTAAGCATTTCTACCTCCCGGGCAGAAACATGAGGATCATGGCCAGAATAAGCACTATGACTATTGCTGATGCTATTGCCCGCTTGTTTCTCCCGTTAAAAAACTTAAAAAAATTCATAACTTTACTGCTGCTCCTTAACACTATATATTGCGGTTATTATTAATACTTTTATGTAAAACATACCAATTATAGATGAAACTTCTGACTTTGACAAGTGTTGTCCTCATGGGACTTGTAATAAATAATGCTATAAGAAGGAGCAATGCCCGCTCTAAAAAGGCCATGGAGGAATTCTGGGAAAAGGAGCGCTCTTCCTACAAGGCCCCTTCCCATCCCGTGGGAGACCTGGATTTTATTGAATTTCCCGGGGATCTGCCCCTTGATATTCCAACCAATAACCCCAGGGTCAGGGAATACCAGGAGACCTTAAAGATCCTTGAAAATGAAAAGGTTCTGGATCTCTCCGGCATTACCAATACCGATATACGTATGGCCTACGGCAATAAAAATATGGAAGAGCTGTCCCGGGCGGATATGCGCTACACCACACTCTGCCGCTTTTTGAACAACCTGGCGATGGAATACATGAAGATCGGGTATACCGTGGAAGCGGAAAAGCTCCTGTGTTTTGCCATTTCCTGCGGCAGCGACATAAAAGAAACGTATCTGATGACCGGGCGCATGTATATGGAAAAAGAGGACAGGGTATCCCTTAATTCACTTATTGAAAAAGCTGAGAAGCTGCCGGACACCTCCCATACGAAAAAGGATATCCTTCGGGAGCTTACGGATCTTAAGAATTTGATGGACATCGTATCATGACAAAAAAACATGCGGCCATAATAGAAAGGCTTAACAGGGAATACGGGCTTTTTACGGAACCAACACTTGACTATGAAAAGCCCTACGAGCTTCTTATTGCCACCATGCTTTCCGCCCAGTGTACGGATGAGAGGGTGAACATGGTGACAAAAGATCTGTTTAAGAAATACAAAAGCATTGAGGATTTTGCAAATGCAGATATTTCGGAGCTGGAAAAGGATATACACTCCGTGGGTTTTTATCATGCCAAAGCCACCCATATAATTGAGGCCTGCGGGCGGCTCCACTTTATATATAATGATGAAGTACCCTCTGATATCGGGGATCTTACAAGCCTTTCCGGTGTAGGTCGAAAGACCGCCAACGTGGTAAGGACCCATGTTTTCCATATTCCCTCCATCGTTGTGGACACCCATGTAAAGCGGATATCAAATAAACTGGGTCTTACAAAGGAGCAGGATCCGGTAAAGATAGAGTTTGATCTTATGAAAAAGCTTCCGGAAAGCCAGTGGTCAGCCATTAATCTGCAGCTCATCACCCTCGGCCGGACTGTATGTACCGCAAGGAAACCGAAATGCAGCGAGTGTTTTTTAAGAGACCTGTGCCCGTCAGCTGGTTAATGCAGCTTATAAGGCCGCTTTGACGGTAAATCAGTGGACTTAATGTATTAAGAAGGGAGTGACATCGAAATACCATGAATGAAGGAAGAAGAATGTATGAACTCTGTGAAAAGCTCTTTCCCATCTGCAGGAGCATTACCGGTAACGGAGTAAGGGAGACTTTCCGCATACTTCAGGGAGAGCTGCCTGAAGTGCCCTTTGAGATGCATGAGGTAAAGACAGGCACTCCTGTCCTGGACTGGACGGTTCCAAAGGAATGGAATATCAATGACGCTTTCATAAGAACTCCCGATGGAGAAGTGATCTGCGAATTCAAAAAGAACAATCTCAACATATTGCATTACAGCATTCCGGTGGATAAAACCGTGTCTCTTGAAGAGTTAAAGGAGCATATAGTGACTCTTCCCGACCAGCCGGACCTCATTCCCTATGCCTCCAGCTATTACGCTGAGCGCTGGGGCTTCTGCATGTCACATAACGATTTTCTGAAGCTGAAGGAGGGAGATTATCACATTTATATTGATTCCTCCCTTAAGGACGGAAGTCTGACTTACGGAGAGATCCTCCTTCCCGGGGAACGGGACGAGGAGATCTTCTTTTCCAGCTATACCTGCCATCCTTCCATGGCAAATAATGAGTGTTCCGGTCCAAGCCTGATCATAGAGCTTGCCAGATTCCTAAACTCCATGGAAAACCGGCGATTCAGCTATCGTCTGGTACTGGCTCCCGAAACCATAGGCGCCCTGACCTATATCAGCAAAAACCTGCACCACCTCAAGTCCCATGTGAAGGCTGCCTTTAATCTGACCTGCGTGGGAGATGACAGAGCTTATTCCCTGGTACACTCAAGATACGCCAATACCCTTGCGGACAAGGTTTTACAGAATGTGCTTAAATTCCACGATCCCGATTACAGGGACTACGATTATACCAAGAGGGGTTCTGATGAAAGACAGTATCAGGCTCCCGGCGTGGATGTGCCTATGGTGGCCTTCTGCCGGTCAAAATACCATGTTTTTCCGGAATACCACACCAGCGCTGACAATCTGGACTTTATATCACCTGCAGGCCTGCAGGGTTCATTTGATGTGATGAAAAAGGTGATAAACGCCCTGGAATACAACAAAAACTATAAGGTCACCACTCTGGGGGAGCCGCAGTTAGGCCGCCGGGGCCTGGTTCCCAACATGTCCAACAAGACCACCTACCAGCAGACCCTGGCCCTTAAGGATCTTATAGCCTATGCCGACGGCACGAATGATCTCATCGATATATCAAATATCATAAACGTCCCCATAGACCAGCTTATCCCCCTTATCGACAAGCTCATCTCCTGCCGCCTCTTCCGAGAAGCTGCAGTGTGAACGGAGGATTTTTTCTTTCAGAAAAAATCCGTAGTGATATGGCACGTTTCCGACAGGAAACGTGTCCTGCGTAGCAGGA
Source organism: uncultured Lachnospiraceae bacterium (assembly GCA_946407725.1). Classification (GTDB taxonomy): domain Bacteria; phylum Bacillota; class Clostridia; order Lachnospirales; family Lachnospiraceae; genus NK4A144. The sequence goes on from CAMJPM010000037.1 coordinate 24,050, forward strand.
TTAACCTCAGGCATGGGGCCTGAGGTTAATCCTAATGGCTTCCCAGTCATAACAGCGGGAATAGTTTTTATCCGTCAGCTCGTATTCCCGATTCCATGGACGGTCATAAACCATAACCTTCAGATTGGGCAAATGTTCAAAATACCTGAAAGCCAAAGGAGAATCCTCTATTGCATAATCAAACCTCATCCGGTAATAATCTTCCAGTTTCAGATTAAAAACGCTGTTTTTGATAAATGAATCCCTGCCGTATTTATCCAGGCAAAACAGGGGTGCATTCTTTAATCCATGTTCATCAAGCCATCTTCTGGATGCATCATAAGCATTGAATGGACGGCCGGTTATAATAGAAACCTCATGTCCCTGATCCATCCATTCATTTAGTACCTGAGAAGCTCCGGGAGTTTCTGCGTAAGAGAGGAGAACCTCAGGGCGGTGTCCTTCGATCATCAGCTGCCCGTATTCTTTATCCGTAAGTCCAAATGAATCCTGAAGATTAAAGAAACGGATCTTTTCATAAGGAACAACCTTCCCGAACATTTCTTCAACGATCCTGACAAATGTTCTGGCTGTTTCACACAGACAATCATCAAAATCTACATAGAACTTCATATTGATCCCTCTTTTTCATGTGCCATACCCTTTACCCGCCGACTGTTTTGCAAACTTTTCCACAATATTTTCTGTTTCTGTTTGGAAACAACACGGAAGATTAGTATCTGTCATCTTTTAGTGACTCGCAGAAACTATCAATCCGCTCATCGGTTTCTTTACTCTTTCTCGCTTTCGGATCTATAAACACAGCAGTCTGTTCAAATTCAATGTCCCCCAGGCATCCGGCCAGCTTCTGTAATGCCTTTTCTGCACCGTTCCCGCTCTGGCATGCAAAAGCAGCAAATCTCTTTTCCCTGATTGCTTCCAGGTTATCATTGATAAAAGTCCTGATGGGAGGCGTGAAATTTGACGCCCATACGGGAAACCCGAATATGATCCGGTCATACTCACCAAGATCCACATCGTATTTTTCAAGCTCGGGTTTTTCTCCCATTATCGCACTTTTCCCACCCCATATGAACTTTGCAAATCCTTTACTCTTTATTTCTTTCTTTGGGACAAGGCTCAGCATATCCGCACCCACACGGTCTCTGATCCTTTCTGCAGCATATCTCGTATTACCTTCCAGAGAATAAAATACTATAAGATCCTTCATTTCACTTTTTCTGCCTTTCTGATTACCCTATCCACCATTCCGGTGTCTTTATCATTACCTGGCACCTTTACTATTTCCGTCAAAACAGGCCGGCATAGGTCGGCCTGTCCATCGTTATTTCTAATTCCTGTTAGAAAGCTGCCGCATTTCAGGAAGATGTACAGCGGCCATGCCTTAGGGCAAAGAAGCTCTTTAAGCTATTTCTCCGAATTTTGCTTTATACTTTGCAAGCTCGGCTTCAGCTTTATCTGCACGCTTCCTCTCTGCTTCCGTATTCTTACGTTCTTCTTCTCTGCCTTCTTCTCTGCCTTCTTTTCTGCCTTCTTCTCTGCCTTCTTCTCTGCCTTCTTTTCTGCCTTCTTTTCTGCCTTCTTTTCTGCCTTCTTTTCTGCCT
>CAMJPM010000038.1 GCA_946407725.1 uncultured Lachnospiraceae bacterium
AAGATATATATAGAGCATATAGATAAGGCGATAGAATAAAATGAAAAAGGGCTTACTGAATTTTATCCTTTTTACAGCCATACTTGCGGCGCTTCTTATGGGATGCGGCAGCGGGGAAAAGGCTCCGCTAAAAGACAAGGCTCCGCTAAAAGACAAGGCTCCGGTGGAAGACGGAGAATATCTTGCTTCCTTTGACACTGACAGCTCCATGTTCCATGTGAATGAAGCCTGGAAGGGCAGGGGAATACTCACGGTAAAGGACGGCAATATGATGATACATATCGTGATGCCGTCAAAAAATGTCTTAAACCTGTTTTACGGACTGGCTGAAGACGCAGAGAAGGAGGGAGCGGTCCTTATAGAACCGGAGGCTGAGGAGGTCACCTATGATGACGGGAGCAAAGAAGAGGTATATGCCTTTGATGTGCCGGTGCCCTGTCTTGATAAAGAATTTGATGTGGCTCTTATAGGGAAAAAGCAGGTATGGTATGACCATAAGGTAAAGGTATCGGATCCGGAAGCCTATAATGGGGAAGAGGAATCTGAAAATAAAACCGGAGAGGAAGTTACCGAAGATGAAATGACCGCAGAGGTGACCCTCTCCGGGGGAAGCGGCAGGGCGTCAGTCACTTCTCCCACAAAGATCAGGGAAGGAAACGGAACCATCATTGCAGCAGTTGAATGGAGCAGCCCCTGTTATGACTATATGATAGTGGACGGAAAACGCTATGAGCCGGTAAACAGTGAGGGAAATTCCGTATTTGAGATACCCGTAAAAGGGTTTAATGAAGATATCACGGTGACTGCCGATACCGTGGCAATGAGTAAGCCCCATGAAATAGAGTATGTGCTGAATTTTAAGAGACCGGGAGTGTCGTACGCCACCCAGTTTGAAGTGAGAGTGGATGAAAGCGGATATAAACATATCCATATTGCGGACGGCACGGATTATGTGGTCATTCCCGAAGGAAAATCAGACAGCGGTTATAAAGACAGTGGAGCGGTGATCATCCGTGAGCCGGTAAATAACATTTATCTTGCAGCCTCATCGGCCATGGATTTTTTTGCCGGGCTTGATTCTCTTGATAATATAAAAACCTGTTCAACCACCGCATCCGACTATTCCATAGAAGAGGCAAAGAAAAAGATCGAAGCGGGAGAAATAGAATATGTGGGTAAATACAGTTCGCCTGATTATGAAGCCATATTAAAAAGCGGCTGTGACCTGGCTATAGAATCCACGATGATCACCCATTCTCCCGAAATAAAGGAAGAGCTTGAAGTGCTGGGCATCCCGGTGCTTACGGAGAGATCCAGCTATGAAAAAGATCCCCTGGGCAGGCTTGAGTGGATCAGGCTTTACGGAGCAATACTCGGTAAGGAAAAAGAGGCGGAAGAGTTTTTTGAAAATGAAGAAAAGAAGGTCCTTGCCGTAGAAAGGGCTCTTGAAAACGAAAAGACAGATAAAGAAGACAGAAAGAGGGTTGCCTTCTTTTTTTTATCCTCCAACGGATATGTCAATATAAGAAAGCCGGGGGATTATGTGTCATCCATGATAGAGGCTGCAGGGGGCAGATATGCCTGTGAAGATATTATAGACGAGAGCGGCAATGCGCTTTCCACAATGAATATCGACTGGGAGAAATTCTATAAGGATACTGTTGACGCCGATATCCTCATATATAACGGCACCATAGACGGCGGTATAAAAACCCTGGAGGAGCTGAAGGGAAAAAATCCGTTATTTGAAGATTTCAGGGCTGTAAAAGAGGGAAATGTATATTGCTCCAATGCAGACATGTTTCAGAAGACAAGCCGGGTGGCGGATATCATTACGGATCTGTACAGGGTGATAAATGATAGGGATACCGGGGATCTTCAGTTCATGTATAAGGTTAAGGATTAACTGTTCAGAACAGTCACTTGCGGAACCCCGGGTGACGTTTGATAAACCGGGCTGCGTCGAGGCTTTCAGGTGCGTGCTATAGGGCGGGAATTTGGACCGGTTTTTTAAGAAACGTTGTATTAATTGGGGCAGATTATGTATAAACATAGAAAAAACATAATATTATTCGCGGGCCTCTTTATTGTGATACTGGCTCTTGTGATAATAAATATCTTAAGCGGAAGCGCAGGCATAGGACTAAAGGATATAGCGGAGATCCTGCTTAACGGCGGCAGGGGTTCGGTAAACGGCAGGATAATCCTGGACATCAGGCTTCCCCGGATCCTGGAAGCCATGATCTTAGGGGGTGCACTGGCACTGTCCGGATACATGCTCCAGACCTTTTTCCTAAATCCCATAGCAGGTCCTTATATCCTGGGTATCTCATCCGGTGCAAAGCTTTTTGTGGCGGTCCTTATGGTATGTGCACTGAAGACAGGCTTTGCCATGAATTCCATGATGCTGGTGACCGCTGCCTTTATAGGTTCCCTTATTGCCACCGGCTTTGTCCTCGCCGTTTCCGTAAGGGTAAGCTCCATGTCCATCCTTATAGTGTGCGGTGTCATGGTGGGTTACATCTGTTCCGCCATAACCGATTTTATCGTGACCTTTGCGGATGACAGCAATATAGTAAATCTCCACAACTGGTCCCTTGGAACATTCTCGGCCGCAGGCTGGAATGACGCGAAGATCTATATACCGGTGGTCGTTACGGGATTTCTGGCAGCACTCTTTATGTCCAAGACAATGGAGGCATACTGTTTCGGGGAAAGCTATGCCGGGAGCCTGGGCATTAATACATACAGGTTCAGGATGATCCTCATCATAATATCAAGTATTCTGTCGGCCTCTGTTACCGCATTTGCAGGCCCGGTATCCTTTGTGGGAATAGCCATGCCCCATGTGGCAAGAAATTTATTCAGATCTGAAAAACCCCTGGTCATTATCCCCGCATCCTTTCTCTTCGGGAGTGCTTTCTGCCTTTTCTGTGATCTCATAGCCAGAAGCATATTTTCACCGACAGAGCTGTCAATCAGCACGGTGACGGCTGTTTTCGGAGCTCCCATAGTCATTTCCATGATGATTGGAAGGAGGAATGGAAATGTCTGAACTGATATTTAAGAATGTGAGTGCGGGATATAACGGAAACACTGTTTTGAAAAACGTGAATTTCAGCGCGGATAAGGGCAGGATAACGGCGCTCATCGGACCAAACGGAGCGGGAAAATCCACCATACTTAAGACCGCCGCAGGGTTTATAAAGCCTTTGGAGGGCAGCGTATATATAAGGGACAGGGATATCGTATCCTATTCTGCCAAGGAGCTCTACGGAATAATATCTGTCATGATGACAGACAGGGTTAAGACAAAATATACGACAGGCTTTGATGTGGTCAGGGTGGGACGCTACAGATTTACCGGAATTTTCGGAGGGCTGTCTGATGAGGACAGAAGGGTCATAAGGGAGTGCATGGAGCTTATCGGTGTATGGGAACTTAGGGAGAAAGATTTCAGTACACTTAGTGACGGGCAGAAACAGAGGGTGCTTCTTGCCAGAGCCATTGTGTCGGAGCCACAGATACTTATCATGGATGAACCCGCAAGCTTTCTTGATATCGGAAGAAAGATCGAATTTTTTGAAGTCCTGACAGGGCTTGTAAAGGAGAAAAACATAACGGTGCTGATATCCATGCATGAAGCCGGACTGGTAAAAAAGACTGCCCACAGGGTGATATGTATTTCATCTTCGGGGGAGATAGATGCCATGGGTGAAGCGAATGAGCTGATACGTCCGGAATACATGGAACAGCTCTTTGGTATAGAGAAGGGCAGATTTGAAGAATACTACGGATAGGAAAAAAAACGCATATATAATGGTACAGGGCACCATGTCAAACGCCGGGAAAAGTCTCATCACCGCAGGGCTCTGCCGGGTATTCATGCAGGAGGGATACAGGGTATGTCCATTTAAATCCCAGAACATGGCGCTTAATTCCTTTGTGACTGCTGACAATCTGGAGATGGGCAGAGCCCAGGTCATGCAGGCCGAAGCCGCTCACACCATGCCCTCCGTATTCATGAATCCCATTCTGTTAAAACCAACCGGGGACATGAAGAGCCAGGTGATAGTAAACGGTGAAGTATTCGCTGATATGAATGCCGGGGAATATTATGCAAAAAAGAAGGAATTCATTCCCGTGATAAAAAATGCCCTGAACAGGCTTGCTGAGGAATACGAGATAATCGTGATAGAGGGAGCGGGATCCCCGGCCGAGATAAATCTCATGGACAATGACATCGTAAATATGGGAGTGGCGTCCCTTGTTGACGCTCCGGTGATACTTGCCGGAGATATTGACAGAGGCGGTGTATTCGCCCAGCTTTACGGAACAGTAATGCTTCTTCCGGAGAATGACCGGGAGAGGATAAAGGGAATAGTCATAAACAAATTCCGGGGGGATAAGGCCATACTGGATCCTGGGATAGAAAGAATAGAGGAAATGCTGAATATCCCGGTGTGCGGGGTGCTTCCATTTATGGATATAAGGCTTGATGACGAGGATTCACTCTCTGAAAGGCTTGATAACACTAAAAAAGGTGATATTGATATTGCCGTCATAAGACTGCCGCACATATCCAATTTTACGGACTTTAATGTTTTTGATGAATTTAGAGGCGTGGAGGTGAGATTTGTAAAAGATGCCTTTGATCTAAAGGATCCGGATCTTCTTATCATCCCCGGGAGTAAGAATACGATAGGAGATATGGAATATATAAGGGACAGGGGAATTGCGGAAGCCGTAAAGGAGTTTGCGCATGGCGGGAAGCCTGTTTTCGGGATTTGCGGCGGATACCAGATGCTTGGGGAAAAAATTACGGATCCTGATAATTCCGAGGGAGGTGGAACCACGGAGGGTCTTAAGCTTCTCCCCGTAAATACCTGCCTTACGGGAGAAAAAAAGAGGGAGCTGTGCAGGGATAAGTTCGGGAAGACAGGGGGGATCTTTGGAGGTCTGTCAGGGCTTGGTTACAGCGGTTATGAGATACATATGGGAAAGAGCAGTGTGACGGAGACGGATCCCGATGAGTTTACCGGCGGCGGATCGGGATGCAGCAGAGGAAATGTCTACGGAACCTATGTCCACGGCATATTTGATGAAGACGGGGTGGCGGAGGTTATGGTGAGAGCTCTTTATAAGGCTAAGGGGCTTATATACAAGGGGGATAAGGTAAGCCGCAGAAGTTTTAAGGAGAGGGAGTACGATAAGCTTGCGGAAATGATAAGAAATTACATGGATATGGAATATATCCATGAAATAATGGGGTTATGATGTAACTGTTCAGAGCAGCCGCATACGAAACTTGTGAATGATGCCTGAAAACATTGTGTTTATAGATGGGAAAAATGAACGAAAAGATCTTACGGGAGATAAAAAAAAGATGGGACAGGATCGCAAAGCCCATAGACGGTCTTGGTGATTTTGAGGAGGTCATATGTAAGATCGGGGCTGTGCAGGGCAGCATTGAGCCTCATATCGGAAATAAGGCGTTAGTCATCATGTGCGCGGATAACGGTATTGTAAAAGAGGGTGTATCCCAGTGCGGACCGGAGGTGACGCGGCAGGTCGCAAGGGCATTGGGCAAGGGAAAGAGCACCGCAAACATTATGGCTCTTGAGGCAGGGATAAAATGCATTCCGGTGGATATCGGCATCGATCATGAAGAGGCTGTTCCGGGATTGATCAATCACAGGATAAGAAGGGGCAGCAATGATTTTCTTGAAAATCGTGCCCTGACCAGGGAAGAGGTGCAAAGGGCTGTTGAGACCGGGATCGATCTGGTAAGGGAGCTCTCCTTAAAGGGTTATGATCTTATCGCCACCGGGGAGATGGGTATAGGAAATACCACTACGGCTACAGCCCTTTTATGCCTTATGACAGGAGCGGATCCCGGGGAGATCACAGGCCGGGGCGCAGGCCTTGATGATGCCGGTCTTGATAAAAAGATCAGGGTGATAAAGAGAGCCATAGAAATCTATGGAAGGACTGATGCGGAGGACAGGGCAGAGTTGGCCTTTAACTGCATGAGCGCAGTGGGTGGCCTGGACATAGCAGGTCTTTGCGGAATATTTACAGGCGGACAAAAGTATAATATACCGGTGGTGATAGATGGCTTTATTACCGGAGTTGCGGCTTATCTTGCAGATGCCGTAAGTCCGGGATGCAGGGATTATATGATACCGTCCCACAGCGGAAGGGAAAGAGGGCTTATGAGGGTGTTAAATGAGCTTGGACTTAAGCCTCTTATAAACGGAAATATGGCACTTGGAGAGGGAACCGGGGCCATCATGGCCTGCAAGCTTCTGGACAGCGCCCTTAACCTTTACAGAAACGGGGCCGGATTTAAGGATAACGGCATAAAGGAGTATGAGCGCTTCACATGATGATACTTGTTAAGGGCACTCCCGACAGCGGAAAGTCAGTAAAAGCGGAAGCTCTCGCAGTGGAGCTTTCACCGGACGGAAAGAGGATATATCTTGCCACAATGATACCCTTTGGAGAAGAGGGAGCCATGAGGGTGGAAAAGCATAGGGCTTTAAGAAAGGGAAAGGGCTTTGTGACTGTGGAAAGAGCCTTTGATGTGGGAAATATCCCGGATGACAGGGGCTGCATAGCGGGAATAAGGGCAAAGGAAGCCACAGTGCTTATAGAGTGTGTTTCAAACCTCTGCGCAAATGTGATGTTTGAAAAGGAAAAGGGGCGGAAATTAAAGTCCCCTGAAGAAGTCTCACGGATTGTGACAAAGGACATAATGAACCTTAAGGATAAGGTTAAAAATCTCATCGCAGTCACTAATGATTTTATATTGGAAGAGGGCTTTGACGAGGAAACCCTTCTCTATATCAGGGCTATGGAATATGTAAACAGGGAGCTGAAAGACAGGGCAGATGTGACCGTTCTTAAAGAATGTCATTAAGCCCCCTCATCAGTCGCCTTCGGCGACAGCTTTCCAGGAGGGGAAGCATATGTCCTCATCCTGGGGAGGGTGGACACTGAAATGATAAAAAGTATGATGACAGCTTTTTCAATATTTTCAAGGATCCCGGTGCCGCACTTTGAGTGGAAGGAAGAGGACATGAGATATACTCTCTGTTTTCTGCCCCTTATAGGAGCGGTAACAGGGCTTATTATGTACGGCAGCTTGTATCTTATTGATGTCCTGGCACTCCCTCTTATGGCAAGGGTATGTATTGTTTCGCTTATTCCCCTCATTGTTACCGGCGGCTTTCATATGGACGGCTACATGGATGTAAAGGATGCGCAGAATTCATTCGGATCCGTGGAAGAAAAACTGCGTATACTTAAGGATCCTCATATAGGGGCATTCGCGGTGATAAGTTTTGCCGGTTTTTCAATGATATGGCTGGGATCCCTTTCGGTCATTTTTGACAGAGGATTAAAAAGCTATATCCCCCTTGCCGGCGTCTTTGTTCTGTCAAGGTGTGGCTGCGCCATATCATCCCTGGTGCTGAAAAAAGCAAAGGATGAGGGGATGTTGAATAAGGAGACATTACGGGCAGGAAAGAGGGAGATCCTGATACTCTCTATTGAACTTACAGCGGCTCTCCTGGTGGCTGCGATATGTGATGCTTATGCCGCTGCGGCTCTGGGGACTGTACTCCTGTTATTTTTTATCTTTTACAGACATAAAACATATACTGAATTCGGAGGGGTGACCGGGGATACGGCAGGTTATTTCGTGTGCGCAGGCGAGCTTGTTATGATTTTTACCCTTGCCCTGTACAGCCTGACAGGTCTGTAGGATAGCGAATTTTCGATAAAATTCGCTATCCTATAGAACCTGTCAAATAATAACCATACATCTTTGTAAAAAATGGAAAACTGGAAAATATATATTTATTACCACATGGGTGCACTGGCGTTTGCGTGGCTGCTAGACCTTATCATAGGAGATCCGTATTGGATACCCCATCCGGTGAGGTGGATGGGGAGACTTACGGGCTTTCTCGAGCATCACCTGAACGACAGTAAAAAAAACGGGAATGTTCTCAGGATAAGAGGGCTTATCATAGTAGTGACCGTAGTGTCCCTTTCCGCCCTGATATGCGGGCCCGTCATCATAGGGGCATACAGGATCAGTATGATCATGGGGGCCATGGTTGAAGCGGTGATAAGCTGTTATATGCTCTCATGTAAATGCCTTTATACCGAGAGCATGAAGGTTTACCATGCCCTTATACAGGGTGACCTTAAGTCGGCGGTAAAGGCCGTATCAATGATAGTGGGCAGGGATACGGAAAAGCTTGACAGTAAAGGGGTCATAAGGGCAGCGGTGGAGACTGTTGCGGAGAATACCTCCGACGGTGTGGTCGCACCTCTTTTCTACCTTGCCATAGGCGGTCCCGTGTTTGGGGTGATATATAAAAGCGTCAATACCATGGATTCAATGATAGGCTACAGGGATGAAAAATACAGGAATATCGGGTACTTTGCGGCAAAGCTTGACGATATCCTGAATTTCATTCCATCAAGGATAAGTGCTCTCATAATGATAATTGCCGCATTTACCGGGGGCAGGGATCTTGATCATAAAAATGCCTTCAGGATTTTTATCAGAGACAGGTATAAGCATGAGAGCCCCAACTCCGCGCAGTGCGAGAGCGTATGCGCCGGTGCTCTGGGAATAAGGCTTGCAGGCCCTGCCTCATACTTCGGAAAGACCGTTGAAAAGCAATATATCGGAGATAACTTAAGGGAACCGGAGACAGAGGATATCAAAAGGGCCAACCGGCTGATGCTGCTGACATCCCTTATGGCGTTTGTATTATTTGAGGTGATGATATTAATGACATGGGGATCTGAATAGCATGAAAAATTACGTACACGGCGGTGACATATACCGTAATAAAGTGAAAACAGATCATTCGGTCAGCATCAATCCCCTGGAGTGGCCGGATGGGTTAAAAAAGCAGATAGAGGATATAGTAAAGGACCCGGGCAATGCCTGTATCTATCCGGATATTTTCTGTGAGGAACTTAAGTGTGCGATCTTAAGATACACAGGCACAAATCCGGAAAAGATCGTATGCGGAAACGGAGCCTCGGAGCTTATAAGCGGAATATGTAATCTTATAAGACCCCGGAGGGTGCTGCTTCTTTCCCCATGTTACGGGGGGTACGAGAGAGCGGCCCGGGTCACCGGCGCAAAGATCATATACGCGCCTCTGGATGAGAAATCCGGATTTGCCGATGTATCTTCGATACTGAAGGTTTTACGGAGCTCTGAATGGGATATACCGGAAAAGGGAAGGGATATCATCTTTGTCGGAAATCCCTCCAATCCCGTGGGCAGTCTGATCCCAAAGGATACATATAAAGAGCTTGTAAGGGAATGTGAGGACAGGGGGATCATCCTGGTTGTTGATGAGTGCTTTGCAGAGCTTTCCATGACAGAAGCTGAATACAGAAACCAATATGGGGGCATAAGGGGCAGGACCCTTATCAAACTCAGGGCATTTACCAAAAGCTTCAGGCTCGCCGGGCTGAGGCTGGGATATGCGCTTTTTGAGGATGAAGAGACAGCGGAAAGGCTGGAGGAGCTGCTTCCCGAATGGAATATATCCACACCCGCAATGAAGGCAGGGATCTCGTGCTTAAATTATGAGTGTGCCCTTCCGGAGGAAAAAAGATATATGAGAGCGTCACTGGAATTTATACGCCGGGAGAGAAAGAGGGTGTCGGAAGCGCTTTCACTTCCGGGGGTAAAGGTATACGGCAGTGACGCCAATTACATACTGCTTTACAGTGAAACCGGCCTGTATGAAAGGCTGCTGCAAAAGGGGATACTTATAAGGGACTGCAGCAATATCAGAGGCCTGAAAAAAGGATATTACAGGATCTCCTTACGTAGCAGTGAGGACAACGACAGACTCATCAGGGAAATATACGGAATAAATCAGGGGAAAAACTGTTTATGAGAGAATATGTGCTGCCGGAGAGGATAGAGAGCAGGAGCTTTGAGATAATAGAAGAGGAGCTGATAAGACAGGGCATACGGCTTAAGACCCTGCCATCTGACGCGGAGTGTAAAATAAAGAGCGCCCCGGTTATAAAGCGGGTGATACATACTACAGCGGATTTCGACTATGCGGAAAACCTGGTATTCAGCGAGGATGCTCTGACAAAGGCCTACGAGCTTCTGACATCGGGCTGTGTCATAGTAACCGACACAAATATGGCTCTGGCGGGGATCAATAAGTCCGCGTTAAATAAGCTTTGTGCAGAGGCAAGGTGTTATATGGCGGATGAAGCTGTAGCAGCAAAAGCAAAGGAAAGGGAGATGACCAGGGCGGCAGTCAGCATGGAGATGGCCTCTGAGCTTGAAAAACCCGTTATTTACGCCATTGGAAATGCTCCCACAGCCCTTATCAGCATATATGAAGCCTATGAGAAATATAAGCGGTCAGGAAAGGACGGAGGCTATCATGTTCCGGGGCTTATTATTGCTGTGCCTGTGGGATTTGTGAATGTGGTAAGCGCAAAAGAGCTTATAATGGAAAGCGGACTGCCTTATATACTGTCAAAGGGCAGAAAGGGCGGCAGCAATGTGGCCGCAGCCATAGTCAATGCGCTAATGTATCAGCTGACGAGATGAGAGCCAATGCCCAAAGTTAAGCCTTACCACTTTTTGGGGAAGGTGTCAGCTAAGCTTACGGATGAGTGGGTGACAGGGCTTAACTTATTAGCATTGGATGAGAGTTTCTGACAGTTTGTAAAGGAGAGGAGGTTACAATAAATGGTTCATTTTGTAGGCGCGGGAGCAGGCGCAGCGGATCTGATAACCCTGAGGGGAAAGAGGCTTATTGAGAATGCGGATGTCATCATATATACGGGGTCATTGATAAATAAGGAGTTATTGAACAGTGCAGGGGAGGACTGCAGGACATACGACAGCTCCTTAATGACACTTGATGAGGTGACAGCCGTGATAAGGGATGCTGAAGACAGGGGGCTTGATACGGTACGGCTCCATACTGGAGAACCTAGTATTTACGGCGCAGTAAGGGAGCAGATGGACAGGCTGGAAAAGCTTGGTATTACCTATGATTCCTGTCCCGGAGTGAGCGCATGCTTCGGGGCGGCGGCGGATATGAATATAGAGTTTACGCTGCCCGGGGTGTCCCAGACCCTTATCATCACCCGCCTTGAGGGAAAAACCCCGGTACCGCAGAGGGAGAGCCTGGAAGCCCTGGCGTCCCATAAGTGTTCCATGGCCATATACTTAAGCTCCGGTATGCTGGATAAGGTTCAGGAGAGCCTCATAAAGGGGGGACTTAGTCCAGACACCCCTGCGGCCATAGTATATAAGGCGACCTGGGAGGATGAAAAGATCTTAAGATGCAGGGTAAAGGATCTCTGTAAAACAGGGCGGGAGAACGGAATTGACAGGTTTGCGGTGGTGCTTGTGGGAGAAGTGACAGGACATGGAGATTATGAAACGTCAAAGCTCTATGATCCGGAATTTTCCACACTCTTCAGGGACGCCCGGAAGTAAGGCTCTGGTAACTATTCAGAACCCTTCGGTTTCTGAACAGTTACAGGATCTGTTCATAAAGGATACGGAAAAATATGGAAACAAAAATGCGCCGGCTTATGATCATGACCTTCACAGACAGGGGTTATGAGCTTGGAAAAAGGATCGGTAAAAGAATAAAGGAAGAGGAAGTAAAGGAGATAAGGGTGGAACGCATCTTTCCGGGAACGCTGTATGACAGGACTTATTACGCCTGGAACGCAGGCTTTGATCTCCTCTTTATCGGGGCAGTGGGGATAGCGGTAAGGGCCATAGCGGGACTTGTTGCGTCAAAGATCAGTGACAGGGCAGTGATAGTCACGGATGAGACGGGAAAGCATGTGATCCCGGTATTGTCAGGGCATGTGGGGGGAGCCGATGCCCTCTCTTTTATCATTGCGGGATACACAGGGGGAGAGGTGGTGATCACGGCCGCTTCCCATGTAAGGCATGTTATGCCCTTTGATGAATGGGCGTCGGAAAAACGTTTTGTGATACTTAATAAAGAGCGGACAGCCATTACCTATGACAGTATACTTTCGGGTAAGGCAGTAAAGGTCCTGTGTGTGGAGCATGACGGAGAAGTGCCCTTTGAAAATTGTGAGAGGCTGGATATTGCAGTGGAAGCATGGGCAGAAAATGAACCGGAGGGATCCTTTGATGTGGTCATATATGCCGGCAGCGATACGGATATTTTAAGAAGGCTGAAAATAAGATACATGGATAAGTCACTGATAATGGCAAAAAGATATCTCATTGCCGGAGTGGGGTGCAGAAGGGGCATATCCGCTGTAAAGCTGATGGAATGCATAAGTGATGCATGTGAAAAACATTTACTTGATACAGGGCTTATAGACAGGATCGCCACCATAGATATCAAGGCCGCTGAGGAGGGGATAAGGAGTATCTGCGCAGACAGGAGATGGAGGCTTGATACATTTTCAGCAGGGGAATTAAGGGAAACGGAGGGTGAGTTTGATACCTCTGAATTTGTGGAAAAGACAGTGGGCACGGACAATGTCTGTGAAAGAGCAGCCGTAAGGGCAGGGGGAAAGCTGATAGTCAGAAAAACTATTTATCAGGGCGTGACAGTGGCGGTGGCTGCGAAGGATCCGGAACGGACAAGGGCCTGAACTATCTAAAGGAGACATGTGATGAATAGCGATAAACACACGATATATATAGTAGGGATAGGACCCGGAGGCGGAGAAGGGATGACCATTGAAGCCCACAGGGTTCTTTCTGAAACAGATGTGATAATAGGATACGAGACCTATATTAAACTGATAAAAGACAGGTATCCGGATAAAGAGTATATGTCCACTCCCATGAAAAAGGAGAGGGAGCGCTGTGCCATGGCATTCCGGGAGGCAGAGAAGGGCAGGCAGGCTGCAATAGTCTGCAGCGGGGATGCGGGAATATACGGAATGGCATCCCTTATGTATGAGGAGCTTGGGGCAAGAGACAGCGATAAATTTGAGCTTGTGACAGTTGCAGGTGTCACCGCTGCTGTGAGCGGCGCTGCATTGCTGGGCGCCCCCATAGGACATGACTTCTGTGTAATAAGCTTAAGTGATCTGCTGACGCCCTGGGAGCTTATTGAAAGGAGGCTTAAGGCCGCGGCAGATGGAGATTTTGTCATAGTGCTTTATAATCCTTCATCCAGAAAGAGGGCGGACTATTTAAAAAAAGCGGCGGATATACTTATGGAATACATGGAGCCGGAAAGGGTATGTGCCGTTGCAGACCAGATCGGCAGGGAAGGAGAGAATTACAGGCTCACTGCATTAGGGGAGCTTGGAAATGAGGAAGCCGGTATGTCCAGCACAGTATTTATAGGCTCATCTGCTACAAGGATAATAGAAGGGCATATGGTTACGTTAAGGGGATATAAATAAAGGTACAGGAAATGAATATACTGATCTTTGGGGGCACTGGCGAGGCCCGCAGACTGTCAGGCAATTTAATAAAAAAGGGCATTGCCCATACCCTTTCTGTTGCTACGGGATACGGGGAACAGATACTTAAGGAAAAAAGCCCCTTAAGAAAGGTGCTTACAGGCAGGCTGGATGAAAAAGGCATTTCGGAGCTTATCACTTCAGGTGATTATGATCTGATAATAGATGCCACCCATCCCTATGCAACGGAAGTCTCGGAAAATATCATTAAGGCCGCAGATAAAAGAGTTATACGGCTTATAAGGGATGAGGATGAGGGCGTAAAAAGAAAGATCTGCTCTTATGAGAGGGCATACTGTTACAGCGGTGCTGCAAAAGCGGCAGAAGCCCTTAAGGATACCCGGGGGAATATACTTATTACCACGGGAAGCAAGGACCTTCGTACTTTCACGGAGGCTATAAAAAGCGGCAGGGACAGATTATATGTGAGGGTGATCCCGGGAATTGAGAGCATAAGGGTCTGCGAGGATGCGGGTATTGAGACCTCCCATATCATTGCCATGCAGGGACCCTTTTGCAGAACGCTGAATGAAGCTTTGATACGCCAGTTTGATATAGAGCATATTGTGACAAAGGACAGCGGAAGGGCAGGAGGATTTGCGGAAAAGGCAGAGGCCGCCATGGAGTGCGGCATTGCCCTGCATATCATTTCAAGGCCTGCGGAAAACCCGGATACAGAGAAAGCCGGATTTCAGGAAGTGCTGGATATCATATGCGCAGGAGCAGAAAAATCCGGAGGTGGTGAAAAAGACATTCCGGAAATACTGCCGGAGAATGAAAAAAAAGACAGAGTGAATATAAGCCTTATTGGTATGGGAATGGGAAGCCCGGAGAATATTACGGCAGAGGCTGCCGGGATAATAAAAAATGCCGGCCTTATCCTGGGTTCAAAAAGGCTTACGGATATCTGCAGGGAACACTTTCCAGGGGAAAGTACGGAATATGTTTCGGAATACAGACCCGGGGAAACCGCAGATCTTATAGAAGACTATATGAGGCGCTCAGTCATTGGGGGCACTGAAAGGCAGGTGGCAGTGCTGTTTTCCGGAGACAGCGGATTATACAGCGGCTGTAAAAGCCTGTATGAAGCCTTAAAAAAAAGGTCAGGAGACGGACTTAATGCCGACATAAGGATTTATCCCGGTATCTCTTCCGTATCATATCTTTCCGCAAGATTAAAGAGGCCCTATGAAAATGCATTTATCTCTTCGGTGCACGGCAGGGGAAAGGAAAGTATATACAGGGCGGCATCCCATGTGAGGATATGTCATGATGTTTTTCTTCTTACAGGAGGATGGGAGGACATCACCTCACTTGCCGGAATACTAAGTGAAGCCGGCATGGGTGACTGCATTATAACTGCGGCGGCGGATCTGTCATCGGATAAAGAAAGGATGATAAGGGACAGCGCGGAAAGCTTTGCCTCGGGAGCGGTATTAAATAAGGCTTATGGCAGGTCATTATTTACCTGCCATATCTATAACCCCGCCCCGGTTAAAAGAAGTGTGGCAGCGGGCCTTAAAGACAGTGAGTTCATAAGGGGACGGGTACCCATGACTAAGGAAGAGGTGAGGGCTGTTACCATAGATAAGCTCCGGCTGTCATCAGACAGCCGTGTTCTGGACCTGGGATGCGGAACCGGTTCCGTCACTGTTGAGATAGCAGGCCTTGTACCTGACGGTATGGTTTATTCTTATGATATAAGTGAGGAGGCAGTAAACCTGACCTGCGCCAATGTACGGAAGAATAAGCTCCCCAATGTGGCGGTGCATAAGGGGAGCGTGCCGGAAGCCTTAAGAGAGGATACATTTCTGCAGGAGGGAATAACACATGCCTTTATCGGCGGCAATAAGGGGAAGCTTAAGGACATCCTCGGCTTTCTGAAGGATTTATGTGCCGGACGGGAAAAGGGGGATAAAATAAGGGTGGTACTGAATGTTATTACAGAAAAGACCCGGAATTCCCTTAAAGCCTGGATAGAGGAAAATGAGGTTTCGGAATACGGTGTGGTAAAGGTAAGTGTAAGCCGCAGCGATGATATGACACCGGGAAATGAAGTGTATATTTTTTCGTTTGTATTATGATACAAACGAAAGGCGTTTGAACAGTGGATCAGTACTTTTGGCGCTTTGATCATATTGCAGCAGGGGCACCGGAAGGAATAATGGTACATCATTGTAACGTAAGATAAAGGAATCTATGCCGGACAGCAGGATAATGATAGCTGCCACGGGAAGCGGCAGCGGCAAGACGATCATCACATGCGCCATCATGCGCATTCTTAAAAACAGCGGATTAAATGTCACACCTTTTAAATGCGGACCTGATTATATCGATCCCATGTATCACAGAGCGGCACTGGGAATGGATATTCAGGCCCTTTCTCCCGGCGGGAGCATATCAGGCGGCGGAAATCCCGATACATTTTTTACAGACAGGGAGACCACAATTGAGCTTATGTATGAAGGAGGATTTTCTTCATCGGATATTTCGGTGACAGAGGGGGTTATGGGATTGTATGACGGCCTTGGGGGAACATCCCTTAAGGGTTCCTCCTATGAGCTGGCTAGTTTTACAGATACCCCGGTAATACTAGTTGTAAATGCCAAAGGGATGGGGAGATCCGTATTATCTATTATCAAAGGTTTTCTGGACTATGACGGGAATAAGCTTATACGGGGGATAATACTTAACCGTGTGAGCGGGGTATATTACCGGAAGCTTAAAACACTGATAGAGGATGAGCTTAAGATCCCGGTTGCGGGATATGCTCCGGATGATGAGAGGCTGCATGTGGGAAGCAGGCACCTGGGACTGTTGACACCCACAGAAACAAATGATGGGGACAGAGGAGAAAACGGACGGGAAGCCGCTGATATATTGAAGGTATTGGATGCTGCTGAGGGCATATTAAAAGATACCCTGGACATCGGGAAGATCCGGCTTATCGCCGAAAGTTCCGGAAGGCTTTTAAGACCCGGAATATCCTTAAAGACGCCGGAGATCCCCGGTCTTAAAAACAGGGGGATAAAAAGGATCGCAGTAGCGGTGGACGAAGCCTTTTCATTTTACTACAGGGAAAACTTAAGGTTTCTAAAGGCCCTGGGAACAGAGCTCATTCCCTTCAGTCCCCTGCATGACACGCATCTTCCTCAGGATACGGACGCACTCCTTCTGGGAGGAGGCTATCCGGAAGAATACCTTGAGGAGCTGTCTTCAAATATCCCTATGAAGGATTCGGTAAAGAGCGCAGCACTGTCCGGAAAATATATCATTGCCGAGTGCGGCGGCTTTATGTATCTGCAGGAGGTTATAGAGGATAAGAAGGGGACACCCTATAAGATGTGCGGTGTGCTTCCCGGAAGATGCAGCTTCAAGGGCAGGCTTACCAGGTTCGGATACATGGAGCTTTACATTGGGGATACCCTGTTTAAGGGCCACGAATTCCACTATTACGACAGTGACCGCAACGGGGAGGATCTGAAGGCCGTCAGGGCAGGAAGCGGAAGGAAATACAGAGCCATGTATTATACGGATAATATAATTGCGGGCTTTATGCATTTGTATTATTATTCTGGTAAAAATATGACGTACAGCGGGGAGCCGGATAGATAGAAAATCTTTGTATAAATCGAGGGGAATTACGATCACTCAAGGAGGACAGGTGTTAATATGTCAATAGAACACAACATAGCGAATATCTCAGCGGATCAGGAAAAAAACAGACAGAAAAACATTATAACCACGACCAGGTCACAGAATACTGAGCAGAGTAAGTCCCCAATTATTCCCCCTATGCAGGCACCGGAGATTAAAAAGCAGCAAAACGGGGTTCCGCCTGTTAATGTGATTAGAAAGAACAACGAAGAGCAGGAGTCGTGGAACGGGCTCTTTTATTTCATGGACGGCCGGAAATACCGTCTTGTACCTTCGGGAAATGGCCAGAAGCCGGTCTTTGCGGTAAAGGATGATGACAAGGCTTTTGCGGATCATGAAAAAGATGAGGTTGAGCTTGACTTTCCGGTGGATATGCTGGAAGACCTTACCCTGGAAAGCATTGCGGAGATGTGGAAGGGGAAGATAGCGGGAAGGGAGGACGGATACGTTCCGGATATTGAGGAAATCCTGTATCTCCGTCAGAGCTACCTGTCAGAGAATCTTCCCGGGGATGTTTATGAGGCATATAACAAAAGCCTGGTGAACGGGGCGGACAGCGGTGCCACATTACGTCTCTTAAAAAATTCGGGAGTCTGGGAAATGTACCGTCTTCTGGATCTGACCCGTGCGTATCATGTCTATGGCCAGTTCAAGGATGAATACCGGAAGAAGAAACAGGCGAACCACGCTCCCCGGGCAAAGGTGACAGGTTCTTCGCAGCTGCCCTTAAAACAGCATGGATATGAAAAACAGACCGGCTTAAACTGCTATGGCTGTGCCGGTTCAAAGATCATCAATAATCTGATGCAGGCAGATGTTTTGGATCAATATAAAGTCAGGGGCTTTGAACCCCGTTATTTAAGCCCTTCGGAATACCAAAAGCTGGGTGCGGATTATGATTATGACGAGAGCAGGAGGGATATAGAGGCCTTTGCGGGAAGCACGAAGAGCCGCTATGGTAACTTCTTTGCGGTTTCCGATGTTATATTCGATAAAAAGAAGTATAACGGCCTGGGAATACGGGACATTGCCCTTCATAAGACCAACTATTATCTGGGAGCCGCGGATACTCCCAATGCATTAAATAATGTCATTCAGGCAATGAAGGAGAAGCTGCACTCCATTCTTGGAACAGGACAGCCTGCGTGCTTCTTTTCCAAGGGGCATTATGTCACCATCGTGGGGCTTACGGACGATAATATATCATATCTGGATTCCCTGCCCTCCAAACCCAAGACAGCCATAACAAAGAATATAGACGCTTTCTTAAGGGACATAGGCGACAGCAGGGAATTATCCACGGTGGAGATCACCTACGCCACAAAGCTTACCCCGGAATCCCTTGAGACGCTGAAGAACGAATATGACGGCATAGGGATAAATGAACAGACCGGTGAGGTGATACAGACCAATAGCATGCACGAATTTGAAAAAAACCGCATACCGGATGCTCACGGAAAAATTCCTGTCTGTGAACGTTCAGGGACTGGATCTGTCGGGTGATGAGTCACTGTCACAGAATGCGGAACGTCTGGAGGACATATCCTTAAAGGTACAGGCTGTTAAAACGCTCCTTGACACAGATCCGGAGTTTGAAAGCCTGCTTAAGGCACAGGAACCCCTTTATGACCGCTTCATGAGGCAGATGAACGCTCTCGGAAGGCTTTCGGACCATTACCGTGTGCGTAAGCTTGTAATGACCGATCCCTATTACCTTTCCCATTACAATGATGAGATAGGGTTAAGTGCAGATAAAGAGAAGGCAGATGCGGAGCAGGAGGCTTTGTCGGCGCTTCTCTCCATGAGCAGGGAAACAGCCGCCGCATTAAAGAACTTTATGGACGGAAAGGATGAAGAGCAATGGGCAGAAAAAGGCACTTCGGCAGTGATCAAAGCATTGGAAGAGAAGCATAAGACACGTGCCCTTGCTTCCGGCCGGCTTGATCTTAATCTTATCACAAAGGAAAATATGCAGAAGATCATGCTGGAGCTTAAGAAATTCCGGGGGGAAAACATAGGGCTCCAGATGAGGGATACGACCCTGGAGGAGCTTCGTGAGCTTTCGAAAGGATATTCCCCTGAGTTTCGGGATTACCTGGTACAGATGAAATTAAGCGGTGACAGGGATAACCTCGGAGAGATTGTAGAAGGGCTTGTTCCCGGAGTACAGGAAAAGCTCAGGGCCTTAGACAGGGTGCGGAGTGATGATAATCGTTTTAGTGCCTTCCAGTCCCATATGGACTTTAATGATCCGGTTTCGGGAGACCATTACGAGTACAGCTCCCATTCTCAGCGTGACTATGCCTTTTTTGCCCAGGGCGGCGCCGGACAGATGATGAGCCCGGAAGAGATCCTTGAAATGTATGAGAATGTCAATCTGTCTGTATGGAAGGATTATGACAGCGAAGATCCTAAAGAAGCAGCGGCAGCAAAGGAAATCTATCTTGCCAATATGGGAAAGCTGTATGAGGTTATGTTCAATCATTTGCAGCGGGTAGAGCACACCTACGGGTTCCTCCCTGCCCAGATGTCGACTATCGCTTTTATGCTGGCTGCCAACGGAAAGTTAGATATGTTTGCGAATATCGGGTTTGGAACGGTGTCAGATGATCTTATAAAGAAAATGAATTCGGTGGTAGGGGGTCAGGAAATGACCATGGCGGAAGTACTGGTGCTGAAGGGTTACCTGTCAAAGGATTATCTTGACAAGGTAAAGGAAACCTCTGACCTGGAGAGTGCGCTTACCATGAGGATCACCAATGGATTTACCACTACAGCCCAGATATTTACAGGTATGGAGGAGCTAAAAGATTTTGAATTCGATTCTTTAGGCGATACGGTAACATGCGAGAGTATCAACAGCCACCGGGGAAAGACGGAAGGCCCGGCCATGACCGCAGAAGAGGAGAAAAAGTGCTGGTTCCTGTCCACGAAGGTGGCCGCTGCCACAGGTATGCCCGAGCAGGATAAAACACTGCAGGCATCAGGTATCCGCGCTTTACAGGCCAATGAAAACTACATCTACTCCATGGCACAGCTTAAACGGTATATTGACAATCTTGCCGCAGTGGATACCCGGGGACATTCAAATAAGTACAAGCGTTTTAGTGCCTCCTTAAAGAGGCTCACCGGCTTATATTCCAGGATCACGAAAAACTGTCCCCCTGACGGGAAGAACCTGGATCCCCAAAGCCTGATGGAACTGCAAAAGGCTTACAGGGAGACCATAGGCCTGGCCGGCAGCTATCTTGAGAATAAGAACCGCTCCCATAGAAATGCCATATACCGCAGGCGGTACGATATCGTGGAGGAGCTGATACAGACCCTGGAAAAGGACTACAGCGTGCTTCAGGAAAAGACCCCGGACAGAAGCTACAACCTTGAGGAAGCGGTGGATGAAAGCCGGGAGGCCGTTATAAATCTATCGGAAGCTGATATCGAGGTGATCAGCGGTTCCATGAGCGAGCGGAATGTCTTTACCACTGAGATAAATGGTGAAAAAAGACGGATGGTCTTTACAAAACGCAATGAACTGGGACCGAAGGACAAGAAGAAACTGACAGATCAGGAAAAGCGGGATATTATTATGTATAAAAAATACGGTATTCCTGTTGGCGCAAATCTCGATAAGCGGAATGTGGCCATGTCCCTTATGTCAGAAGAGCTTGATACAAAGGAAAACATCGCCTATTCCACCATGGCAAAGGTCGGCATTAAGGATGAAGATGGTCATCGTGAGAAGAGCCGTGGAACCCTGATGGAATACATTGAAGGGCTGAATATCGATGAAGTGGGGAAAGGTTTTCATAGCGGCGACATAGTTGCGGATAATGAGGCAAAGATCATAGAGCAGCTTTCAGATATCCAGGTTACCGATTATCTCTGCGGGAATGTGGACCGGCATATGGGAAATATGATGTTTGTAATGGAGGAGACCGGGAAGATCAATGAGGCTACAAAAAAACCGGTATTACGTATCAAACGGATAGTCGGTATTGATAATGACCTGTCCTTCGGTACCATGTTTGCGAAGAATCTGAACAGGCATACAAAGAGGATGAGCATTCCCGATACGATGCAGTTTATCAGCAGGCATACAGCGGAGCAGGTGCTCTCACTGCAGAAGGAACCGCTGTTTTTAAAGCTTGGCGCCACAGTGACCGAGGAGGAAAAGGAGGCAATGTGGTCAAGGGTTGAGAATCTTCAGCTTGCCATCATGAACTCCGGTGTAGATAAGAAGAAGGCAGGGCTTAACGTGGTGGAGAGCTTTGAGGAATATTCCTTAAAGGATATCGCCGATGCCAATCTGGAGCAGTATAATATCTACCGTATGTTTTATAGCGAAACAGGATACCTGGGAGAAAAAAAGAGGATCCCGGATATAGATGATATTCCTCACCGTCTGAACGTTAAGGAAGTGCGGATGGATATTGTTGCCAATAAGGTAATAAAAGATACTAAAGGATCTGCGAGGATGTCTCTTGAAGCCGCTGACCTGTACCTTGACTATATGCAGATGTCCTCTAAGAAGCTCAATAAGACCGTCAGGAAATCACCTAAGGCTATGCTGGATTTCGTAATGAAGCTCTTTGGTTCATCTCAGGAATTTAATTCTTCTGTGGGCAGGCAGTTCGACTGTGTGAGCACGCTCCCGGACTACAGCACTACGGCAGGATCAGAACGGATGAATCTGTTTTCTAATGATTATGCGAAAATGCATGGGGTAAACAGCATACTGGATGTCTTCTACATTGACGGAAAGCCGGCCCGTGAGGAGTTTCCCTATATCAACGAAATGGTGAACATGATAATGTCCGACCGGCAGGCACTGCAGTTCATGGTTGGCAAGCCGGTAAAAACCTATGAAGACGAAGTAAAGTATATGTCCTTTGAATACGTGGATTCCTTCCGGGATATGGTGGCAAAGGCACTTATAATGTCCTGCCTGGTTTCAGGAAAGAAGCAGGTAACCATAGCAAATTACCAGAAAAACAAGGAAGGAAAGGATGAGCTTGTCATCACGGACTTAAATGCTGTTATCCAGCCCCAGAGGAATGTTCCATTGAGGAAGGAGAAGCTGGCGGGACACAAGGACAATGAAAAGCTGATTGAAAACAGCAGGAAGAAGCGTAAGGAGCGCTTTGACAAGATCCGTTCCAATGTGGATAAACGAATGAATAAGAAGTGATCAAAACCCGCAAACGCATAAAATGTTAAGATATAAACAGAGCCTTCACGGAAACCGGGAGGCATCCTGTATCCGAAGATACAGGATAAGCAATGGGGCAATGATGCCTTTGAAGACGGGAGATGCTGAAAAAGGAAAGGAGCGGCATTGACTAAAATGTTGTTTTGAGTATTCTTTTGAGTATTGCCAATATGCTGCTCTATCAAAACTATGTCTTTCATGATTACCAGGGTTACATCAGTGATCTGCTGTATTATACCCTGGATCATATTGACGGGGATGACCTGAAGGCTTCCCTTAAACACCAACGAGACAGGCAACGTCATGTCAGTTCATTCTGCGGAGAGGTATTATGACAGATATGTGGACACTGAAGAAAATCTGTATCTGGGATGGATATCTGATGACGAATTCGATGCCGGAACCGCCGCAATGTTTTTTGATATCATGAAAGGCGACAGCGTTGTATATTTCACGGAAAAGACGAAAACCGCCTATGATGCCGAGATCGTAAGGATCAGAGAAAACATTGAAGAGGGAGATGTAAAGCTTGGCCTGGCGATGATCGACCTTAATTTCCTAAAGAAGCTCAATGATACCTACGGCCATGACAAGGGAAATATCGCCATCAAAAAGCTATGTCATCTTGTCTGTGTGACCTTCAAGCATTCACCGGTATTCAGGATCGGCGGAGATGAGTTTGTGGTCATTTTAAGAGGCAATGACTACGAGCATTATGATGAGCTGACAGCCTCCTTTAACAGGGAGCTTGAGGAAATGTCAGAGGATCCGTCACTGGAGCCATGGGAGAAGGTGTCAGCGGCGGTGGGAGCTGCTTTCTATGATCCGTCCGTTGATGAGAATATAGACAGTCTGTTAAAGCGCGCGGATGCTGTTATGTATGAACGAAAGAAGGAAATGAAGGCAGCCCGTGAAGATTAGTACCCTTTGGTTTGGGGTTTGTGAAAGGATAAGACAGAAATGAGCGGTTTTGGCCGGTGTACTTAACGAGGTTTTCATGAGATTCAGGGAAAACTATCCGGATCATAACATGGAATTTCAATATGTGAATACTGGCTCCGACCTGCATGCGTCGTTTTTCTTTAAGGAAGGGCTTAAAGAAACGCAGATACTTACGGCAGTCAGTTTCGGAGAGGTTTAGAAAGGTGCCTGATCCTGAGGGCTATGATGAATTCTGCGATTCGGCAAACTCATACCGGGGAAAGCAGCCCGGACCCGCCATATCCGCTGATGAAGAGCGGAAGCTCCGGATCATCATGTCTACGGTTACAAACGGATCAGGCCTTCAGAAGCTGCTCCAGATCATAAAAATCCGGATGCTTCTTTTCCCATTCGTCATCAAATGCATTCTGTATCTCTACAGCATTCTTTTCGGTACCCTCTTCCCTTGCCTTCCGGAAGAAAACCGAAAAATCCTCCTTATACAGGTTCTCCAGTTCATCAATACGCTTCAGCACATCTTCAGAAGCCGGTTCCCTGGCCTGAAGCAGCATATCTATCTGCATTTTCCAGCTGTTAACAGATTCATCAATATATCTTAAATCACCAATTGTAAGTTCTGACATAACTTGCTCCTTTATCCTATATCTTATTATCTTTTATTCGTAACTGTTATTCAGAACCCTCCGGTTTCTGAATAGTTCCTTTTATTCTTTAATATCAAGATTCAAGATCGAACCAGGTAGGTTTGATATCATCAGTGTCAGTCCGCATAAAACCTGTATTGTACAAAGTCATGGCCTTCCTGTCGGACACAACATAATAATCAGTTAAATTATCTCCTGTTCCTACATTCCCTTTGATGGAATTATATCCGAAGAAAGAGGCAAATATGGTTAAATATTCCTTTCCGCCGGAGATGCTTCCACGTCTTTCATGATCTACTATATGAGCATATACCTTAGGGAATTTCTTTTCAAAATCCTCTACCAGTTTTTCAAGTGTGGCTAAATCGATTATCCTGGCATTGGAATTAAGGCACATATTTACCTGTACAGAACCCACATTCCGTCCGTATCTCCAGCAGTGTTCTGATGTTTTATTATCTTTGGCATTTTTGTTGTCTGACCTCACTGCGAAATAGGTTCCCTTGCCGTATATTCCGTTACTTAAATAATGGCGGTTTTTACCTTTTGAAGTTCCTGCCAGCTGTTTTGCCAGGTTTGTGGCATCCTTCTGGTTGTTGTCCACCTTCTGCTTACCTACTTCTTTCAGGATCTCCTCCATATGTGAATCCAGTTCCTTAAGATCTTTATTCTTAAGCTCAATATTCCCCTGCAGGTATTGATACATAAGGTTATGATTGGCTTTGCAGGCTTCATTTATGTTCTTTTCGGTTTTTCTCTGCTGGAAGCTTTCGTATCCCGAATCCTTTTCTTCAAGGATATGATCCTGATTTTGCCGTAAAAGGGTATCGACCTTATCGGCAATGCATGATATCATGGCCTTTCGTCTTTTTCCCGATGCGAACACCGGGCTTTTCGTTCTTATATATTCCCTGCAGCTTTCCTTCAGCCTGACAAGATAGGTCATGGCCTCGTCTTCCTTCTGCTCCCTCATGGCGAGGTTATACATTTCAAGCTCGGTGGCCACAGCATTATACAGATCGGAGTTTCCGCCCCTGTCGCTGTTTTTTATAAAGCTTTCCAGCTCGGTGAGGGAAAAGACTTCATAATACTGCTTTGTCTTATTGCTGCCCGTTGCTTTTGTTTTTAATTCCCTTACGGAGGAAGCGGTATTCCGGTGCCATGCGCTTTCAATCTGTTTCTTCCTCTCAATATGCTCCGCTTTATAGTTGCCTGATTATCCCGATAGCACGTGTCCGAAAGCCTCGGCGCAGCCAGGTATGCTTATTATAACAGGATTGTTACATTTAAGAAAGAAAACACAAAAATACTTTTCACATTTATTTCACATTCAAAACACACATCAAACAAATCTCGAAAATAGAATAGCAGCATTCGACGGTATCTATTCAGAACCCTTCGGATTCTGAATAGATACGCGTATTCGGTCATTAGAGTTGCGCCTAAAGGCGCAAGAACCAAATACCTAAATGCCGAGGCTTTCATTGGGCTGCTGATGCGCTCAGCGTTCCGATGGCAGCTGCGTACAACGCAGCTAAACGCCATTCAAAATGTGCCACAGGCACATTTTGCAAAGCGCAG
>CAMJPM010000039.1 GCA_946407725.1 uncultured Lachnospiraceae bacterium
ATTTCAGGCTCAGGCTCCGGTTCTGCCGGTATTTCAGGCTCAGGCTCCGGTTCTGGAGCCGTTTCCTCAGGCACCGGCTCAGGTTCGGGCTCTGCCGGCATTTCCAACTCGGGCTCCGATATCATTTCCGGCACCGGGGCTGCGTTCATGAGCTCTGCCTCTGCCATTGCTTCAGATACCAGCGGTTCAAGCTCGGGTAGTATTACAGGCTCCGGCTCAGGAACCTCTTCTTCAGGCACCGGCTCAGGCTCTGCCGGAATTTCCGTCTCCAGCCCGGGGGCTGCTTCTTCAATCACAGGCTCCGGTTCCGGCTCTGCCGTTATTTCCGGTTCCGGCTCTGCCGGTATTTCCGGCTCCGGTATCATTTCCGGCTCCGGGTCTGCGTTCATGAGCTCTGCCTCTGCCATTGCTTCAGATACCAGCGGTTCAAGCTCGGGTAGTATTACAGGTTCCGGCTCGGGGATCTCTTCTTCCGCCACAGGCCGGTCCTCAAAACCGAATTCCGGTTCCTGGATTTTTGGAACCTCGTTAAAATCAAAAGACAACTCAGGCATCGGAGCTTCATCCATAACCATTTCTGTCTCTTTCTCTATCATATCCGAGAGGTTCAGTGCCTCCTGTACTCCCTCTGTTGGCAGATCTGAAAAAGTCTGGTCCGTTTCTTCTGCTTCCTTTTCGGTTTCGGCTGCATCCAGTTTTCTTACAGCCTGGGACAGGTCTTCCTTAAAATCATCAAAAAAACCCATCTGTTATCCTCCTTGTTTATTCTCATCAAACTGATGTAAAGGCGGCGTATCTTCATCTATCGGACAGATGAGCAGTCCTCTTTCCTTCAATCCCTCAATGATCTCTGGCAGGGCAAGCACCGTATTTCTCCTGCTTCCCGTATCATGCAGAAGTACTACCGCGGTATTCCGCCTGTCAACGCCCTCAAGTGTATTCTCAACTATCCTGGAGGGGGTAAGTCTGTTCCCTGAGGAATCACCTCCGTAGACATTCCAGTCATAGTATTCCATTCCCTGGCTGTACAGCACTGAAATATACTGGCTCATGGGAAGGGAAGCTATAGTGTTTCCGCTTCCTCCCGGGAAACGGTAATACTTGGGTACAACGCCTGTCTCATTATAGATGAGATTTCTTATTTTATCAAGGTCATACTGAAAGAGATCCAGATTCCCGTAAACACTCCCGTATACGTGGGAATAGGAGTGCATTCCTATGGTATGCCCCTCATCCGCGATCCTTTTATAAACATGTCGGAGGCTTTCGACCCTGTCCCCGGTGCCGCACACAAAAAATGTGGCTTTCACATCGTATTTGTCAAGTATATCCAGTATCTCATCCGTATAGACGGAAGGCCCGTCATCAAAGGTAAGATACACCCTTTTTTCATTTTCGGTATCTTTTAATTCGGACTCCACCACGGAATTCATATCCTGCAGGGAATCGTCATCAATAAGCCCGGAAGCCTCATCCTCTACTGCGTCCTCATCCTTGGCGTCTTCATCAGGGGAATCCTCCCTGGCATCTATATCCGCAGCATTTCCTGCCGGAACATCCCCATCCGCAGCATTTTCATCAGAAATATTTCCATCCCCGGTATTTTCATCAGAATTATCCACATTCCCGGGTTTTTCGGAAACCGGAGAATTATCCACACCCGATCCTTCAGGAGTATTTCCGGTAACGTCTCCTGTAAGGGCTGCCTGCGACAGGTCTTCACTGCTTTTTCCATCTGAAGATCTGTGCCTGTTTACAAAAAAAACAGCTATAATGATAAGCACCACAAGAGCCGCGACAGTAAGAACACCTGCCGCGGCCAGTATAAACAGCTTTCTTTTTCTTTCTCTTTTTATCCGAACCATTAAACCATAGCGTTATGATCTAAATAAATAACTTAAATCAGAAGAATATATTTTTCCCGGTCAGGAAATAATAGTTATTTGAAGGTATGATCTCCGATCCCTTTACTTCAAACACCTCCCAAAGTACTCCGGAATTTCCCACCGGCACCTGGAAGGAAGCCACCAGACCGTTCTTATTATACACCTTAACCTGGGCTTCTGAAAGAGACATATCATTTGTAAGATTATTTCCTGATTTTCCGTTTATCCTGTCAGCCACAAAATACTTGTAATCGGTGCCGTTGGCGACGGTTATTATCTGGCTCTGTCTGTTTTCATATTTTCCGGAATTCAAATCCAGGGTAAAGGGGGTAAGCTCCCTTATCTTTTCAGTATTATAGGTTAAGACCACCTCATACTGGTCTTCTCTCAGTTTGTCCGGAGACTGCTTTGTCACATCCAGAAGGAAGGTATCCTTATCGTGGACATTGTTCCCCTCCGGAGCCATATATGTCACTCCAATGGGATATTCCACTGTTCTCGGCCTGATATAAACGTCATTTACCTTTGAATCTGCGAAGTCCCCGTATACAAAGGTCATGTTGTACCAGTCCGCCGTATTTACAGGCACCGTGAACTCATAGAAGCCGTCGCCGTCTGTGATCACCTTTTTCTTAAAGGCGTTTGCCTCACTCATGATGGTGACCTCGGTATTTGCAAGGGTTCCGCCCTGCTCATCCGCCACGTAGCCGTAAACCTTTGCGGTGGAGGGAATATCCTTTAAGGTATTATATGTGACGTAAGCCCTGTTGATAAGCTCCGCCTCCATATCGTCATATTCTTTCTGTATATCGGGATTTACATTCTTATATGAGGCAGCGGTTACGGATTCATTTTTATCCCCGTATGTCGCGTATCCTTCTGCCAGAAAGTCATTCACGAAAAAGCATCTCTGCCCTCCGCTCTTTCTGGCGTCCTCAGCATTTATGCCGTAAAGGTCATCCAGATACCTGTATGTATACAGGAGAACCCCGTTTTTATAATAATAACCGGTGATCTCCCTGCCCTCACTGCCGTATTCCGTCGAAACTATCTTATCAATGTACCTGTCCTCGGGATCGGTGTAAACATCAAAATCCAGGGTCGCTCCGTTTCCGCTGCGGTGCATCCTTATCTTTTTTACCCTGTCACCCTTAAGCTTATCCTCTATTTCCCTGGGAGCCTTCTTATTTACCTGAAGCTCGCTGTCCCTTTCTGCAGGCTTATATTTGATGGTGTTATAGTCGATTTCCGGTATGACACCCCCTGTGCGGTTAATGTAGGCAACCGCCTGTTCAAAGGTATCCGCTATAGCCTGGGCATCATCCCTGTCGCTGTCATCTTCGGGGATAAGAGTTGTCTCCTCATCTTCTGTTACGGCTTCAGCTTCCTCCTCTTCCACCTCTTCCGCCTCTTCCACCTCAACAGAGGGAAGTGAAATATCCTCCGATGCCTCTGACGACATGGCTGTGCTCTCATCCTTATTTGTGACCACCTCGGGCTCCGTCTTACCGCAGCCTGTAAAGCTTATCGCCATTAAGGACGTGAGAACAACTGCTGAAACACCTGTTTTAATCATTCTTTTATCCATAACCATATGACCCGGTTCCTTTCCTGTATGACCCGTTACATCTATAACTGGGAAGAACATTGTATTTCATCGGAAATTCAATATTTGTTCCCGGCACGTGTTATGCTTTTTTAGGACACGTGTTAAAATTTTTCGTTCACTATAACACAGTTTTGGATAAAATTGGGCAGATTAAGAGATTCATAAGGAAATATTCAAGATGTCTAACATAATACCTGAAAACACACCGAAAGAATAAAGAATCCCCGTAAGCTTCAAATTTTTTACGGGATTGTTGTTTACCCTGAAAAGCACCAGAAGACCTATACCGGCACTGCAGAGAAGTCCGGACATCATGGGCGCAAACCCGATCATTCCCTCCAGATAAAATTCCGTAATAAAGACGGAGGCGGCACAGTTTGGCACAAGTCCCAGAAGACCCGCGGCAAAATGAACCAGGAGTCCCTGTTTCTCAAAACAGTGCCTTATGGCATCCTCCCCGAAAAGCTCCACTATGATATTTATCACGGCTGATGACAGAAGAATAAAAAAGAATATCTTAAGACTGTGGACAAGAGCCGGTTTAAGTATTCCGTGACGGTGTTCGTGGGAATGACTTTTCAAATCCCTGACGTCACTCATGTCCTTAAATTCACCGGTTTTCTCATCACAGTGACAGTCCTCCCTGACACAGAGACTGTGAATATCCATGGGTTCCTCTTTTTTCTTAAGGATATTTCTCCTGATGAGGTCAAAGGCAAGGCCCCAGAAAACCCCTATAAATGCTTTTAATGCCAGAATTCTTACAATCCTGCCTGCTTCAAGCTGTTCTGAAATAAAGAGGGGCAGCATTTCATCCGAAGTCGATAAAAAGATGGAGAGCAGTGTTCCCGCCGTTATCACCTTTCCGGCATACAGATTTGCCGCAGCAGTTGAAAAACCGCATTGGGGGAATATACCGGCCACTCCGCCGATCAGCGGGCCGAATTTCCCGGAATTTTTTACGGTTTCGGAGATCTTTCCGGAAGCATGGGTTTCGAGATACTCCATAAACAGATATGTGATTATTAAAAACGGCAGCATCTTAAAGGAATCAACGGCTGCATCCATTATGGCGTCAATCATTCTTCTTCCCTTTTTTCCTCTTCTTCTCTCCGTTCTCTTTCTTTACGCTCTTCCTCTTCCCTCCGTTCTTCCTCTTCTTTACGCTTTCTTTCCTCTTCTTCTCTTTCCTCTTCTTCTCTTTCCTCTTCTTCTCTGCGTTCTTCCTCTTCTCTTCGTTCTTCCTCTTCCCTACGCTCTTTTTCTCTCTGTTCTTCTTCGTTTACTTCTTCTTTATTTTCTTCTTCCTTTTTATCTTCTTCGCTGTTCTCCTCTTCGCCGTTCTCTTCTTCTTTTTTCTCTTCTTCCCCGCCTTCTTCCCCGTTATTCTGCTCTTCGGTTTCGGTTATATCATTATTATCCCCATTTTCAGCACCCTGTTCAGAATCCTGTTCAGAACCGGGATTCTCATACTCCTGTTCTAAGTTTACATTCTCCCCGTTCTCTGTTCCCGTGTTCTCTATTGTTCCCGGCAAAGTAACTTCCGGCATCACGGTTTCAGGCTCCTTAACAGGTTTAACATATTTATTCTGGGCAAGTATGTCATTCTGGATACTTTTCTTTTTTCCCTGGGAGGCGCTGTCCAGAATATCTCCCTGATCGGATGTAAGGGTACCGGGGTTCAGATCCTCCAGTCCGGCAAGTATCCCGTTATATATCTTCCTTGTGGTATCTCCGTTATAATGGAGGCCGTCCGTAGTGGAATAACCGGTGGACATTAGAACGTTATAGGTGTCAATATAGGGCAGAGACAGATCTTTTAATGCAGCGTTGAATTGCTCTATCTGTGCATTTGACAGATTTCCGTAATTGCCCACGGGATTAACGGACACAAGGGTGATGTCGTAATCCTCCTTTATCTCCCCGTATTTATTTAAGTATTTGTCAAGATTTCCGAGATCGTTTATTCCAAGGCAGATTATCAGCTTCCATTTGTTAAAGAGTCCGGAAGAAACTATCCTTTTTATCTGTCCCAGGGCTGTTGCGTTAAACCAGCTATATCCTTCCCCCACCTTTGCCACCATGAACAGGTTGTCTTTTTTTGATATTTCGCAGACAGTATTCATGTTAACAAACCGGCTGTCGCCCACAAAGATATACCCGGTGTCCGGTCCCGGGCACAGTCCTTCCACAGCTTCCAGGCTTTCACTGATGGATTTCCTTTCTTCCTCATTGACGGAAACGGATATAAAATTCTCCACTGCCTCCGTACCGGTTATTTCATCTTCCGGCAGTACGGCATCCTCCTCATCTTCCCCGTCAACAACGATCACGTCGCTGTTCTCTTTAACCGTATATCCGGGATCTTTTCCACGGGATCGCTTAAGTGCAAGAAAAGCTGCAGAAACGCCTGCTGCCATGGCTATTGCAATGATTATAGTGATTATTATTATTCTTTTCTTCTTCATAGTAAGAGTAAGTATATCAGATATTTGACTAAAAAAACAGTTACAGCTATGATTAACGGTGAGATGGATAACGCCCGTGAAAAAAAGCAGCTGTATATCATTGATCTTATCAAGGCCGTTTCCTGCATTATGATATTTCTTTATCACTGTAATACCATATTGCCCGGAGAGTGGAAATGGCTTTCTTTTTGCGGCGAGGACATGGGAAATAATCTGTTCTTCATGGTCAGCGGCTTTTCCCTGTTTCCCTCCATAACGGGATGCCCGGCAGCAGGTTTTCCTCACTGGTACTTAAGGCGATTAAAAAAGATACTGCCGCTCCTCGTATTTTTTTATCTCCTGTCATATATCACGGGTTTCTATTCCTTTAAGGATCCATCCCAGCTCTTTGCCGTATTTGTTTTCCCCACACTGTACTGGTTTGTTACGGGGATACTCATATTTTACATTCTGCTGTTCCTTATGGCAAAGCTTTTTCCACTGCCCTTAAGGGCTGTAATATCAGCATTTCTTTTTGTACTCTGGTACATGAACATTGGAAGCGTCATAAGCTATTATTTCATCGGCCTGCTCTCCATGATATGCGGTTATACCTTAAGGGAAATGCTTGAAAAGAAAAATCTTTCGGGAAAATACATAAAAATACAGATATTCTGTCTCATATCCGGGATCCTTGTCTTTACGGTTCTTAAATACTTAAAACTCAAGGGTCTGATACTGCCCTTCACGGATATTTTGTTAATTCTGATGGTTCTATGTACCGGCCTGAACTCCCTGATGTGCGGGTATCTTAAAAATGATCGTTTTTCTGCCCTGTTTTCTGATAAACAGGTGCTCTCCGCAGTGATAAAGCGGGTGGGTACAATGGCTCTTCCTGTCTATCTGGTACAGTGCTTTAACGCCGGATTGATCGGATTTATGATAGGACAGAAAATCCCTTTTCCCATGTCCTTTGCCGCAAATTTTATCATAGTTTGGGGATCGGCGCTGCTGCTGTCAGTTATTTTCGGTGTTTTCCGTTAACACGGATTATCCGTTGCTATTTAAGTCCGTAACCACAACAGATTATCCTGCCTGGAACCTGCCGAGGAATGATCTCATCCTTTCATTATCCGAATTGAACACCTCTTCCGGACTGCCCTGTTCCACAATGATACCGTTTTCCATGAATATCACCTTATGGCTGATATCCCTGGCAAAGGCCATTTCATGGGTAACTATGACCATGGCGATATGCAGGTCTGACAGGGATTTGATCACCTTAAGGACCTCTCCCGTAAGCTCCGGATCAAGTGCTGATGTGGGCTCGTCAAAAAAGAGTATCTGGGGGTTTAGTGCCAGAGCCCTGGCAATCGCAACTCTCTGGCTCTGTCCGCCGGAAAGCTCAAAGGGATATGCATCCCCTCTCCCGGAAAGTCCCATTTTCGTAAGGAGTTCAAGAGCTTCCTTCTTTACCTCCGATTTTTCCCTTTTCTGTACCCTTATGGGAGCATCCATGATATTCTGAAGCACGGACATATGAGGAAAAAGGTTGAAATTCTGGAAGACCAGGCCGTAAAGGGATTTTATCCTTTTCTGAACATCCTTATTCGCATAGATCACCTTTCCGTTCTCTGTACGGGCGCTTTCGATCCCGTCATATATTATGCTGCCCCCGTCTATTCTCTCAAGCCCGGTGGCGCAGCGCAGAAAGGTGGACTTACCGGAGCCTGAGGGCCCGATGATGGAAAGGATCTCCCCCTTATCCACCTCAACCGTTATATCTTTAAGGACTTCAGTTCCCCCGAAGGATTTTTTTATGTTTTCGCATGTTAAGATCGGCATATTTCAAACCTTATCCGTGTTTTTACCTGTAATAGGACAATTTCTTTTCTATGAACTCCATGCCGTTGGCAACCACAAAATTAAATACATAATAAAACACTGCGGCTGCCACAAATGGCATCATGCTGGTCTGTGAACTGGCAAGGGCCTTGGCTGTGGTAAACATTTCTGCCACACTGATGGTAAATGCAAGTGATGTATCCTTTACAAGGGTAATGACCTCATTTGTGACAGAAGGCAGGATGCGTTTTATCACCTGGGGAAGGATTATCACAAAAAAGGTCTGGCCCTTCGTATATCCCAGAACCTCCGCGGCCTCATACTGTCCCTTATCCATTGACTGGATCCCGCCTCTGTAGATCTCGGCAAAATACGCTGCGTAATTGATCACAAAGCCTATCAGCGCTGCCACCATCCGGTAATCATTATTTACACGGATGCCAAAAATATAATAGGGGCCGAAATAGACCACCATAAGCTGAAGCATAAGGGGCGTACCCCTCATAATGGAAATATATATCTTTATTATTCCGGAGACCACCGGGTTTTTGCTCATTCTTCCGAAGGCCACCAGAAGTCCCAACGGCAGCGAGAATAGAAGGGTCACCACAAATATATATATGCTGACCCCCATTCCCTCCGCCAGTAATGTTACGATCTGTAATATAGTCATAATATTGTTACTCTTCAGGACAGTAACCTGCAAAGCCGCAAGCTACTTCTGAAAACATTGTATTTTTATTTATTCAGAACAGTCACTTGCGTTCACCGCAAGTGACGTCTGAAAGCCTTGGCAAACGTATTTTTATTTGATAATGGTAACATCCGTGCCAAACCATTTTTCAGAGATCTTCTTTAAGGTTCCGTCCTTGGCCATGGCCTTAAGGGTGTCATTTACCTCGTCCCTGAGCGTTTCATTGCCCTTCTTGAAGCCTACACCGTAGGTCTCGGAGGCAAAGGGCTGATCAAGTACCATGAGAGCCATTCCGCCGCTGGTTATCTTGTATTCCGCAACAGTGCTGTCCATAGCCACGGCGTCCACCGTACCCATATCCAGATCCATAAGAGCCGTATCGTAGTCGGGAGTGGTCTGAAGGGTACCGAAGGTTGCTGAAAGCTCAGCGTTTTCTCCCTCTTTAAGGGCTGCCTCGGCTGATGAATCCGCCTGTACCTCCACTATCTTGCCCTTGAGATCAGCAGCGGAACTGATACCGGAATCCTTTTTTACCACAAACACCTGGCTGTTCTCCATATAGGCATCTGACCAGGTATAGGAGTCCTCCCTGCTGCTTATGGTAAAACCGTTCCAGATGCAGTCAATGGTGCCGGAATCAAGCTCTGCATCCTTTGAATCCCAGGCTATTGGCTGATAAACCACTTCCTTGCCCATACGTTTTGCAGCCTCTGCCGCAAGCTCCAGATCAAAGCCGGTGAACTCACCATCCTCCCCCACAAAGCCCATAGGAGGGAAATCCTGGTCAAAGCCTACGGTAAATTTTCCGCCCTCTGAAGGCTTGTCAGCAGACTTACCGCAGCCGGTGAGCACAAGGCCGGATACACATACCGAAACCAAAAGCAACGAAACAAACTTTTTCATAAATAATACACTCCTTTACGGTGTTTTTTAGGAACTGTCATAACCTGTACCGGGTTCAGTCCCTGACATTATGACGCACTGATATGTTAACAGATTAAAGCGGATTTGTAAAACCCGGGTTATTAAAAGGGTTGTATTCTTCATAATAATCTGTTATTCTCTTTTTGTTCAATTCTAAGAACAGCTGACCGGGAGTTCTTCCCGTCGGTTTATTCCAGACTTTTTATTATTGTGCAGATGGCCGGGAGTTTTTTCTGCATGCTCCCGCCCTGAAGAAAGGAGTATTTATGCGCAGAAACAAGAACGATGAAATTAATGAGCTGAATGGAATGATCAGCAACAGGGAAGCAGCTGACAGCGGAGCCAAGCTGATTTTCGGGAATCCCACGCTATGCGCCCAGCTATTGCAGGACTATTCAGGCATGGAGCTTCTGAAGAATGTGAAGCCTGAAGACATAGAGGATGTGACCACAAGGTACATCCCTATGTTTACCGGGGAACGGGATTCAGACATGGTTAAACGGGTAAGGCTTCCTGAAAAGGGCGAAATGTTCATAATCACACTCATTGAACATAAGTCCTATGCAGACTATAATGTAGTCATGCAGCTTCTCAGATACATGGTGTATATCTGGGAAGACTATGCCAAACAGAAGGAATCGGAGCAGAAAAATGGGAAGACTTTTTGCAGACTTTGAATTCTATGATGTACAGGCCACAAGGAAAGAAATACAGGATCTGAAGGACGAAGTCAGCGGGCTTAAGGATGAAAACAGCGGCCTGAAGGATGAGAACAACGGCCTGAAGGATGAAAACAGTGTGCTGAAGGATGAGAACAACGGCCTGAAAGATGAAAACAGCGTGCTGAAGGACGAGATAACCAGATATAAAAAACTGCTGGAGGAGAATGGAATAGTCCTTAAGTAAAGTGTCATACCAATCAATCGGGCAGGGGAAAGGATACCCCTGCCCGATTGACCGTTTACCGTTAAATCTCTGCTCGTGCCCTAAAGAACCCGGACTCTGTCCGTCGCAAGTCTGCGACCGCTTGGCGGCTTATCGTAATCGAGTAGTGGAAAGATCTCCCCTACTCGATTGCTCCGGTCTCAGTTTACCTTTATCTTGGTTTTGTACTTCTTCTTTGACGAGGTCTTTTTGTCCTCGCCGAATACGGCGATTATCTTGACTGTGCCCTTCTTTAAGAAGTGGATCGTGCCGTCCTCGTCCACCGTGGCCACCTTGGGTTTTGAGGATTCCCAGCTGGTGGGAGCAAAGTCGGTGCCGGACTCAAGGAGCGTAAATGCATTCAGGGTTTCATTGGCATTGCCCGTTGTTTCCTTCAGCATATTCGGAATTTCAATCTGCAGGTTACAGCTGCTCACTTCCTTTTGCCAGGTCTTCCCGTCCTTGATGTCTAAGGAAATGGTGACATCGCTTTCCTTCTTTCCGGTTAAGAGTCCCTTCTTATCCACCTTAGCCTTTTTCTTATCGGAGGATATGTACTTCTTCTTTCCGGTCAGGCCCTTGTCATTTAAGAGCGAGCTAATATCCACCTTTGTTCCGGCTATAACTTTTCCTTCCTTAAGGGCCGCCTCAGCGGAATAGGTCTTCCTTATGACCGTCACCTTACATACGGCCTTGAAAGCGCCGTCCGTGGTGGTAACTGTTATTTCCGCTGCTCCAAGCCCGGTTCCGGTAACCTTACCCTTGTTGTCAACCCCGGCAACAGATGCATTTGAAGTAGCAAATGACACGGATTTGTCGTCGGCATTTTCAGGTTCAATCGTGGCAATAAGTGTGATGCTGTCACCAATGTTAATTGTTGTCTCCTTAAGATTCAGGCTTATCCCGGACACCGGTACATTTTCATCCACGGGATCCTTCTGTTCCGTTTCCCATTTAGCTTTTAGCATCATATTTCCATGGACTTCTGTACCAAAGTCATACTCTGCTCCCGCAAGCGTCCAGCAGATAAAGGTATTCCCCTCCTTCACAGGGGCTTCGGGCTTCTTAACCGTCTCTCCCTCCTTCACCTTCTGCGTATCCACATTGCTGCCTCCGTTACTGTCAAAGCCAACAATGAAGTCCTCCACAGTATCCTCTATTTCCACTGAGAGGGCTGCCTTATCGCTGTCAATGCAGCCTACGGCCGACTTCCAGGCAGTGATGTCACCGCTATTATATATGGGAACCGGTCCTTTGTATTCGCGCTTTTCTTCTCCGTCTATTGAATAATAGATCTTTGCGCCTTCTGACTCTGTTTCATTTATTCCATTTTCACTTATTGTAAGAACCGAACCGTAAGCTGCGGCTTCCCCGTCCTCGGAGTCTTCATACCCAAGTATTATGACCGGTTCATGAAGCTTCAGAGGCTCCATTACCGCCCCGCCTGATTCATAGCTTTCAATGAGCCCGGTATCTGCATAGCTTTTAACCGCCTTATTGACAGACAGTGAAACATTATCTCCTGCCTTAAGGCCGTCGATCTTTATCCGTACGGTTCTGGTGTAAGTTTTTCCCGCATCAGGAAGGTTAGAGGGCACCTGTCCCTGCTCCACGCTTTCCACCGTGAAGTCTTCCGTTTTATCATCACCTACCTTAACGCTATAGTAATCATGATTTAAGCAGGATCCTTCCTCGCTGCCATCCATCATGTACTTGCTGAAAGTTATATAAACTCCGTCCGTGGTATATTTTTCTTTCTCCACATAGGGAGCCGACTTATCAACAAGCGGAATATTGACATTAAGCTGTACCGGAAGCACGGGAAGTAGATTATAATCCTCCCCATCCGCATCTACTTTGATTTTTGCTTCTTTGTCATTAAGGGAATTTCCGGAAAGCCCGCCCTTTTCAACAGTAACATACCAGAGCCCCTCCGGAACGCCCCAAGAATAACGACCTTCCTCCCCGGTTATCTGAACGGAGCCCGCAGGTTCCAGATCCCTCACATTGTCAGCAGGAACCACATGGGCAGTGTTTGCGGAATTTACCTCTTTTACCGGCTTTCCGTCTTTGTCCACCGCATAGTACAGTGTCACCGTCGCATCCTTTATAACATTTTCACCTACCGCCTCGAATACGACACCGGAAGGATCATTAATAGTCTTGTTATTCTTCGGCTTCTGGACGGTCATGCTTGCAATCTTGTCCTTGCAGTCATTCTTTTTCCCTTCATAATAATCAGTTAAAAATTTGTATCTGTTAGTGTGCATTCTGGGATTATAGATTTCATTCTCCCATTTATCCGACAGATTTTTATAATAAGCGTAATCCTTTCCGTCGTCGGAGTTCTCCCAATCGGAGAGATAAGAACTGAAAGCACAGTACATATTCTGCGCCAGATCCTCACAAAGCATCACCCTGAAATCCCTTCGTGAGGAATTGAGCTCCGCTATCTGGTTCCCCATATAGGACGAACCCTCACCGATAACAAATCCTCCTCCTTTGCCTGCAGGTCCCGGGATCGCTTTTTCACAGATTTTGCCAACCTTACCTAAGGTCTGGCAAACACCCTCAACAGAGCTTCTCATGATATCGTCACCGAGACCGCTCATGGCAAGGAAATAATTATATTCATCCTGCAGGTAATCTCTTATCTCCAGCGGAAGGGCATTATAGCATTTCGAATTGAATAATTCATCCAGGAACTTTTTCATTTCCGCAACTGAGTACCTGCCTGCCACGGCATTGTCAATGGTATCGGCAATCCCGATCCATCCCAGAAGCTTATTGACAAAACCGACTTTCTTGGCGCTTTTGCCGGCCTTCCTGCCAAAGGAATCAATAGCATTGCCGCCGTGGTCAGCGGCATTCTTTGACATATCCGCACCATCGCCAAGGCCTATCTTTGATTTAATCGTATAATTTCTGGCTTCAAATTTACTCTTGTCTATACCGAAGTCTTCCCCATAGCCTCCCTTGTAGAGATACTCTGTTATCCGCTTCATCTTGCTTTCGCTGTAATCCCAGGTGGCGGGAGTAGCCATTATTCCGGCGGCATTAGAGTTTTTCTCTTCCTTTGTGATTCCATTGAAATCAGGGTCAATGAAGACACTGACATCTATGGAGTAGAGATCATTCGTCCTGTCATAGGCCGTATCCATATATACTACAAAGGTTCCGTTAAGGTTCCCTTCGCTGTCCGTGATACCGTACTCATCATCCTGGAGAGCATCCGTAAGTATATAGCGGTCGGCTCCCTTTTTCCCGTCACTGTCCCTTACACCGGTCACATGATACGCGACATCCGAGAAAGCTTTCACCTCCCAGTCAAATTCATCTGCCTTATCATAATAAGCCGAGCGGGTAAAAAGACCTGCCTCTTTGTTTTTCATTATACCGTCAATCCAGGCAGGAATGCCCTGCTCATCCCTGAAGGTCATATCTACTGTTTCCAGCACTATACCGTCTTCTAAAAGCTCTTCCTCACATTCCTTAAATGCGGCTTTACCCTTATCATCCACATTTGCCGCGCCTCCGCCTGTCACTTCAAGATTTCCTGTGGCGGCGTCATAGGCAAAGCTCATGCTGTCCTCATTTTTTGATGCGTTGATCACAGTACTCACATCCTCTTTTACCTGCGGTCCAAGTTCAGCTAAGCCCTTATTTACTTCGCCTTCCGACATACGGAACACATCAGGTACTTTGCCGCCTTCCTTATAGGAAAGCACTGTATTTTTATTATCTTTAGGCTTATAAAGCACCTCAGCACCTGTCACGGACGCATAGCGGGTATCAGCCATTGTCGCATAATACATATCGCTCTCTTCATCATAGGTGCCGGGTAGAATACCGACCTTACCATCTGTGGTATAGTATTTGAATACAACGGGTCTTTTCCAGCCGTACAGATCTTCAAGCTGATCCCGGTTCTCAAATTTAGCGGTAAAGGTAAGTCTCTGCATTTGTCCCACAAAGAATACCGTTTCCCCTACTTCAATTTCCCTGGATCCCCGTCCCTCATATACACCGTAGGGGCTGTACCAGTTCATATTGAATTTAGTTAACTCCGGTCCTTTGCTGTCATGGTAAACCTCCAGCCCCTCTGAAACCACCCCGGATTCAGTTTCCGCAGTGATAAGGTGCAGTGTCCGTCTGCCCTCTTCCGTTCCATACAGGGTAATAGCAGCGCTGTAGTCCCCGTAATAATCCGCCGTGGCTTCGCCTACAAAAATACCGTTATCGTAGATAGATACCGACTCTCCTGACCCGGCGTTTCCGTCTACAGTAATCTCATCATGGCAGACATAAGCGGATCTTGTCCTGAGCTTTGAACCGGGCTTCTTCACCTCTGCGTTTCCTATCGGTTCTCCGCTGAAATAGGTTCTTCCCCCTCCCTTATTCGTGAAATATCCACATGCGCTCATTGCGGTATATATATCCCAGTCGTCAAATCCAGGCTGGCAGTACAGCGTGTACTCGCAGGGCAGATCTATCTCGCCGCCGTTCTTTGTAAAATCAAGCGTCCAGTAATTTCCGCTGCTCCATGTGAAATCATCCGCATCATATATCCTGCCTCCGATTTCCATTTTTTCAATATTTGCCGTAGCGGCCTCCCAGTGTATTCCCTGTTCTCCTTTATCAGTGGGGTCTACCCTTAAGGACTGAAGCTTCCCGTTCCTTGTATCTGCGTCCAGTCCTATATGTCCGCCGAAGGTAATAATATCTCCCGTATCATTGAAGTTCTCCTGTCCAGCCTCAAAGGTGGATGCGGGCTTCGTATAGTAAAGGGCGTTCTCAGTCCTGGTTGCGGTCACATTAAAGGCTTCCAGTTCAACGATCCCGTTTTCCCCAAGTGTAATGCTCCACTTCTTTAATACCGAATCGTCATAGGCCTCATCGAGTGATGTCAGGCCATAAGCGCTCTGACGGGGCATCAAAGCCACCGTAAAATTCCCCGATTTATTCTTTGCGGGACATACCGTCAGTATTGAAGCCGGTGTGGCTGAGAGATACCCTGTCCAGGAAGTGCCGACATATTTTCCGCTCCCGTCGAACCAGGCCAGCCCGTAACTTGATGTAATAACTG
The DNA here is from genome assembly GCA_946407725.1 of uncultured Lachnospiraceae bacterium. Classification (GTDB taxonomy): domain Bacteria; phylum Bacillota; class Clostridia; order Lachnospirales; family Lachnospiraceae; genus NK4A144. The sequence goes on from CAMJPM010000039.1 coordinate 15,416, forward strand.
AGCTTAAGTCAACTAAAATACCCGAGTTCAGCTTCAACGGAACTTTGATCTCTGCATCCTCCTTTGTCAGATCCACATCAGAGCTTCCGTCTGCAGTTTCGATTATTCCCTTTGAAACCTTCCATTTTATACTGGTATTGAGTCCGTCAAGGTTATGAAGGCTTACATTTCCTACTGAACCGGGCTGTACCCAGGTTCCTCCCAAATACCTGTCATTGTCACCAGGATCGCATAGCTCCACATAGATGGAGTCTATGGCCTTATTAAGCTTTGCCACAGAGTTTTCAGAAAGCTCACCTGTATCAATCACCGTGCGTATATAGGCATCCAGGGAATTCATATGGAAATCAAGGGAACTTCCCCCTTCAAAATTTCCATATCTGCTGGCAACCTGCTTCCCGCCATAGGTCACGGTAGCGCTGAAATATGAGCCACTGTAGCCGCTTAAGGTGAATGAACCGTCTTCCCCGGTAACCGCCGTCGCTGTACGGTTCAGGTTGAATGCATACTGCGAAAGATTCACTGTTGCATTGGGTACAGGAACCCCTGTGCCGTCTCCGTAATAAACATGCCCTGTCACATTGACATCGGGCTTAACTTCAGCAGGCTTTACGGTCAATTTGCCGCCCTTCACCTCGGAATCATAAACCGCCGTTGTACTGTAATCCTTTGACCAGTCATACTTTGAATAATTTCCGTTTGATGCGATCCCCCTTAAATAGACAGTAAACTCTGCACCCTCTCTGGACATAAACGGAAGGTAGCGACAGCTATTGCTATTCTTGGAACGAATGGAGCTCACTTTATAGTCCTCATTTTCTGTAAGGCCCGTAACCTCAACAGCCTTAACCACAAAACTGGGGGTAACGGTAGTAAGCTCAATCTCCTCACCCTTGAAATCATTGGGATCGCCATCGTATCTGGCGATCATAACGGATTTCCCATCGACATATGCCATGAGGCCAATCGACTTATAGCTGTACCAGGTGAGGTCGTAAGGGCTTATGCTGAAATGAGGATTCGAAGCTTCAGAATAATACTCATAGTCCAGCTGTACGGATCCGGAATCAGCGGTCTCCCCAACCAGGTAGACACTTCCCACAACCTCCTCTGAATATGTTACGGGAATAGAGCCCTTTAAGCTCCACTCAGCGGAGAAGCGGGTGTCCTCGGTGATCGTGACCTCGTCCCTGGCTTTATATAGCCCTCTGCTGCCAGAAGAAGACCTCCAGCCATCGAAGTTATACCCCCTTCTCTCGGGAGCGTCAGGGAGAGTGATGGTTTCTCCATCTTCTATGGTCTGGGATGATACTGTCGATGACGCTTTTCCGCCGTTAAGGTAGAAGCTGGCGGTAAACCTGTCGGCATCGGCAATGTTTACGGAATACTCCTTCGATGCACTGTCATAGACACCCTCTTCGGTAAGGGTGACCGTGAAGTTGAAATCCCCGGCTTTTTCAGGGGTTCCCGAGATTTCGCCATCTGTTGAAAGGGAAAGACCGTCTGGCAGCTTTCCGGAGGTTTTTTTCCATATAAATGATCCGCCTGATGACGCTTTTGCACTTATTTTAACCTTATATGGTTTCTTCTTTTGCCCATTCGGAAGTGAAGTGGTAGTGATGGAGGGTTTGGGTCTGATTACCTTAAGCTTATAGGGCAACGTAGCCGGAAGATCCGCGCCGGTTTCGGTAAGCTCCACCGAGAAATCAAAGGTTCCATCCTCCATGGGGGTTCCCGAGATCAGACCATCTTCCGAGAGATCAACACCCTTGGGAAGAGAGCCGGAAGACCGACTCCATTTAAGATCTCCGCCTACAGCCTTCGTTCCTTTCAGCTGCGTCTTATATTCAATGCCATATCTGGCATCAGGTATGGAAGTCGTATCTATTGTGGGACTGGCACCCACCTGCAGGGTATATTCCTTAGAAGCGGTAATGGTCTTGGAAACGCCTTCCTCTTTGTAGCTCTCGGTGAGTGTTACGGTAAAAGTTGATTTCCCCGCTTTATCCGGAGTGCCTGAGATTTCTCCCTCAGTTGACAGAGTAAGCCCTGAGGGCAGTGAACCTGCCGTTACCGCCCAGGAAAGGGTGCCTCCTTTAACCGCCTCTCCCTCAAGATTGAGTGTATAGGGCTGACCCACGCAACAATCAGAAAGTGACGTTGTATTGATCTTGGGGGAAGCGCCGGCAGTATAGGTCTGGCCGTAGCAGGAATCATTGAAGTCAAAGGTTATTGTGGCAGGTTCTGACATGGCCCAGGTTGATCCATATACAGCGCACTGCGAAAGGGAGACCTTATCCCCCTTCTTTATCCCGTAGACTAAACCTTCATCATACTGGGTATCGTCATCCTCCAAAACAACCCATCCTACCTCAACAGAATTCGTTCCGCCCTTAGTAGTCCACATATCTCTTTCAAGAGTGAACGGCTTCCTGCAATTGTAATGGATCTCATGTTCATTGCCTGCGGAATCATAACAGGATGCGAAAACCTCGGTCGTATTTATCGCCTCATCATCGTCCCAGGTGGCAGTTCCTAAAAGCCATTTTCTGCCATCACCTCCATCTATGATTCCACCACTGGAAAGCGTGACTGCAAAGTTTTTGGGGATATGCTTATCTGCTTCCTCTTTATCGGCGGGATCGTAACCTTTCAGAATCACCGGTTCCTCTGAGTCAGTCTCATCAAGGACAGGCACTTCTTCCGGGTCATCCGCACCTTCCTGCCCGGCGGTATCCGCAGATTCTACCGAGCCTTCGGTGTCCTCCGCCGGCCCGCTTTCCTCCAGGCCTTTTTCGATCAGCTCCCCTGCCGCCGCCGGAACATAATTAAAAGGCAGCGATGACAGGATCATAATCAGCGATAATAACATGCTGATGGTGTTTCTCTGGATATTACGCCTCATAGAAATACCTCCCAAAAATAATTGTTCTTGATATGGTTTCAAAGCTCTGACATCGGGGCAGGCAAAAGCCCTCCGACGCCTGAATATACAGATTTATTTTTATTTTCCTTTATGAAAATCAGGGTGTCAAGACTTCCGGCGTAATACGTCGAAAAACGGATCTAATCCGTCATCGGAAAGCAAACATGTCAAAGACCGAAAAAAAAAGACCTCCTTACGGCGGTTCTTTTTTCGCTTTCTGGTCCTCTACTTAAGGACTATTCCATTCTCCTCCAGCAGTTTTTTATATCTGGATATCTCATCCTTCAGGACGCTGTTCTCATCCTTCAGACCGTTGTTCTCATCCTTCAGGCCGCTGTTCTCATCCTTCAGGCCGCTGTTTTCATCCTTCAGGCCGTTGTTCTCATCCTTCAGGCCGCTGACTTCGTCCTTCAGCTCCTGTATCTCTTTCCTTGTGGCCTGTACATCATAAAATTCAAAGTCTGCAAAAAGTCTTCCCATTTTTATGCTCCTCCGGAGTAATATGTCGAAAAAAGGGCCGTCGCCCGGATGAATTAATCATCTAAAGCGACAGCCCCTTAGTGTTATTTTCATTACTTTGCGAAATCTGTGACTCTGCTCTCACGCACAATATTTACCTTTATCTGACCGGGATATTCCATTTCATCCTCGATCCTTCTGGCAATATCGCGAGCCATGATAATCATGTCGGCATCTGTAACCTGTTCGGGTACAACCATGACCCGGACCTCTCTGCCTGCCTGAATGGCAAAGGATTTTTCCACTCCCTTAAAGGAGTTTGTGATATCTTCAAGCTGTTTTAGACGATTTGTATAGGCATCCAGAGTTTCTCTTCTGGCGCCCGGACGGGCTGCGGAGATAGTATCCGCTGCCTGTACTATGCAAGCAATAAGCGATGTGGGCTCCACATCACCGTGATGTGCTTCTACTGCATTGATGACAATAGCCGATTCCTTGTACTTGCGGCAAAGATCAGCACCCAGCTGTATATGGCTGCCTTCCAGCTCATGATCCACAGCCTTGCCGATGTCGTGCAATAGACCTGCCCTTTTGGCAAGACGTACATCCAATCCGATCTCTGATGCCAGAAGCCCTGAAAGGATGGACACCTCTATGGAGTGCTTCAGCACATTCTGACCGTAGCTGGTACGGAGCTTCATCCTTCCCAGAAGCTTAACGAGCTCGGGATGGACATTCGGTACTCCGCATTCGAGACAGGCGGCTTCGCCCTCTTCCCTGATCATCTGATCCACTTCCTTGCGGGCCTTTTCAACCATTTCCTCGATCTTCGCAGGATGGATACGTCCGTCCACTATGAGCTTTTCAAGGGCAATACGTGCCACCTCGCGTCTCACGGGATCAAATCCGGAAAGAACTACCGCCTCCGGAGTGTCATCAATAATAAGATCAACTCCTGTAAGGGTTTCAAGGGTCCTGATATTCCTTCCCTCACGCCCTATTATCCTTCCCTTCATTTCATCTCCGGGAAGCTGTACCACGGATATGGTGGTTTCCGAAACATGATCCGCTGCACAGCGTTGGATCGCATTTACCACATATTCCCTGGCTTTTTTGTCCGCTTCTTCTTTAGCACGTGATTCATATTCCTTGATCATCAGTGCGGACTCGTGCTTTACATCGTCTTCTACTATCTTTAAAAGATATTCCTTAGCCTGTTCAGAGGTTAAACCTGAAATCCTTTCAAGTTCCCGTACACGATCTTCATTCAGCCTGGCAATTTTTTCCTTCTGCCTGGCAAGCTCTGCTTCACGGTCTGCACAGCTCTGTTCCCGTCTCTCAACCTGTTCTGCCTTTTTGTCAGCAGCTTCTTCCTTCTGCTGGGCACGGCGCTCTAATCTCTGTGCCTCGGCGCGTCTGTCTCTGGCTTCTCTCTCAATCTCGTTCTTCTGATTGATGGATTCTTCCTTTATTTCAAGAAGCTTCTCGCGTTTCAGGTCTTCAGCAGCCTTTTCGGCCTTTTCGGTGATCTCCTTAGCCTTTTTATCCGCATCCCCTATGAGCTTTTCGATCTTTCTCTCATGGAGATTTGTGGCTATGATCGCTGATACAGGTACCGCTATAACAAGAGTCACAACAACTGCGATAATAGTTGCTGCCATCTGTACAGCTTACCTCCTGTTAAATTTTTTACAACATTCTTATTCTAATTCAAAGGGCGCATTACGTCAACCGGTTTTTGCGAACCGGACCTCCGTTTTTTTCCGAATTGATTCTGAAATACAAACCCGGGACAGTATTTTTCACCTGAACCTCACCGCTATGGAATTGGCGTGGGCTGTGAGCTTTTCCGCCCTGGCGAAAGCCTCTATATCCTCATGTATGCTGCGGAGAGCGGGCTCCGAGTATGAAATGATGGAGGACTTTTTGATAAAATCATCCACTGACAGCGGTGAAAAGAACTTGGCTGTACCGTTGGTGGGCAGCACGTGGTTTGGTCCCGCGAAGTAGTCTCCAAGCGGTTCCGAGGAATAGGGGCCGATAAAGATGGCGCCTGCGTTTTTCACCATGGTCATGGTCTTCCAGGGATCCCTGGTCACTATCTCTAAATGTTCGGAAGCAATGTCATTAACCGCATCCAGCGCATCCGTGATATTCCTTGCCACCAGTGCATATCCGTAGTTTTCCAGGGATTTTTCAATTATCTCCCGCCTTGAAAGGGTGGGCAGGAATTTGTCGATCTCGTCGGAAACCTGTTCCGCCAGCTGTCTGCTGGTGGTCACCAGGATTGAGGAGGCCATTTCGTCATGCTCAGCCTGGGACAGGAGATCAGCCGCCACGAATTTCGGATTGGCGCTGTCGTCTGCAAGAACCAGTATTTCCGAAGGTCCTGCAATGGAATCAATGCTCACGTGACCGTACACTGCCCGCTTTGCAAGAGCCACATATATGTTGCCGGGTCCCACGATCTTATCCACTTTTTTAATTGACTCTGTGCCGTAAGCCATAGCCGCGATGGCCTGTGCGCCTCCGGTCTTGTAAATATCCCGTATTCCAAGGAGCTTGCAGGCCGCAAGAACCTGGGGATTCACCCTGCCCTCGCTGTCTGCGGGAGTGGTCATTATGATCTCTTTTACACCGGCCACAAGTGCGGGAACCACATTCATAAGAACGGAGCTGGGATACACGGCTTTTCCTCCGGGAACATACACCCCCGCTCTCTCTATGGGACTTATCCTCTGTCCCAGTATCACCCCGTTTTCCTTTGTATTAAAGAAGCTCTGCCTCTTCTGGCATTCATGATAGGAGCGGATATTGTTTATGGAACGTCCCATGACCCCCATCAGATCCTCTCCCACACGGCTTACGGCTTCGGCCACCTCTTCATCCGATACCCGGAAGTTTTCTTTATTTAACTTACAGTGATCGAACCTTTCCGCATATTCAAATATGGCTTTATCCCCGTTTTTCCTGACATTTTCGATAATGTCGTCCACCTGTTTTTCCTGCTCGGGAAAACTGTCTGGCTTCCTTTTTAAGAGCTTTCCCAGAAGATCGGCCTTTGTTTCTTTTGTAAGATCTACTATTCTCATATCTGTGTTCCCCGTTACTTTCTTAAAGCATTGATTATCTTTCTGATCCTTTCGGCTTCCATCCTCATTGACACCTGGTTTACCACCATCCTGGCGGATATGGGGCAGACCTCCTCCAGCACCGAAAGACCGTTTTCCCTTAAGGTGGTGCCGGTTTCCACGATATCGCAGATCACGTCTGACAGTCCCACTATGGGAGCCAGCTCAATAGAACCGTTCAGCTTTATTATATCAACTGTCTGGAATTTTTTATTGTGAAAATAATCCCTGGCTATACGGGGATATTTAGTGGCCACCCTGATCATCTCGTGGTGGGTCAGAAGCTCCGCCGCTTCTTTAAAACCGCATATACACATGCGGCATTTCCCGAATCCGAGATCCAGCACTTCATATATGCTCCGGTTTTCTTCCATTATAATGTCTTTACCGGTGACACCTATATCCGCTGCCCCGTGCTCCACGTATGTGGGCACATCCGGCCCCTTTGCCAGGAAAAACTTAAGCTTTTCTTCCTCATTGACAAAAATAAGCTTTCTGGAGGTTTTGTCCTCCATTTCGCTACAGGTGATACCGATCTTATTTAACCTTTCTAAGGTCTTATCCGCAAGTCTGCCCTTTGTGAGGGCAAAAGTAAGGTATCTCATTTCTTTCATTCTTTTTTATCAGCCTTCTATGTAATATGTGTTATCAATTCCACGTTCAGTTGCCTTTTTCATTACCGTTTCAGCCTGATCCCGGTTCCTGACCCTTGTCATTGCCGTATCCGTCCCCTCTTTTCTTAGAGCGGACGCCTTTTTAAGGGCTTCCTCAAAGCTTCCCTCCGTATATACCACAAGGGCTGAAGCTTTTTTCTCATCTCCGGAGATATTCTGCCTGTCAAGTACGTTCATTAGCTTGTCGATCACCACGGTAAAGCCCGTGGCTGCGGCATCCTTCCCGAAATAACTTAAGAGGTTATCATATCTTCCGCCCCTTATCACCGCATCTCCCGTACCGAATGTATAGGCTCTGAAAATAATGCCCGTATAGTAGTTAAGCTTTGATAACATTCCAAGGTCAAAGGTCAGGTAATCCTGAACCCCGTAAACACAGAGTTTATCATAGAGAGCCTTTAACCTCTGCAGCGCTTCCGAAGAACGTTGTATGCCCTTAACCTTCTCTTCTGCTTCATCCAGAACTTCCCTGGTTCCGTAAAAATCCGAAAACGAATACAGGGTTTCCTTTATATCATCGGAGACCTCCACATCCGAAAGCACATCCATGGTGCCGAAATAGTTCTTATTCCTGATATTTTCGGAAAGCTCCCTGACCTTCGTTTCCGGAAGGCTCGCATATTCGCAAAGCCCCCTGAAATATTCAGCGTTTCCGAGACATATCTGGAAATCCGTCAGTCCCGCGGCTTTGAGGAGCTGTACCGAAAGATTGACCATCTCCGCATCCGCATCCACCGAGGGCTCTCCCATATACTCAACACCCAGTTCTGTCACCTCGTTCAGCTTTCCCTGAAGCCCCGACTGGTTTGAAAAGGTATGACCCAGGTACGAAAGCCTCACCGGCAGATTATCCTCGAGGAAGTATTTCACTGCTGCCCTGGCAGCACCCGGAGTAAAGTCGGGACGGAGGGCAAGGGTGTTGTTGGCACTGTCAAAGAACTTATATATCTCTCTTGAGGGAGTGGTTCCCACCTCCCCTGCAAAGATATCAAAATATTCAAATGAAGGGGTTTCTATCTCATCATAACCAAAAGATCTGATAAGCTCCGAAAGCTTCTTCTCAAGGATCTTCTTTCTCGTAAGCTCCCTTCCGTATATGTCCCTTACCCCCTCCGGGGTATGTAAAAGAGTGTTGATCATATATTTTAACTATCGCTCCTTTCATCAAGGTCTGTCTGAACCGCATCAAGGAAGGGAAGAAACATCCCTGCTGTGGGAGTGATGAAATATCTGTCATCCGTTTCCTCATAACGGAATGACCGCCTTCCCCCGCTTTCCCAGCGTTTCCAGAATTCATGAAGCCGCCTGAAGGTCAGATAATAAAAGGTATTCTTTTCAGTATAGTGGATAAGAAAGAAGGAAATCCCTCCCTGCTCCTCAAATTCCTTCATAAAGGCCACCTGGTGCTCATGGATATTCCTGAGTGTAAATGTGTCAACCGCACATTCCTTGGCATCAAAGCATACCGGGATACCCTGTACCGCACCAATATAGTCCACAGTGCTCTTCTGTTCAAAATATGCCAGCTTTATGGTCCTTGAATCCTTATCAAACTCCACAGGTGTGATGGGAGTCGGGATCTTCTGTATAAGCGCCAGCTTCTTTTCCCTGTACTCTTCATTTGTACGGTTTATAAGCTCTTCCAGTTCGGAACCCCTTAAGCCCCTTGTCTTCCACGCAGTCATTATGCTCTTATACCCTGTATTTTAAGAGTGAATTCATATCATCCTTAAGAGGAGCTTCAAAGCTCTTCCCCGACAGATACGAAAGATCATTTTTCATCTTCGGGAATTCCACCCTGAAGGCATGGAGCATCTGTCTCTTAATACCCAGTGTTTCTGAGGCTTCCCGGGACCCCTCCGAAAAATACTTCGGATCCCCCATTACCGGATAACCCGCATATTTAAGATGAGCCCTTATCTGGTGGGGCTTTCCCGTGACCAGAAGAATTTTAAGGAGAGTGATCTCAATATTCTTAACCATTATCCTGCCGGCCTTCTCTGCAATGGTCAGAACCTCATCGGAATCCTCAAATTCTTTTTTTTCGGTAATCACAGCCGTATTTGTGTCCCTGTCCTTATGAAGGAAGCCCTTAAGCTCAAGCTTCTTTTCCACAGTGCCGTAAACCGCAGCGTAGTAATACTTTTTAAGGCTCCTGTCCTTAATAATTTCGCTTAAACATTTTAACCCCTTCTGTGTCTTTCCGCAGAGAACTATCCCCGAGGTGTTCCGGTCAAGGCGGTTGCATACCGAGGGCTTTACAGCATAGTGCTTCGTCTCTTCCTCAAGATAAGTTAAAAGCATGTCATTAAGGGACAGCTCCGGTGAAGCGTCGGAGTGGGTGAGAAGATCCGCTTCCTTATTTATAAGAAGGATATTATCATCCTCAAAGATTATATCTTTCTTAAACCTCTTTAAGTCTTCCTTTTTTACCTTCGGATGTACAGGGGCTCCGCTCCCGTATTTTGGCATAAAGCCGGCTATCACCTCGTCCGAAAAGAAAACCCTGATACAGTCGCCGCTTTTTAATACTTCCTTTCCCGAAGTCTTTCCACCGTTTAAGACAATATTCTTTTTTCTCAGTGCTTTGAATATCACACCGCCCTTTGCACCGGGCAGCATCTTTTCTAAATATTTAAGCACTGTCTGCCCCTCATCGGGGCTCTCTATCCTGTATTCCTTCATGTTCTGTGAAATGTCCTTCTTTAGGGAAAACCTCATCTCCCCGTTTCATCTGATAATTTACAATATCAGGTAACTATTCAGAACCCCCACACCGCACCTTCGCAAAAAATGATTTTTGATTAAA
>CAMJPM010000040.1 GCA_946407725.1 uncultured Lachnospiraceae bacterium
TTATTCTCCCTCCGGACATGAGGACGAACTGCTCCCTGCCGTGATACTGTATCACGGCGGGGCTTTAGTGTTCCCGGCACTTCCCTATCATGACAGAATGGCTCAAAATGTCTCGGATGAGGTATGCTGCAGGGTTTTCATGCCGGACTATGATCTGGCCCCGAAGTTCCTGTCTCCCGGACAGTACATGGAAGCGCTCATATTCTATGAATATCTGATGTCCCATGGGGAAGAGCAGGGTATAGACTTTTCAAGGACAGCGGTGATGGGAGACAGCGCCGGCGGCACCATCTGTGCATCCCTATGCCTTATGCTCCGGGATAAGGGATTTCAGCTGCCAAAAGCCCAGGTGCTCCTTTATCCCAGCCTTGATGCAAGGCTGACAAGTGATTCCATGCAGCGTTTCACTGATGTTCCGATAATCAACAGCATGGCTGTAAAGGAGTATTACAGGATCTGCGCCGCAAAGGAAAGGACTGTCAACAGGGAATACTATTCACCTGCCGAAGCCCCTTCCCTTAAAGGAATGCCTCCCACCTATGTGGAAACCGCGGAATTTGACTGTCTTCATGACGACGGTATCCTGTATTATAAACGGCTTATTGAAGAAGGCAGCGAAGCATTTTTAAATGAAACAAAGGGCACTGTCCATGCCTACGACATGGCCTACCGCAGTTCTATCCTTAAAGAATCCATGAAAAAGAGGAATGAGTTCCTGAAAAAGTATATCAGATCAGATTGTTATACTCAATAACGGAATTAAATTCCGTTATTGAGTATAAGCCTCCGGCGGATGCGACCGGGCACACAGGGTAATTAGCCGCTAAAGCGGCATGTGCCCGGCGCGGGCTCACTAACGAAATGGAAAAGAATTTCGTTAGTGAGTATAATAATCAGAACCCACTGGGATATGAGGGCTCTGAATAATTTCTTAAAGTCACTGTTCAGTGGCAGGGAGCAGTCTGGCGCTTTTTAATGCCTGGGCTATGGGACCGGTGACAACGCTTGCCACAAGCATCTCAAATATCGCATTTCCGGCGATGATGGAGCAGATGAAGATGATCACGTTTCTTCCTGCCATCATGTTCTGCACATATTCCGTATTTCCGAAGAGCAGCACTATTGTGGACATGAAGAATATGGTATTTAACAGGGCGGAGAAGAAGCCCGTTATGGTACCAGAAACCAGCACATTAGTGAATTTCTTAAAGAAATTGTAGATATATCCCAGAAGAAATCCGTCCAGCATCCTGGGGATAAAGCAGAGGATAATGGTAAGCGCCGGACTTATGGAAAAGAGTGTGCTGGTTAACCCGCTTGAACCCATAAGAGCTTTTATGATGCTGGCAAGTCCCCAGATGGCACCGCATAAGAGACCGTAAAGGGGTCCCATGGAAATGGCTGCTATGGCAACCGGAACCATGCTTAAAGAGACTGTGATAGCTCCAAGGGGAACGGTGATGAACTGCAGTACAAAGATTGCGGCTGTAAGAAGAGCCATGGTAGCAAGCCGCACTACCTTAAAAGATGTGTTATTCATAATGTTTCCTCCTGTTATTATTCCCTCCGCTTCAGATCTTAAAAGTTACTTTTTTATAAAAGGTCAGGCTTTTGCTCTTTACTGGTTGACATAATATTTTTATGTAAACCATTGGGGATGCAATGCCCTTTCCCTGCCCGGAAATATCATATCCGGTGCTGTTTTTTTTAAGATCCGTAATCAAGGGATACAATACATTTTGGCCTGTAACACGGTGATTATAGCATATCAATAAACCGAATTGCCACGAATTTAAGATCTTTTTTATATATTTTAACAAAATCTTAAAAAACCATTTCCGTCCTGACCGGTACTATATACCAGATCAAAGAAAAACCGTCACATTAATAAGGCGGATGAAGCTTTTGAACAAAGATTTAGTCGAGGAGGACGTTATGATGATAATTACACTGGTTTTGGTATTACTGCTGGCATTTCTCTGCTTATTCTGATTTTTGCCGGGTTATACAGACTGTTCTGAACAGCTCTGTTTTAAATTTTTAATTTTTAGGATTCTGCAGAATCATTTTTTCTTTTATAATTATTGATCATCTCATCTAAAAAACGCTGTTTTTATGTTTTTATCTGCCATGCGGACAGAAGCTGCATGACTTTTCTCTTAAAATTTATTCAGGTTTATTCTGTCTTTTTTCGTTTGTTTTAACCTCACGACCATAGTGGTATAATGTCTTAATATGACTGAACATGCTTATTTTGTTTTTAACGGAATACTTCTTGGAGTAGCGCTGGCCATGGATGCTTTTTCGGTATCCATTGTTAACGGGCTTAATGAATCCAAAATGTCCCGTAAAAAAACGCTTATTATTCCCATCACCTTCGCATTCTTTCAATTTCTGATGCCGCTTTCAGGCTGGGTGCTTGTCAATTTCCTTCTGGAGGTATTTAAAGGATTTCAGAGATTTATACCCGTAACAGCCCTGTGCCTTCTCCTTTATATAGGTATAAAAATGATCCTTGAAAGTGTCCGGAAGCTTAAGGCAGGAGATAAGGATGAAGAGGATGAGATCGTTCTGACCCCGGTTTCCTTGATATTACAGGGAATTGCAACTTCAATAGACGCGCTTTCTGTGGGCTTTACCATTTCAGACTATAATCCGCTAGAAGCCCTGTCGGTCTCCTTTATCATTGCGATAGTTACATTTATTATCTGCGTCACCGGAATAGTTTTCGGAAAGCGGATAGGGAGCCGTATTTCCCACGGGGCAGGAATCCTGGGCGGAATGATACTTATCTTTATAGGAATAAGGATCTTTGTCACGGGTATATGTTGATTAAACAGGCGAAAGGTATTAAAATTAGATGCAATATTTTGATAAGGAGAAGGGGCTTGCCCGAAAAGAATGACTATGAAGACTATTGAAGATTATATCAGGACCATTCCCGATTATCCTGAACCCGGAATAATGTTCAGGGATATCACCACGGTTGTACAGGATCCTGACGGCCTGAAGCTTGCCATTGACAGGATGCAGGAGCAGCTTGACGGGATAGATTTTGATCTCATCGTTGGTGCGGAATCCAGGGGATTTGTTTTTGGAATGCCCCTTGCCTACAATATGCATAAGGGCTTTGTCATGGTGAGAAAAAAGGGCAAGCTTCCCTGCGAGACCATAGAACAGAGTTATGAACTGGAGTACGGCACTGCGACAATAGAAATGCACAAGGATTCCATAAAGCCCGGACAGAGGGTGGTGCTGGTGGATGACCTTATCGCCACCGGAGGAACCATAGAGGCCATTATCAAGATGGTTGAAGCCCTTGGGGGAATAGTGGTACATATCAGCTTTCTGCTTGAACTTCAGGGTCTTAAGGGACGTGACAGGCTTAAGAACTATGATATAAGCAGCGTTGTTTCATATCCGGGGAAGTGATGTCATGAAAAAAGCTGGTGGAATGAAATTTAATCTGTTTTTTTTACTGTCGGCCGCAATTCCGTCATTTATTTCCATTCTTGTCATTGCCATCGTGGCAGTCCATTCCATCAGTAACGAGCTTAAGGGATATATTTACGATCAGCTCCATGTGGCTTCAACACAGGTGAACGAGTACTTTGTATATGATGTTAAGGCTAACGGTTTCGTGGATTATGATGAATATGCGGATCATGATTATATGGAATCCCTGAAGAAACAGGAAATAGAGCTCACGCTGTTCCAGGATGATACCAGATTTTTAACATCAATTAAGAAGGAGGACGGCACCTATTTCGAGGGCAGCAAGGCTGATCCGAAGGTTGTGGACGCTGTCAGGGCCGGGAACAATTACTCGGCTGACGACATAGTGATAGGTGGTACAAGGTATTTTGTATTCTATGAGCCTATTTATGATGAAACCGGCTCACTCTGGGGAATGTCCTTTGCGGGTAAGCCTTACAGTTATTATACAAATGCTCTTACCCCCATGATTACCATAGTTATCATAGTCTGCATTATCATGTTCATTGTTCTTCTTGTGATAATGTGTGCTGTAGGCTCCAGGATAGCAAAGTCACTGGATGTCACCAGTAAAAACCTGCGGGCCATGTCTGAAGGCGATCCTGATGTGAAATTTTCCGAACATACGGTGATCCGGGAGTTTAATGATATAATAGATTCATTGGATCTGATGCAGAGCAGACGCCGGGATACCAATGAAAAATAAAGGATTTTCTACGTTTGAATAGCAGAGTAAGAAAATTTATAGACATTGCATTATTTATAGTTATGATATTGCTTGCCCTGACTGTGGTTTTGCACAGGGACAGGCTTTTTGATAAGCGCTCATATCAGTTTACGTCAGTATACGGGGCTTTCTACGGCGGATCCGGCAGGACATACGTGATAGATAAGGGACGGGAAGTGATCGCCGTTTTAGAGGAAAATGATACTGTTTCCGATATATTAAACGGTGGGAATATTAACCGTTTCTTCTATGCGGAGGAAGTGGCGGAGGGAAATAACGGCCTCCTTTATATCTTAGACGAATCCTACAGCGGAAATGATGAGAAGGATGCTTCCTTAAAATACCGTATAATTTCCTATTCCGGAGGCAAGTATTCCGTGCTGTATAATTCCGGGAGGAACGTCATTTATGACATGCAGTATGGGGACGGCATGCTCCACTTTTTAAGGGAGGAGGAATTCGGCCTCGGGCTCTATGATTTCACTCCGGGAGAGGAGCCGAAGCTTATAAAGAGGATATATTCCGGCGACATATTAAATGATGCCAGCATCGACCTGTCCACCGGGCTTATAGCCATAGCCACAAAAAGGGGTGCGGTAAGGATACAGAAAAGTGCTTTTTCCTCCTGGTTTACCCTGAAAAACGACAACACCCATATCATGCCCCGGAGTATCAGTGCAAGGAACGGAAGGATATTCTTTTCTGAGCTCTATATCGGAGGCGTCTGTGCGTTTTCGGATGTATCTACGGAAACCTATGATGTACTCTATTCATCCGACGGCTTGAAGATAAACAGCGTGAACGCCGACAGCAGCGGAGAAAGGCTGCTCTGTTCCGATCTTATAAGCTTTTATAAGATAGATACCAGTGACGGATCTGTTAAGTGTAACTATCAGGAAGAGGCTGAATTCACGGGCTTCTACAAGACAGTGATAGTACGGGTCCTTCTGTTTTTGTGTTTTATTATCCTGCTCTATTTTATGAGGATTTTTCCGGGAATCATAATAAAGCTGGTGAAAAACGAATCAGCCCTGCGTATGGCTGCAGTGGTGCTGGCCGTGATCACTGTTTCCGGTTTTATAGCATCATCCCTTCTGTCCGATGAGAGGATAAAGGAGGACAAAAGGGATATAGAGGAAATGAAGCTTTTCAGTGATGTTATTCTGGACTATCTGGATCAGAACACCCTTTCAAAGATCAAGTGGGAATACGATTATATGGGATCGGCATATATGAAGTTCAGGAGCACACTGGACATTCCCTTTATGGAAGCAGAGAGGCTGGGAAAGAAGTATTATTACACCTTTTACACCATTAAAGACGGCGCAGTCAGGTATATCCTTGATTATTCCGACGATGTCATGTGCGGTGAGCCCTGCGGAAAGATAAACGACAACTATATCAGGGACTGCTATTATAACGGTACATCATACGCATTGAAGAACAGGGATTCCGAGGGAACCTGGATAAATATCCTGCAGCCCGTGAAAAACAGCCATGGAAAGATCATTGCCGCCATTGAGATCGGCACCGATTTAAATTTCAGGGAGCAGGAGCGCTCCGTAAAGACCAGGGATACCATAATAAACGTATTCTGTTCTTCAGCAGTGGTGATGATGCTGATAATAGAGGTTCTCTTCCTGATAACATTCTATGAGAAGAAGATCCACGGCACCGAGAAGAGAAAGGATGCCACCACCTCCATCCCATTGAGAACGGTGATGACGCTTGCCTACCTTTCGGCGGCCATGCAGGATCCTTTTATCACCATGCTGGCATCCAGGGTATATAATAATGAGCTTATGATCCCCAGGGAAATGGCCACCGGACTGCCTCTTACGGCGCAGTTTCTGATGATGGCGATCTGTTCGCCCCTGGCAGGAAGGCTTACGGAAAGAATCGGAAGTAAAAAGATCCTTTACGCCGGTCTTACGGCAGATCTCCTTGGCTTTGTGGTCTGTACCGTATTTAGCGGTACATATCTTGGAATCCTCTTTGGAAATATGCTTATCGGCGCAGGCGTGGGAACACTGCTTGTAACCAGCAACGTTATCGCTGCCAAGGGCGAGACCATGGAAGCCACAGCGGACGCCTTTGCGGGTATCATGGCGGGATCCATGTCCGGATTTACCATAGGTGCCGGACTTTCGGCTCTTATATATCCTTTGGGAGGAAGCCGTCTTTCATATTTCATAGCAGGGGTATTCATGCTGCCGGTGGTCTTCCTTATAAGATACTCCGACAATGTAGTTCCCGATAAAAAGGATGAAGCTGAAAATGATGATAAGATCAGCTTTGCCAAGTTTTTCTTCAATCCCAGAGTTATGGGCTACTTCGTATTTATTCTTGTGCCCTTCATGACATCCATTTCCTACAGGGAGTATTTCTTCCCCCTCTATGTTATGGACAAGGGTATGGACGAAGTAAGGGTAGGACAGGTTTTCCTGCTTTGCGGACTTATGGTGATTTACGTTGGTTCATACATTTCCTCGGCTATAATAAAAAGATTTGGAACCTTCTGGAGCGTGATCATTGCTTCTGTTACAATGGGAATAAACCTGCTGATATTTGCCTCCCGCCCATCTCTTGTCACAGCGATACTGGGACTGGTACTGCTTTCGGTGATCATTTCCTTTGCCTATACCTGCCAGTACACCTATTTCGAGCAGCTGCCTGACAGCCTGATGTATGGGGACGGCAAGGCCATGGGAGTGTATTCGGTTTTTGAAAACCTGGGACAGACGGTGGGACCCATGATCTACGGCGCGCTGCTGCTTCTTGGTGACAGAAAGGGGATCGGGTTATTCGGGATCATAATGATCCTGTTTACCGCATTATATGCATTATTCATGGGAAGAGAAAGGAAGTTCTTCCACTGATGGAATATATGGATTTTGAAAACAGTGATATTGATGAACTGCTTGAATTATACAGAAAACATCTGAACGACGGTGAGAAGCTCTTATCTTCCATGCGCAAAGCCTGTGAAAGGGGACTGTATTTCGGTTCAAAGGCTGTGGAGGACAATGTGATAAAGGGGATATTCACTTTTCAGAGGGATATTGTCTTTACCTACCCCCATCCTGATATAATGGAAAGAGTGATGAAAGCCGTTGAAAACAGGGAAACAGTGACGGTGGATTCCCTGCTTGTGCTTCCTGAAATGCGGGGACAGGGGATAGCCAGATCGCTTTCCGAAAGAAATAAGGAGCTTTTAAGGAAAAACGGCAATGAGCTCGTTCTGGCAGAGAGCTGGATCTATCCCGACGGCAGAGCCCCTTCGCTGGATATATACGAAAACATGGGAAAGGTGATATTTAAGGAAGAGGTTCCGATGTTCTACAGTGATTCCAATAAATACGGCATAATCTGCCCGATATGCGGAGAACACTGTAAATGCGGGGCAAATATTCTTCTTATTGATATAACATGATCGGCGTAACTGTTCAGAAAAGCCGAGGTACACTTAATGTTTAAGGCGTAGAAAAGCCGGGGTATTCCGGCGAGGGGAAGTAAACTTTAATGGCGTGGCTCTCAGAATTAGATTATTGAGGTAAAACACTATGAAAAATGTGGGACTTAACAAAAAAATAATAGCTATTCTTGTGATCCTTATGACTATCATGGCTGTCATAATAATCATAATAAGCGGCAGAACCTTAAGGAATACTTATTATTCCCTCTATAATGAAAAAGCACAGGATCTGGTACAGATGCTGGCGGATGAAATAGACGGGGACTGGGCCCGGGAATTCAGCAAAACTCTGGAAATGGACGGTGAATATTATGCCACAAAGAGGCTTTTGGACAGAATAAAGTCCCATTTCAGGGGAATACAGTACCTCTACGTACAGGTTCCCGGAGAAAAGAGCTTCATGTATTTAATCGATTCGCAAAGACCGGATGATGATCCCGATTATATCAACCATCCCGGGGATATATATGAGTACACAGAATCGGATTACGAACACTTTGTTCCGGATATAAAGGCGAAAAAGCCCTCTACAGAGCTTATCTTAAGTGAGGATGTGGGTTTTGGCCGTCCTCTTTCCGCCTGGGCACCAATCTTTGATTCAAACGGGGATATGGTGGCCATGGTGGATGCCGACTATATCTTAGAGGAGATCGACCCCAAGATCCATCTCCATATGGCATTGATCGCCGTACTTGAAGGCTTGTGTATCCTGGTGGTTGTGCTTCTTATGGTTTACATACTCCGCAGACTGGTGATAAAGCCCATTACAATGCTGAACGGTGTTGTAAATTCATACGAACATGGAGAGCTTATCGAAGATATCTCGGTATTTGACAAAAACCAGGATGAGATCACTTCCCTTGCCTATTCGTTCCGGGATATGACCGTGAGAATAGAAAACTACATAAGGGATCTTACCATAGTCACTGCCGAAAAGGAGCGTATCGGCGCGGAGCTCAATGTGGCAACCCAGATACAGGCGGATATGCTGCCCCGTATCTTCCCGCCATTCCCTGACAGGCAGGAATTTGAGCTTTTTGCCACCATGAATCCCGCAAAAGAGGTGGGAGGCGACTTCTATGACTATTTCTTAATCGATGATGACCATCTGGCCTTCATAATGGCGGATGTTTCCGGAAAGGGAGTGCCGGCAGCCCTGTTTATGGTTATAGCCAAGACCCTTATAAAGAACAGGGCTCTTATGAATAATGCCCTTCCCGCAGAGATCCTCGCTGATGTCAATGACCAGCTCTGTGAAGGAAATGATGCGGAGCTCTTTGTTACCGTATGGCTTGGTATTCTTACCATTTCAACCGGTCATATAGTGTTCTCCAGTGCCGGGCATGAATATCCCGCTTATTTCCGTAATGAAAAGGGCTTTGCCCTTGAAAAGGAGAAGCACGGACCGCCGGTAGCCACTATGGAGGGTCTCCATTTCCGGCAGTATGAAACGGTGTTGAATAAGGGAGAGATGATCTACCTCTACACCGATGGTGTCACTGAGGCCACCAACAGCTCCAATGAGCTCTTCGGTGAGGATAAGATGGTGGATTCCTTAAATGCCCATGCAAACGAGGATGTTGCATCCCTCTTAAGGCTTGTAAGGGAGGATATAGATGCTTTTGTAGGCGAGGCGCCCCAGTTTGATGATATTACGATGCTTGTCTTAAAGTATAACGGAGGAAACGGATCACAGAATGACGGGTCTGGAAACGATGATCCGGCAAATGGTGATCAGGGTAACGATGAGGCGGAAATAAGTGAGGCTTAATGGCGGATCAAAGTTCATAGTTCTGCTGCTGTCCTGTGCTTTCCTTGCCGGGGCATTGTCCGGCTGCGCTTTTTCAGATAATTCGGAGGATATTGAGGTCGTGGGGGTCTGGAGGGAAGAGGATCAGCTTGACGACGACAGCGAAGGCGGCTCCGGAGAGGATGCATATACCGGAATAGAAAATAAAAAGATAGGCATGGTTACTGATGTGGGTGGTATCGATGATCAGTCCTTTAACCAGAGCGCATGGGAGGGATTACAGGAGCTAAGCCGGAAAACCGGAGTGAAGACCACCTATGTGGAAACCCTGGTGGATACGGAACACGCTGCCAACCTTCAGAAGATCGTGGATGATAACTGTACCCTGTGCTGGGGTATCGGCTATGCTTCGGCAGATGCCCTTTACGAAAAGGCCATTGCCAATCCGGAGGTAAATTTTGCGATAATAGACAGCTCCTTTGAGGATACTCCCTCAAATGTCACCGGCGTTGTTTTCCGTGCGGAGGAGCCTTCTTTTCTGGTGGGATATATCGCCGCCGCCGTTACCAAGACCGGGAAGATCGGTTTTGTGGGCGGTATGAAAAGCGATATCATCGATCAGTTTGAATACGGATACAGGGCCGGAGTTGACTATGCATGCGGCGTTTACGGGAAAGAAGTGGAAGTGGATATTGAGTATGCGGACAGCTATACAGACGTGGATAAGGGCCGGGAGATAGGAAAGCGCATGTATAAGGAAGGCTGCGACATAGTCTATCACGCTGCCGGCGGTGTTGGTATAGGCGTGATCGAGGAAGCTGTAAAGGCTGACGAATTTGTTATAGGCGTTGACCGGGACCAGTCCTATCTCGCTCCGGAAAATGTGCTGACCAGCGCCATGAAGCTTGTGAATGTGGCGGTTGAAAGGGTTTCCAAGGCCTACTTAAAGGATGAGGATATCGGAGGAAAGACCTTAAGCTTCGGTCTCAATGAGGGTGCTGTGGGTATCCCCGATGAACATGATAATTACAGGGATGAGATCTATGATGCCGCTCTTGTCATAGAAGACAGGATAAAATCCGGAGATATAGATCCCCCTGCAAATGAAAAGGAATACATGGAATTCAAGGAAAAAAATTCAGTGAACTAAAGGAGAGGGTCATATTATGTCAAAGATCATTAGGGAAATGCCGTCATATTACGGGGATTATGTATGTACCGGGAACAGCACCTGTTTTGATGTCTGCTGTAATGCCTGGGTGATCCCCATGGATAAGGAGGCAGCAGACCGTTTCTTAAACTATCCGGGTGAAACGGGAGAATATTTAAGGAGCAATATTTTCCAGGATGATAAAGGGGATTGGTTCATAAATCTTGGAAGTGACGGACGCTGTCCCTTTCTTACAAAAGACGATCTTTGCGATGTAAGGCTGAAGGCCGGGGAAAAGGCACAGATAAAGATATGCGACGTCTATCCCAGGGAAAGGGATATAAGAGCCGGATATTACAGGCTGAACTGCCTTATGCTGTCCTGCTGCGAGGTGGCAAGGATATTTTACGAAGACTGCGGCGACACTCTGGAGTTCATCAGGAATACGGAGGAAACAGACGAACCCGAGATCTCACCGGAGCTAAAGGAGAGAACCGACATACTGCTGTCCTTCAGGGACGGGCTGGTGGATGCCATACAGAAGGGTTCCTTTGACAGGAATCTCTTTGAAGTCCATGAGAGCGTGGGCTCCATTACAAAAATTCTGGAGGATGCCATCTATTTTGAGAATAATAAGCGTTCGGAAGAGGTATTTGAAAGAGTACGGTCACTGCTTCCGGATTCCGATTCCATGCTTCCCTTTTTCATAAAGGAAGTACCGGAATTAAAAAAATGGATAAGAAAGACAGCAGCCTATATCGCCCACAGAAACCTGCTTGACACATTCCAGGACGGCAGCATCGAAGGACCGCTTTTCTCGGTATTCCGCTCTGTTCATATACTGCTTCTCATTGCACTTGCGATCTATGACGACAAGGGATCCTTTGATGTAAAAGACATGGTGGAAAGCATGCATATTTTCGGCAATATCTTTGAGATCTCCATGCATAATATCAGTTTATTAAAAGAGATCAGGAACAGGGCGAAGGATGAGGAATATCCGCTGGGTGAGAATTCCGAGATGCGTCCTTATCTCTATCCGTAAAGATACGATTTAAGGTAACTATTCAGAACCCATTTTTTTGCGAAGGTACGGTGTAGGGGGTCCTGAATAGTTACGATTTAAGTTTTTTTTGTGGGGAGCCTGGTGAAGTTTTTTCACTCATGAGGTATTTATGTTTGAAAATGATTTTATCTTAAATGAACAGTCGCTTAATGCCATTGAACACGTGGGAGAGCATATCCCCGGAGGTTTTTTCATATACAGGGCCGAAGGAAAGGAGGAACTTCTTTACGCAAATAAAGAGGTTTTTGATATATTCGGATGCGATAACCTGAGTGATTTCAAGGCTCTTACGGATTTCACCTTTAAGGGAATGGTATACCCCGGGGATTATGAAAAGATATCCTCCTCAATTGTGGAGCAGATCGCACATAACAAGAACGATCTGGACTATGTGGTTTACAGGATAAAGCGTAAGGACGGGGAGATCCGCTGGATAGACGACTTCGGACACTATGTGGAAACTGAGGACCATCAGGGTCTTTATTACGTCTTTATCTCGGATATTACCGAAAAATACAGGCAGATGGAGTCTGACAAGGCTCTTCATGCCGCTGTTATAGAGTCCTTAAGCCGGGTTTATAATTCAGTATGGCTTATAAACGACATCGAAACCAAAACCTTCACTCTTTTCAGGGTTGATGAGGCACAGAGATATATAGCCGAAAACGCCATGAAGTATGTGAAATACTCCGATGCACTGGAATATTACAGGGAAAATGTGGTATCTCCGGAAGACAGGGAGCGGTTCGCAAAAGAAGTCTCCATGGATAAGATCATCGGGAACACCCGGGATAAGACCATATATTCCGTCAGCTACAGAACCTGTGTAAACGGAAACCCTAAGTTCTATACCATGGAATTTGGATGTATTGATCTGCCCTACGGAAAAACCGGTATAGTCGTGGGCTTTAAGGACGTGGATGATGAGGTGAAAAAGGAATTAAAGATCCACCAGGCCTTAAGGGAGGCCATGGAATCCGCCAATGCCTCAAATAAGGCAAAGAGCGACTTTTTATCCAGCATGAGCCACGACATCAGGACTCCCATGAACGGTATCATCGGAATGACAGCTATTGCCCAGGCCCATCTTGACGACAGGGAAAAGGTTGCCGACTGTCTTGAGAAGATAAGTAAATCCTCGGATCATCTGCTTTCCCTGATAAATGAAGTTCTGGATATGAATAAGATCGAGTCGGGAAAGGTGGAGCTCAGGGAGGAAGAATTCAATCTCTCAGAGCTTATCGACAACATGATAAACATGACAAGACCCCAGGTGCTGCAGCACAACCACGATTTCAAGGTAAACATCATTAACGTGGAGCATGAGCTGGTAATAGGGGACAAGGGCCGTATACAGCAGGTATTCATGAATATTTTAAGCAATGCCATAAAATACACACCTGACGGCGGCAATATTTCCCTTGGCATAAAAGAAAGGAATACCAAGGCCAAGGGCATAGGACACTATGAATTTGTTTTTAAGGACAACGGCTACGGCATGAGCGAGGAGTTCCAGAAGCAACTGTTTGAACCATTCACCAGGGCAAATGACAAGACCACCTCCGCTATTCAGGGAAGCGGCCTGGGTATGGCCATTACCCGGAATATCGTCCGTATGATGGGCGGAGATATAGCGGTAAAGAGCAGACTGGGGGAAGGCTCAAAGTTCACCGTGAATATTTATCTTAAGCTGCAAAACGGCAGAATCGCCGATTATTCCGCATTTAAGGGTCTGCATGTGCTTGTGGCGGACAATGACCCCATAAGCTGTGAATCCGCCTGCGAAATATTAAACGACCTTGGTATGAACAGTGAATTTGTGCTTTCGGGACAGGCCGCCATAGACAGGATAGAATACCGTAAGGAGCAGGGACGTGAGTTTTCCGCAGTAATTATTGACTGGAAGATGCCGGACATGAACGGCGTGGATACCACAAGGGCGGTGCGGGAGCTTATCGGAAAGGACGCTCCTGTAATAATCTATTCCTCCTATGACTGGTCGGATATCGAGCATGAGGCAAGGGAGGCCGGTGCCAGCGCTTTTCTTGGAAAACCATTATTCAGGACCAAGCTCGTCTCGCTCTTTGATTCCATAGTGAATAAAACAGGTACTGATGACGGGGAAAAACAGCCCTTAAAGAAGCTGGAGGAAATGGATTTAAGCGGAAAACGCGCCCTTCTTGTGGAGGATCACAGGATAAACGCAGAGATCGCCCGTCATATATTCCAGATGGCAGGACTTGAAGTGGACTGGCTGGAGAACGGTGCGGAAGCAGTTGAAAAAATGAACTCTGTGGAGGATAATTATTATTCCATAGTATTCATGGACATACAGATGCCCAGAATGAACGGTTATCAGGCCACCGAGGCTATAAGGAAGATAGACCGCGCTTATACAAGGGAAGTGCCCATAATAGCCATGACCGCCAATGCTTTTGCGGATGATGTGGTATTATCAAAAAAAGCGGGCATGAATGAGCATATTGCAAAGCCCATAGATTTTGAAGAACTGGCCAGGGTTCTGCAAAGATATATATCAGAATAAGGAATAACAGCTAAAGGCGTAGGGGCTGTTTTTCAAAAGTTCCGAAGGGAGGAGAATATGGAAAACATGGAACAGACAGTTAATACCGAACAGACGGCAGATAATACGGGAAGGCCCGTAAATACGGCTCCGTCCAACAATAAGAAGGGAGGGACCTTATTTTTCCTGCCCTCACTCTTTATCGCCATTGCAGTGATAATAAGCAGCGGTTTATTGTGTTACGGCTTTATCTACTACAAGACTTCAGGGGATAATGATATCAAGGCCACAGGCTCCGCCAGCCTGGATTTTGAATCTGACCTGGTGGTGTGGAGGGGCAATTTCTCCCAGGAGGCCACCACTTCCAGAATCGCCTATGAAAAGATCAAGAATGATGCGGACATTGTAAGGGACTATCTTAAAAAGCAGGGACTTACGGATAAGGAGATAGTTTTCAGCTCCGTGGATGTTTCCAGGACCACTGCCGACAGATACAATGACGAGGGCAATTTTATAGGTACCTATTACACGGGATACAAGCTTACCCAGTCCATTACCGTGACATCCGAAAAGATAGATGCGGTGGAGGACATTTCCCGGAATATTTCCACCCTGCTGGAATCCGGAGTGGAATTTGAATCCTGGTCACCGGAATACTATAAGACAAACCTTGATGACGTAAAAATGGAGCTTATCGGCCTTGCCACACAGAACGCCAAGGAGAGGATAGACATAATGGCCGCAGGCTCTGGTGCAAAAGTTGGCCGCTTAAAGAGCTCGGAGCTGGGGGTTATACAGATTACCGCAAGGAATTCCGGAACCTCATCCTATACCTATGACGGAGCCTTTGACACCGGTTCCCGTTACAAGACCGCAACCATTACGGTCAGGCTTGATTATGCGGTGAAATAACGGACAGGCAAAACGGAAAGACTTTTGTCGTATAATATTAGGTATAAGTATTTTTGTTGTTGTTCACTAAAAAATACTTTTATTCCTGTTATATTTTTGGTAAAATACCCGTGACTGTATTATTTCAGCCACGGGTATTAACATATTTATACAAAAAGGGGTAAATTTCTTATCACCAGGAGGTACATATGTCAGATTCAAGAAGACGGTCCAGGGGTTATGCTGCATCGGACACAGGAAAAAAGGGAAGTAAGAAGGAAGGATCAAATCTTAAGGGGCTCCCCTCCATTAAGCACTATGTGTTGATACTTCTTTCGGTTTCCATGCTGGTTGTTTCATTAATCTTAATAGAGATGGCCGTCAGCTCCTTCTCATCCGAGGAACAGCGCCTTGTAAAGAATAACATGAAGGAAATGGCTGTTTCCTACGGTGAAATGGTAAATACCCATCTTGCCACCTTCGGCTCCTTAAGCGGCAGTACCGCTGCCAGCATGCTGGAAGGTGTTAAGATAGAGGGTGTGGATTCCAGTTATATGTATCTGGTGGACCAGCTGGGAAATATGCTGTATCACCCTACACCCGAAAAGATAGGGCAGCCGGTGGAAAATGAAGTTGTCAAGGGGCTGCAGGGACAGGTGGCTGCAGGAACCATTCCGGAGCCCGGTGTTATAGATTATACATTCAAGGGATCAAAGAAGCTGGCCGCATATTACATTACGGAAAAGGGCGGGCACATGATCCTGGTGGTTTCCGCCGATAAGGATGATGTGCTCCGGCCCATCAATACATTTAAGAGAAATGCGTTCTTAACTTTTATTCTGTGCGTGGTTGTATTATCCATAATCATGTATTTTCTTGTAAGCATGGTCCTTAAGCCCATAGACATCATTGTAAAGCTTATAGACCGCACGGCAGCGCTGGATTTCACCCATTTTGACGAATCTGACAGTATTGTGGTACGCCGTGATGAAACAGGTAAGATAACCAGATCCATAGGAAACATGAGAAAGGTGATAAGGGGTATTGTCTATCAGCTGGATGAGGCCAGCGAAAGCCTTAATAACAACGCTAACGACCTTAAGAATACCACCAGCCAGGTTAATGAGAACTCCTCCGACAACTCCGCCACATCGGAAGAGCTGGCTGCAGGAATGCAGGAGACCACTGCTACCACCGAGAGCATTAACGACAACATCGTCGATATCTTTGACAACGTACAGAATATCAACAGCGTGGCCGCTGATTCTGAGAAATCCGCCGTTGAGATCCAGAATAAGGTTGAGAAGCTTTCAAAGGATGTGGTTAAAGCCCAGAAGAACACCCAGGATATTTACCAGTCCGTCAAGCTTCAGTCTGAGGCAGCCATTGAGAAGTCAAAGGCAGTACAGAAGATCAATGCCCTTACAGATACCATCAAGTCCATTGCCGACCAGACAAACCTTTTGTCCCTCAATGCTTCCATAGAGGCTGCAAGGGCAGGGGAATCCGGCAGAGGCTTTGCGGTTGTGGCTGAGGAGATCGGCTCCCTTGCAACCCAGTCCGGTGAGACGGTTGACGGTATCTCCGAGATCGTAGCTGAAGTAAATGAAGCGGTCAACAACATGTCCCAGTGCCTGAAGGAAATGCTGGATTTCATAGATACCAATGTTATGAGGGATTACCAGTCCTTCAGTGAGGTTACAAATTCCTATACGACAGACGCCAAGTTCTTCGGGGACAATATGAGTGACATCAGGGAGAGGATAGAAAACCTCACATCCACCATTGATGACATCAAGCACGCCATAGCGGATATAAATACTACTATTGGAGAGGCTGCCACTGGTGTTACGGATGTGGCAGAAAAGACCTCTGACGTGGTAAGGCTTACAGAGCACACCAATGAGCTGGTGGATGAGAGCGCTAACTTCTCAGATGAGCTCCGCAACATCGTTAACCAGTTCAAGCTTGGAAGTTGAGTATAAAAGCGGAGAACTGTGGTTTTTTACGAAACCGTTACAAAAACATTTAAAAATGGTATAATGGGCCGGCGGCTTTTCCGCCGGCTCTTTGATCGCAGGGACGATTTTTCCCTGACCGATTAAGCGATAGGGCGTCAAGCGGCTGTCGAATATTTGTTTTATCACATGAAAATTCTCAGGAAAAAAATATGGATTTTACCGACATAAAAAACAATAAAAACCTGTCTCCCATGATGTCCCATTACATTGAAACCAGGGAGTCATACCCTGATTGTATACTGTTTTACAGGCTGGGGGATTTTTACGAGCTTTTTTTTGATGACGCAGAGACTGTGTCAGGAGAGCTGGATCTGGCTCTCACAGGCAAGTCCTGCGGTCTCCCGGAAAGAGCACCCATGTGCGGAGTGCCCTTTCACTCTGTGGATACATATCTTAATAAACTGGTAAAAAATGGGCATAAAGTGGCTATCTGTGAGCAGATGGAGGATCCAAAAAACGCCAAAGGTATAGTTAAAAGGGATGTTATAAGGATAGTTACCCCCGGAACAAACATCGATATCGGCTCATTGGATGAGGGAACCAACAGCTTTCTTATGTCTGTAGTCTATGCGGGAAGCCATTTTGGCATTTCTGTCGCAGACCTGACCACCGGACGCTTTCAGGTAACAGAATGTTCGTCATATTCAGCTTTTATGGATGAGGTCTATAAATATAATCCCAAAGAGATAATCTGCAATAAAGACCTGTATTTAACGGGATTTAATGCGGATGATCTTCGATCCAGGCTGGGTATTATCGTAAATGTCCTTGATAACCGGTATTTTGATGATGAAAACTCAAAGGAAGCGCTGGAGGACCACTTCCATGTAAAGGGTCTTGACGGACTGGGTCTTTCCGACTTTCCCACAGGGATCATGGCTGCGGGAGCCGTGATCATCTATCTGAAGGAAACACAGAAAACCGATCTCAGGAATTTCCTCGGCCTTAACCCCTATGTCAGCAGTGAATATCTGCTTATTGATTCTGCTTCCAGAAGGAACCTGGAGTTATGCGAGACCTTGAGGGAGAAACGGAGAAAGGGAAGCCTTTTATGGGTGCTTGACCACACCAGGACTGCCATGGGGGCGAGGAAACTGAAAAGCTTCATAGAAGAACCGCTTATCAATGAAGACATGATAAATAAAAGACTGGATGCGGTTGAGGAGCTGAATACAAAGGTTATGGACCGGGATGAGATGAGGGAATACTTAAATCCGGTTTATGATCTGGAGCGCTTATTATGTAAGGTTACTTACGGATCCGCAAATCCCAGGGATCTTATCATGCTTAAAACCTCCCTTGGAATGATCCCCCACATAAAAAGCTTAAGTGCCGCCTTTGACGCCCCGTTATTAAAGGAGCTTTCGGAGCGGACAGATGCCATGGAGGATATCCATGAGCTTATCGACAGGGCAATAGTCGACGATCCTCCCCTTGCCATGAAGGAGGGAGGCATAATAAAGGACGGCTACGATAAGGATGTGGATGAATACCGGGCTCTCCATGTGAACGGGAAAAAATGGCTCTCGGGACTTGAGGAAAAGGAGAGGGAGAAGACCGGGATAAAGAATTTAAGGATAAAGTACAACAAGGTCTTCGGATATGCCATAGAAGTCACGAAATCCTTTCTGGACAAGGTTCCGGATAACTACATAAGAAAACAGACCCTGACCGGGGCGGAAAGATTTATCACGGAAGAATTAAAGGAGATGGAGGATAAGATCTTAAATGCAGCCGACAGGCTTTACGAGCTGGAATATAAGATCTTTTCCGATGTAAGGGCTGTTATCGCCGATAATATCGGAAGGATACTCACCACCGCGGATGCCCTGTCATATCTGGATGTGCTGCAGTCCTTTGCCTATGTGGCAGAGCATAATTCCTACTGCCGCCCGAAGATCAACAATAAGGGATATATACGCATAAAGGGAGGACGTCATCCAGTAGTGGAAAAGATGAATCTTTCCGGAGATTTCATCCCCAATGACGTGAACCTTGACAATAAGAAAAACCAGATTCTTGTGATCACCGGGCCGAATATGGCCGGAAAATCCACATACATGAGGCAGTGCGCACTTATAACCCTTATGGCCCACCTTGGATCCTTTGTTCCCGCAAAGGACGCGGATATTTCCATAGTTGACAGGATCTTTACAAGGGTTGGGGCCTCCGATGACCTGTCCAGCGGACAGTCCACATTTATGGTGGAAATGACCGAGGTTTCCAATATACTCCGGAACGCCACCTCCCGGTCCCTCCTTATCCTGGATGAGATCGGCCGGGGAACCTCCACCTTTGACGGGCTCTCCATTGCCTGGGCGGTGATTGAGCATATAGCGGATAAAAACAAGCTGGGGGCAAAGACCCTTTTTGCCACCCATTACCACGAGCTTACGGAACTGGAGGGCAAGATCCCGGGACTCAATAATTACTGCGTCGCAGTTAAGGAAAACGGCAGGGATATAGTTTTCTTACGGAAAATAATAAAAGGCGGCGCAGATAAATCCTACGGGATACATGTGGCAAGACTTGCGGGAGTGCCGGATTCCGTTATTGACAGGGCGGATGAGATTGTTTCAGAGCTGTCGGACAACGATATTACCTGCAATCTTACCGCCATTGCTGAGGAGAGCCAGGCGAGGCTCATAGGCAGAGGCCGTGGTGTGAAGCGCTACGACGAGGTGGACTTAAACCAGATGTCATTATTTGAGACCCTTAAGGATGATGATATCCTGTCGGAAATAAGGGAGCTGGATCTTAGCCACATGACACCCATGGACGCCATGAACCATTTGTACAAGTTCCAGAACGAGATCAAAAACCGCTGGTGCCCTGATTAAGACTGCTTAAAAGGGGAGCGAGCCTTAAATTACGTGGCTCTCATAATGAAAAAGCAAGGTACGAAAGATGATAAGAGTACTTGACGAAAAGACAATAGACAAGATAGCCGCCGGGGAGGTGGTGGAAAGACCGGCCTCCGTAGTGAAGGAGCTCATGGAGAATGCCATAGACGCAGGAGCGGACAGGATCTCCGTGGAAATAAAAAACGGCGGTATCGATATGATACGTGTAACTGATAACGGCTCCGGCATAGAGAGAAATGAGGTGAGAAAGGCCTTTCTTCCCCATGCCACCAGCAAGCTTATCTCCATCGAGGACTTATTCACCTTGAAGAGCCTGGGGTTCAGGGGTGAAGCTCTGTCAAGCATTGCGTCGGTCACAAGAGTTGAGCTTTTGACAAAGAGAAGTGAAGAGATACTGGGTATCCGTTATGTTATAGAGGGCGGCACGGAGGTCTCCTTTGATGAGGCCGGAATACCGGACGGCACCACCTTTATCATCAGGGATCTTTTTTACAACACCCCCGCAAGGCGTAAATTCTTAAAGAGCGCCCATACAGAGGCGGGTTATATCACATCCCTTGTTGAGGAAATGGCCATGGACAGGCCTGACATTGCTTTCAAATACAGTGTTAACGGCAGCAACCGTCTTGTAACGAGCGGAAACGGGGAACTGAAGGAAGTGATCTACAGGATATACGGCAGGGATATATCCGACAATCTGATCCCTGTTGACGCATCAGAGGGGGATCTCAGTCTTAAAGGCTTTATTGCAAAGCCGCTTATTGCCAGGAATTCAAGAGCCATGGAAAACTACTTCGTGAATTCCCGCTATATAAAGGATGATATTATCTCAAAGGCCATAGAGGACGGCTATTCCGGGCATCTCATGCAGCACCGCTTTCCCTTTACTGCTCTTTTTCTTACTCTTTCTCCCGGAGATATCGATATTAACGTACATCCCAGAAAAATGGAGATAAAATTTTCTGACGGCCCCGGGGTGTATTCATTTTTAAGAAATGCTGTTTCAAATGTCCTTTCAGAGCGGGAATTCATAAACGACTTCAGCTTTGAAAAGGAAGAGAAGGTTGCTGCTCCTCCTCTGGCTCCGGAAAAAGCACCGGAACCCTTTGAGCATATTGCCATAATGAGGGAGGAAAGAGTATACGCACCTGAAACGGATGAAGATTCTGAAATACCTGAAAAATCTGCAGTTTCCGAAATACATGAAATCCCTGAAAAACCAGTAAATCCTAAAAACCCTGAAAACTTTGAAAACCCAGAAAAACCTGCAACTTATTTGGAAAGCGGAGACAAAACACCTGGGGATAATACAGTTGACGAGGTAAATATCCCGTCTGTAGGAACAGATGTTTTGTATTCGGACGTTGCCGGTGATGAAAAATCCGGACAGGATGATGATTTCTCAGATGGGATCAGTGGCTCCCAGATGGATCTCTTTGAGGAAAGGATCCTTTCAAAGGACGCTTATTCCGAGTACAGGATCGCAGGACAGATCTTTGATACCTACTGGATCATTGAATACAGGGACGAAATGCTGCTCCTTGACCAGCACGCAGCCCATGAAAAGGTGAATTATGAGCGCTTTATGGAGGAATTTAAGAATAAGGAGATTACCTCCCAGAACCTGAATCCTCCGGTGATCATAACCTTAAGCGGAAAAGAGCGTGAAGTTCTGGAGCGCTTTTTAGACCGGTTTTTGGAAATGGGCTTTGAAATAGAGCCCTTCGGGGGCAATGATTTTGCCTTAAGGACCGTTCCCTATAATCTGTACGGACTTAAGGAGCGGGATATAATGACGGCACTCTTGGACGAGCTGTCCTCCGGCGTAAGGGACGAGGACATAAGCGTGATCCACGACAAGATCGCCTCCATGTCCTGCAAGGCCGCCATTAAGGGCAACAGCAGACTTTCTCTTGATGAGGCGCAGGAACTTTTAAGGCAGTTACTGTCCCTGAAAGACCCTTATAACTGCCCTCACGGCCGCCCGACTATTATCAAGATGTCAAAGCGTGAATTGGAAAAGAAATTTAAACGGATAATCTGACTTGGATAATATGACTACTGAAAACAAAGAAAAACCGGAGCTACTGGTCCTTGCCGGTCCCACTGCCGCAGGCAAGACCGCTCTTTCCATAAAGCTTGCGAAAAAGACCGGAGGGGAGATCATATCGGCGGATTCCATACAGGTCTATAAATACATGGATACAGGTTCCGCAAAGATCACTCCGGAAGAAATGCAGGGAGTGCCCCATCATCTTATCGACTGTCTGGAACCCACGGAAAGCTTTGATGTGGCACGCTTCCAGGAGATGGCAAAAAATGCTGCTGATGACATCAGGGGACGGGGTCATAGGCCCATTATTGTAGGGGGCACCGGCTTTTATCTCCATGCCTTTATCTATGACAATGATTTTTCTAAAGGGCCGTCGGATCCCGAATACAGGAAGAGCCTGGAAAAAGAGGCAGAAACTGACGCTGCGCTTCTCCATGAGAGGCTTCTTTCCATAGACAGGGAGGCTGCCGAGGAGATCCCTCCCGGAAATGTAAAAAGGGTGATACGTGCCCTGGAATACTTCCATGTAACCGGCGAAAAAATCTCAATCCACAATAAACGGGAGCGCATGAAGGAAAGTCCCTACGGCCTTAAGTTTTTCGTGCTGACTATGCCAAGAGACATCCTTTATGAACGGATTAACGCTCGGGTGGACATAATGGTGGAAAACGGGCTCTTTGAGGAGACCGCGCGTCTCATTGACATGGGAGTGAAACCGGAGATGACCTCCATGCAGGGCCTCGGCTACAAACAGGCATATCTCTATCTCACCGGACAGTACACAAAAGATGAAGCCATATACCGCATCAAGCAGGAAACCCGGCATTTTGCAAAGCGCCAGCTCACCTGGTTCAGGAAAGAAAAAGATGCGGTATTTATTGATAAGACAGAATTTGGGTCTGATGAGGAGATTGTTGATTATATTTTAAAGTATTGAAATTGAATCTATCATTAAAACCACATGGTAAAGGGATGAAACAAAATGTTTCAAACCTCCATCGGCACCGCGCAGGCACGTCGCCGATGAGTACGTTTGTCTGCGGCAAGGAAGAAACAATGAAAGTACAGAATATATATGAATCCCTCGGCATCAGGAAAGAAGTATATGAGTTCGGGGAGGAGATACTGAGATCATTAAAGGAACGATTTGAGGAAATAGATGAGACGGCGGAGTATAACCAGCTTAAGATAATAGAGGCATTTCACAGAAACCGGGTATCGGAGGCCTGTCTGTACGGCAGCAGGGGCTATGGATACGGAGATGTGGGCAGGGATACTCTGGAAAAGGTGTATGCAGACGTTTTTAAGACCGAAGATGCCCTGGTCCGGCCCCAGATAACCTGCGGAACCCACGCCCTTTCACTGGCTCTGATGTCAAACTTAAGGCCGGGAGACGAGCTTTTAAGTGCGGCAGGAAAGCCCTATGATACCCTGGAGGAAGTGATAGGGATAAGGGATTCAAAGGGCAGCCTAAAAGAATACGGCATAAGCTACGCCCAGGCGGATCTTAAGGCAGAGGGGGGCTTTGACCTCAATGCCATAGCTTCAAAGATAAATGACAGGACAAAGCTTGTGACGATACAGCGATCAAAGGGCTATCAGACCAGAAGGACCCTGGGGGTAAAGGACATTGCTGAAGCCATAGGCTTTATTAAATCAGTGAAGCCGGATGTAAAGGTGATGGTAGACAACTGTTACGGAGAATTTGTTGAGAGGGAGGAACCCTCGGAATACGGCGCCGACATGGTTGTGGGATCCCTTATAAAAAACCCGGGCGGCGGACTTGCCCCCATAGGAGGGTATATCTGCGGCACTTCGGAATGTGTGGAAAATGCCGCATACCGCCTGACTTCCCCGGGACTTGGAAAAGAGGTGGGAGCATCCCTCGGGGTACTGCCGCAGTTTTACCAGGGACTGTTTTTATCTCCTGTGGTGACGGCGTCAGCCCTGAAGGGCGCCATATTTGCCGCGAATATTTATGAAAGGCTGGGCTTTGAGGTGCTGCCGGACGGAAGCGAGGACAGGCACGACATAATACAGGCCGTGACATTCCATGATCCAAAGGCTCTCACCGCCTTCTGCAGGGGAATACAGGCAGCAGCTCCCGTGGACAGCTTTGTGACCCCGGAACCCTGGGATATGCCGGGCTATGACAGCCAGGTCATTATGGCAGCCGGAAACTTTATCCCGGGATCATCCATAGAGCTCAGCGCCGACGGCCCCATAAGACCTCCCTATTCAGTCTATTTTCAGGGCGGCCTTACTTTCCCGCATGCAAAATACGGCATCTTAAGCTCCCTTGAATATCTGGTCCGTGAAAACTGTGTTAATCATTTGATGTAAAAGATTGATGTGCTAAAATTAAATAGATTAAGAGAGGGTTGTAACAATGGCTGAAAAAACACAGGCAAATATCGGATTTGAAAAGCAGATCTGGGATGCGGCTTGCGTCCTTTGGGGACATATTCCTGCCGCTGAATACAGGAAAGTAATAATCGGACTTATATTCCTCAGGTATGTTTCTTCAGCTTTTGAAAAAAGATATGACGAGCTGGTAGCTGAAGGCGACGGTTTTGAAGATGATCGTGATGCTTATACCATGGATAATATTTTCTTCGTTCCTGAGGAAGCCAGATGGAAGACTATTTCAACTGCGGCACATACTCCAGAAATCGGTAAAGTGATTGATAACGCCATGAGAGCTATTGAGGCAGAAAATAAAAGCTTAAAGGGCGTGCTTCCTGTAAACTACGCAAATCCGGATCTGGATAAGCAGGTGCTGGGAGATGTGGTAGATATTTTTACAAATATGGATATGGGAGACGCTGAGAAAAGCCAGGATCTTCTTGGAAGGACATATGAATACTGTATAGCTCAGTTTGCCGAAAAAGAAGGAGCAGGCGGCGGAGAATTCTATACTCCGTCAAGTGTTGTACGGACTCTGGTAGAAATTCTGAAACCGTTTGAAAACTGCCGTGTATATGATCCCTGCTGCGGATCCGGCGGCATGTTTGTACAGAGTGCAGAATTCATCAAATCCCATTCCGGAAACAGAGGGACTATATCTGTTTATGGTCAGGAAGCCAATTCTGATACCTGGAAGATGGCTAAACTGAATATGGCTATCCGTGGAATCGAGCCGGACTTCGGAGCACATCATGCTGATACTTTTACAAACGATCTTCATCCCACGTTAAAAGCAGACTTTATTCTTGCTAATCCCCCTTTCAATTATCATCCGTGGAATCAGGATAAGCTTGTGGATGATGTGAGGTGGAAGTATGGACTTCCGCCCGCAGGAAATGCCAATTATGCCTGGATACAGCATATGATCCACCATCTCGCTCCAAATGGGA